>JBLMZJ010000137.1:0-19735 GCA_050258735.1 Deltaproteobacteria bacterium | reverse complement strand
CCACATGTTCCTTCTCCTTGTTGAGCAGGCTCTCGGGGATGAACAATGGCAGATATACATTAGTATGGCCGGTCTTCTTAAACATCGCATCCAGGATGGCCTGTATCCTTTCCCATATGGCATACCCATAGGGCTTGATCACCATGCAGCCTTTTACCGATGAATAATCCACCAGATCGGCCTTCAGTATCACATCGGTGTACCACCGGGGGAAATCATCCTCCATATTGGTGATCTCTTTGACAAACTCCTTATCCTGGTTCTTGCCCGCCATGCTATTCCTCCTTGAATCTTTGTTATAGATCAATCTAAAGATTTTTTGTTGATACAATGTTTTTATTATATCTTAAACGCCCCGTGAGAAAAGTAAAACAAGAACCAATTTCTTTTTCCGCCGGGTCTTTTTTAGCCCAAATAAAAAACCCGCTCATTCGGTGTATATCTGTACACCTCAATCACGGGTTTCGTGGTCCCGGGGCTGCCGTTCCCCGGCGTTCTGACAATCACATCACAATCTGTCAGGCCTGCCGGCAAATGCCGGCTTCTATTGTTCTGCTTTATGCAGAATTGACTGGAATCGCATCTTCACTGGGCTGCAGCACTATTAAGCGTACTGTTGTCTCTAATATACAGGCCATCACGTTCAAGGGCGGCCCAATCGGTAACCAGAGCCCTAACACTGGTCCCTCCCGGGAGATCATGCTGTTCCTGAGTTATATATCCCCGGTTGATAAGGCTTGCCAGTGTAGAGCTTACTAAATGTTGGTCCAATCCATTATATTTCGCACAATTATCTACCATTCTCTGAAAGCTGGGTATGTATTTCCGCTCTTCGGTATGCCAGATGGTGTCCAGGATATTCTTATACTTGTAATCATATTGGGGTTCGATGGCCAACCACCAGTTAGCCCCTTCTTTTAGGTTATTGTTAAATGAGCCATTGACTCCATAAACTCCGACCTGCTTATCATGGAAGGTCCTGAGATGAGCGATGACACTGCTAAAATGCCCATCTCCGGTTACAAAGATATATTGTTCGATATCATGCCGCATGATCAGGGTCTGATAAACAGTATCCAACATAATAAAATCTGTATAGTTCTTCTGTACCGGTCCGGAATTCTCACAATTAATAATATTGGTAGTATAGCGCCTGATCCGCGCTACTTCTCCTTTGATAGCTTCCTGGGTAAAATCTCCGAATACCGTGATTTGATTAAGGGTAGCCCTGGTTTTTACATCGGCCAGCAGCGCCTCCATGTCCGGTCCTGAACTTCCCAAGCGCAGCAGGCTGTAGTACCAGTGCTCATAATCGATGAATAATGCCGTCACCGGTTTGCGGTCACCGCTGTTATATTCCAAACGGCCTTACCTCCTCCAACATAGTAAGACCTGCCAGATTGTAGCGTCGATTGTCAAAGAACTCATTTTATAAAATAGGCATAATTATTATACTACAACTGGTAATATATGCAAAGTCCAAAAGGCGCCGCGGGTCTATTAATCAATTATGCCAGATGGTTGTCCGTTTTTATCCTGGTCCCGGCAGATCGACAGATAATGACTGACGGCTATATCAAGTTTCTGACTGGCTGCCAACACTTCAGGGTCATTAAGGGTGCCCCGGCTTACGGCCAAAACCTCCAGCCGATGCCTCAGTTTCTCGATCAGCCTTAATGTTTCCCCCATATCCGGCTTCATTCTCTCACCCCCATAAATCCCCCATGACCAACCTTCAGCGCTTATCAGTCAGACGGATGATCCTCTTCCTCGAAACTGATATAGTTTTCCAGGTACAAACCTTCCTGTTGGCACAGGCAATAGACCCCGGCCAGAAATTTGGCCCCACCATTTTTTTGCCCTTTTAATATCCGGAATAGGTAAGAATAGTCGATTTGCAGACGAACTGCCAGTTCCGGTATGCTCCACCCCATATCGCACGCCAGATCCATCAATGCAGATACCTTTGCCTTCATCGCTCCCTCCATTGTCTGTTGACAACACTTTTAATAAATCTATCATGTCTGCTGGCAATGGTCAACATGTTTTGTCATGTATTTACATTATTTGAACCTGTTTATTGTCTGCAGGCAATAAATTGTCTACAATATCCTACAAGGGGGGCTTTTCGTGAATTTTGACCGTGAACAATTTGCCGACTTGCTGCGCCTGGCCAAAGGCGACCGTTCAATCAACCGTTACGGGGTCGCGGCCGGAGTCGATCCGGGTTACATATCCCGTCTAATGCGCGGGTTGGTCGCCAACGCTCCCAGTGCGTCAGTAATAAACCGTTTGGCTGCTGCCGCCGAGAATAAAGTGGAGGCTGCTGACCTGATGCGGGCCGCAGGTTACCTGGCACCAACCGAGCCGGTCTACAGCAGTCCGACCCGGGCGGAGGATGCATTGCATGAATGGGAGAAGGTGATCGAAGAGGCGGCCCGTTACAATATAACTCCTGAGGTCGCCGCAGAATTGATCAGGTCCGTAGGTCAGTCGCTTAAGAAGATAAGGAAATAGCCGTGACATTATCACATCGTAAAAAGGTTTCGCATCAATATTTTATTTAAGGGACAAAATATGCAGTATCAGGCTGGATATTGACCGGTCCCGCGGCAGTTCCATGCCGTAAAAGGAATAGGATATTGAGGTGATAGCTTTTGCCCGTAAAGAGAAACCTTGTTTTCCTGGTAGTTCTTATCATGTTATTCAACCTGTCGTTCAGCGGCTGCGGTCAAAAATCCAAGTCTTCCCCTTCACAAAAGCCGCAATCCGATGCATCAGGTCAAAAGCCCAAAGCACCGAAGTCAGCAGAGACTATATTAAAGGATATAAATACCCTGATCGGTGAATTGGATAAGAAAAATAAATCGGCGAAAGCCCCCTGGATGACTGCACAAACCTCCGGCCAGCAAACTGGCGCCGGGGGCGGGGGAAATCAAAGCAGCAACTCTGGACAGGGAGGGGGCCAGGGCGGTGGTTCTACGCAGGGTGGTACAAAGGGTCAGAGCGGCAGCAGCCAGGGTGGATCCGGCAGTTCATCTTCAGGGAACTCGTCTGGCACAAATGCCAACGGACAAGGCACGGCCGGAGGAAAAACGCTGTCCCGCGAAGAGCAAAATAATATGCAGTGGCAGAAGATAAGCATGAGTCTGATGGATATCCATCGAAAATGGAACGAGCTGGAACCCGATGTTATTGATGCAGGATTGCCAGCGAGCTCTCTGGAGGGCTTTGAAAACGCTCTGCAGAGCCTCACCCAAAGTGTCAGTGCGCAGAACACCGACGAAAGCCTTACTGCTGCCATCGATCTTTACGAGCAGTATACCTCCGGTATCTCCCAGGTGTTTACCCTGTCCACTCCGCCTCAGCTCTACCAGGTGGAATACAGGACCATGGCCTCCCTGGCCGCGGCTAACCGTGAGGACTGGACGGCGGCCAGTGATGAGATCTCGGCGGCCCTGGAACCCTGGGGACTGCTCAAGGCCCAGTCTAAAAATGCCGACAAAAAGTTGCTGGGACGCTGTGATTTCTCATTGCAGGATCTGAAAACAGCTATCGATGAAAAGGATTTGAACATGGTTATGATCAAGGGCGATATCGCTCAAGCCAACCTTAAGCAGTTGGAGAAAAAACTTACGAGCGGTGGTCAGGGGCAGCAGTAAACGGGAGATGCCCAATGCCGATGCCCAAAATATCAACTGTTGACCAGCTCAACCAGTGATGCCCGGGCCAACACTTAAAAGTGCTTGCACGGGCATCATTCTATGTTAAACTTTAAATAGTAAACAAATCTCTTCATAAATCCTACTCAAAGACTATCGTTTGCCAGGAGATTATTATCAATATCATTCTGTTTTCTGTAAATAGCCGATCCACGTTGAAAAACTCCATGTAAACCCGCAGTTGTGCGAGTAAGGACCCCCGATGTTTTTTGTCAGCTGATGGCAGCCACGCCAGCTTCATAGGGCATTTCCCCCAACCTGTTATCTATATCGAAACGACCTGAACTGCGCCAGTGACATATTCCATATATCCTCTGTTAGATACGTTTTCTTCCCCCTCTTGGAAAGGGCATCGATCGACCTTCTTTTTTACCTTGCCCTCTAAGATACAGTAAACTTAAGGGAGGGACACAGCATGAACATCAACGGGGAACCTCTGGTAATACTATTGGTCGAAGACAATGAAGACCATGCCGAGCTGGTCAAACGCAATTTTCAGACCCATCGTATTGCCAATCATATCTATCATGTAAAAGATGGAGAAGAAGCGCTCGATTTCCTCTTCCACCGGGGCGCCTACAGCAATATTGAGACCAGCCCCAAACCTAACTTGATACTGTTGGATCTGCGATTGCCGAAACTAGACGGACTGGGTGTCCTTAATCTTGTTAAGGCGGACGAGCAGTTAAAGAGCATACCCACCGTGGTATTGACCTCATCCGAATCTGAAAACGATGTCAACCTGGCTTATGAAAACCATGTCAACAGCTTCCTGGTGAAGCCGCTCGACTTCGATAAGTTTTCCGCCATGATGAGAGAACTCGGCATGTACTGGCTGGGGTGGAATACCAACCCTTATCAACAGTGATCGCACAGAGATTACGGGGGTAGTGTTATGACCAAGCAGATAAATATTTTTATCGTTGAAGACGATGAAGCGCACGCAGAGTTGATCCTGCGGTCCTTTGACAGTCACTGGGGAGATTTTGCCGCAACGGTAAAGGGCAGTCTTTCTTCAGCCCGCGCTTATCTGGCTGAAAACATGCCGGATCTGGTCTTGTGCGACTGGCTGCTGCCTGATGGCAAGGGCATCGAACTGATACCGCCGCCGGACCATGAGCAGCGCCTGTATCCCATCGTATTGATGACCAGTCATGGCAATGAGGAATTAGCGGTAGAAGCCATGAAGGCCGGAGCCCTGGACTATATCGTCAAATCTCCGGAAGCCTTTTCCCACATGCCCGATTTCATTATTCGTGCCCTGCGGGAATGGGAACATATCGTGGCCCGGGAACAGGCGGAGATGAGCCTGAAAAAAGTGCTGCTGCAGACGGTGGAAAGCCTGGCCATGATGGTTGAGAAACGTGACCCTTATACCTCCGGTCACCAGAAAAAAGTCAGTGAGCTGGCCTACAATATCGGCCGGGAGATGAAGTTGTCCGAGGATACTCTGCAGGGTATATACATAGCCGGTATACTCCACGATATCGGAAAGATATCGGTACCGGCCGAATACCTGAGCAAACCGGGTAAACTCGACCCTATCGAATTTACCATCATCAAGACCCACCCCGGGGTAGCCTACGATATGCTGAAAGCCATCGATTTTCCGTATCCGATCGCCACTATCGTCTTACAGCATCATGAAAAGTGTGACGGCAGCGGTTATCCCCATGGGCTGAAAGGCGCGGACCTGCTGCTGGAGGCCCGGATCATAACGGTAGCGGATGTGGTCGATGCCATATCCTCTCACCGGCCTTACCGGCCCTCACTGGGTATAGGTGCCGCTCTGGAAGAGATCTCGACCCACGCCGGCACCCTGTATGATAAAGATGTGGTCGCGGCCTGTCTGGCATTTTTCGCCGCCAGAGCATAGATTTGGACTGCCCCACGCTTCAGCCGGCCAAAACCTTCGACCAGTTCCGGTCGATCCACGTCTTTAATTCCTCTTCCGCATAATAACTACTGCCCTGGCTCTGATCATAAATATCGAAGGGAAGATCCAGCGGTCTAATGGACAAAACTATGAATAAGTGTTATGAAATAATTACTGGAGGGATGAAAATGGATTGTTTGGAAGCTCTCATGGGCAGAAGGAGTATCCGCCGCTACAAGGATGACCCGGTTGGCGAAGCCGACATACTTACTATACTGGAGGCCGCACGCCTGGCTCCGTCAGCCGGCAATCTGCAGCCCTGCAGCTTTGTGGTGGTGCGGGATCCTGCTACCCGGGCACAAGTCAGGGAGGCGGCTTTCAACCAGGAACTGCTGGCGACAGCCCCGGTTGTGATCATAGTCTGCGTGGATCCTGAACGTTCTTCTTATTATGGTGAAAGAGGAATGAACTATTATTGTATGCTTGACGGAGCCAATGCCACACAGAACATACTGCTGGCGGCCTATGCCCTCGGTTATGGCTCCTGCTGGATGGGCGGCTTCAATGAGGCCGCGGTCAAAAAGGTCATAAAGCTGCCGGATGGGATGCGGGTAGTGTCATTGGTCCCGCTGGGAGTTGCCGACGAAAGCCCTGTCGGTCCTCCGCGCCGTGAACTGAATGAGATCGTGCGCTGGGAAACGTGGCAGGACTAACTGCCGGATATGCTCAGCGCTTTTAAGGCATCTGCGGGGATGGCCAGGGAGTATCTTATCTCCTTGCCGTCCTTCCGGATGCTGGTGATGGCATAGACCACCCCGCACACCCGCCCCTGGCGGTCGATGACCGGGCTCCCGCTGCTGCCAGGCTCGGCTATGGCCCGAATGGCAAATACAGCTGCTCCCGCTTCTCCCCCATCGTAGTAACCTTCTACCGGTCCCCGGGCCGATACGCGCTGGTAACCGAGAGGATTGCCAATGACCGTCACTTCCTCGTCTATGGCCGGCAACGTATAAGACAGCGGTAAAACCGGCAAGCCCTGACCTTTGATCCTGATAACGGCCAGATCATACTTCTCGATTATCTGATATTGTTTGCTGTAGAAACGCCTGTAATCGGAAAAGGTTATCATAATGGACGCGGCGCCATCCACTACATGGCGGTTGGTCACCACCAGGCCTTCGCTGGCTATATTGAAACCGGTACCTCCCCGGGTCGATCCGGGTATGCCATCCGGGATGGTAGCTGTTATACTCACCACAGCTGGTTTACTGGCTTTCACCACGGCCTCTCCGGACAACTCCCGGTCCTGACGCAGAAATTCGAAATGGGAAGGTGCGATCAATGGCAGCCAGGCATAGGACAAAGCTATGAAAGCTACCAGCGCGATGGCCGCTGCCAGGCGCAGCAGCCAGGCGGGCCGCCGTCTTTTACCCTCTGATTCCTCATCCATATCCCATCCGTCCTGGAGCTCGGGAAGTTCCTGGTTCCAGGGATGTTCGTCATCATGTCGCTGGTCTCTGTCCATGGGCAACCCCCAAATATCATCGATCCTGTTTCGATCGTTATTTCATTTTGAGTTCGGTTCCGTATCCGCCGGGCTCAGCCGGTATGACCTGCAGATAACGGGGCAGTCGGTTGCGAAGTTCGGGCACATGACTGATGATCCCGATCATAAAACGTTCATGGCGCAGGCTTTCCAGTGAGTTGATGACCGTTTCCAGCAAATCAGGATCCAGAGTCCCGAAACCTTCGTCGAGGAAGAAGAACTCCAGCGGGTACTGCCCGCGCAGCTGGATCTGGGCCGACAAGGCCAGGGCCAGGGCCAGAGAAGCCAGAAACGTCTCACCGCCGGATAAAGTAGCGACCGCCCGGCGCTGCCCTCCATTATGATCATCGCGAATAACGAAATTATTTTCGCTGTCCAGTTCCAGGCCATAGCGTGATCGGCTCAACTGCTGCAGGCGCAGGGATGCACTGTGACAGATATAACGCAGCTGCTCACCGGCTATGTACCTGACGAAATCCTTGCCTTTCAGGGTGGACTGCAGCAGTTGCAAACGGTTATTCTGTTCCTGCCAGCGCTGCTGTTCCTGCTCTATTTCCCGCCAGCGCCGGTTCTTGCCTTCTATCATCTGCCAGTTATTTTGGGCTACTGCCTTCTTTTTCAGAGTATCTTTGCTGTTTGCATGGGATGATTGTAGGCGCTGGCCGGCCCATTCCCACTGTTCCCGGGTAATCGCTGATCCTTGCAGTTTTTCCTCCAGGACCGTTTTCTGGTCGGCCAGGCGTTTGCTTTCTTCTTCAAATTGCCTAATGGAATCCTCCCAGGATATGAGTTCTTCCTTCCCAGCCAGAGCAGTTCTGGCCTCGCCGGCGCTGGCAAAATGGCAGCGGCTGAGTGCCAGGTCCAGATCGGCTGCAGCTTCATGGCATCGATCAGCCGCAACATCAGCCCGGGCCTGGGCGGCTGAGAGATCCTTCACCGCTGCTTCCAGCATTTGATCACTCTGGTGCGCCTGCCGGCGGCAGTCACTGAGCCGGTGTTCCATTCTCTGCAGTTCCTGGTCCAGAGCAGCCATGATATCCTTGACCGGTTTCCCACCGGTGGCCTCTGCGATCTGTCCGTCCAGCCTGGACAGGGCTTGTTCCAGATTTGCCGCCTCTGCCTGTTTAACCGCCAGCTCCTGTTCAGCACGGCCAGCCCCGGCCCGGAGTTCTTCCAGCTCGCGATCGGTCTTCTGCAACTGGTCGGTCAGGCTCTGCCAACTGTTTTCAAGCTCCAGGGCCTCTCGGTCCTTTTCCTTGATGAGGCGGTCCTGCTCCCGCAGGGCTGCGGGGTCGAGGCCTTGCGCCGTTTCTGCGAAAAGCCGGGTCAACTCCTCCTCCTCACGGGCTGCCAGTTCCAGGCTGGCCGATATCTCTTCCAGCAGCCGGCGCCATTGGGCAAGGACCGCGTTTTGCTTCTCCCTTTCCGCCAGGACCGATCCCAGCTCTCGTTCCCATCCCATCAAGGACTGTTCCAATTCCCGCAATGCTGAGTCCTTTTGTTCATAATCAATCTTCCGGTCATCGATCCATTGTCTGACGCTGTCGTAAGGGAGTTCCCGCAGCTGCGGCGGCAATTTCTCCAGCCAGGCGGCCATGACTCTCGCTGTCTCTTCCAATTGGCTCTGAGCTTCATGTTGTAAAGCTTCCTGCATCTCCAATGCCGCCTGAGCCGCGCCCATTTTCGTATTTAGTCCGGCCAATGTCCCTTCGATATCCTTTAATACAGCCTGTTGATGGTTGATTTCAGCATCAAGCTTGTTGCGGCAATCCTCTTTTGTGGGGACGGCCGGCCGGGGATGCTGCAGGGAACCGCACACCGGACAGGGTCCCCCCTCCTCAAGCGATCCCGCCAGGTGAACCGCCTGGTTGAGCTCATTCTCCTGCTGATACCGTTCGCTAAGGTCATGTATGATTTCCTGCCCGGCGATCCTTTGCCCCTCCAACTCCCTGATCTGATCCAGCAGGTCCCTGTGTTCCCGCACCCTGATCTCCCATCCGGCTTTGAGATCGGCTATCTTTTCGTTATTTTGCTGCCATCTGCTTCGGGCCTGTTCCAACTGCTCCAGGACGCCATGATGGCGCATATATTCTTCAGGTTCCAGGCACCGGGCAAGCTCGGCCTTGAGGTTATCGGATGCCTGCCGGGCATCTCCCGTCTGCTTCTGCAGTACTTCATAAGCCTGGTCTACCCCGGCCAGGGTCTCTTCACCTTTCAAGACTTCTCTTTCTCTATCACGCAGGTTCTTTACGGCATTGGCCCTGGTCTCCTGTGCCTTTTCCAGCATGGGCAGAAGACGCATGGCCTGGTTGATCTTTTCACGCCTCTCCGGTTCCACACGCAGGTTTCGCCTGACTTCGCCCAGGCGCACCAGTTCGGCTTCGTCGGATTTTTTTGCTTTCTCCAATTGGCCCAGCTGCTTCTGCAACTGCCCGAGCTTTTCACCTTCATTCCGTAATTCAGCCTGCAGACGGGAGAGCTGATGGTGCCCCTCCCTGCTCTCTTGTTCGGACTCATATAACTCCCGCAGCTTGTCGATACGGCTATTGATCGCCGGTGCCGAGGTCTGCCATTCCTGTTCGGCCTGGCGCAGTTCCTCCCGCGATCCTTCCGTTCCATGTCGTTGCCGTTCTTCTTCTGTCTTCATTGCCTCAAATTCGTTCCGGGCTGCCTGCGCTTTTTGTCCCAGCAGATCAGCCGCCTCCAGAAAAGGCCGCACCTCTTCCGCCTGCCGGGCCCGGGATGCCATCCGCCGCAGTCCTTCTATCTTATCATTGTAGGCCTGCAATTGACCGATCTTTGCCTGGACCTCCTCCATAGCCTCCTGCAGTTCCCAAACCTCGCGTTGTGCCTCATAATGGACCCGGGCAGCTTCTTCCTCTTCTTCGGCCGCAGCCGCCTCCCGTTCTGCTTGTTCCATAACCGCCTGTGCCAGTTCCAGGGCTGTATCGGAGGCATCGCCTATCCCGTTCATTTCGCTGACGAGTATTTTTATGGTTGTGGCAGCCTCCTCCAAACGGCTTTTAAGATTGCGATTCAGGCGCTCCCCGAATTGCTCCAAAGCAAAGATGCGCTCCAGCATATCAGTACGTTCCCGGCCTTTCAATGCCAGGAATTCGGCAAAACGTCCCTGCGGCAAGACCACCGCTCTGGTAAAATCCTGGGCGGAAAGCCCCAACAACTCGACTATCTTGCTCTTCATCTCGGAGTCCTTGCTGGCCAGCACCTCCGCTGCCGTCTCCGTCACGCGGGACAACCGGCCGGAAACAAAATGGGCACTCTCCGGATTGTTCTTATCCCGGCGATAACGCCGTTGGATCAGGTACTCCTGGCGTCCTTCCGCAGCGTTGAGTTCGAAGCGGAAGCTGACTTCGGCGGCATCCTCCATCTGGTTGATGGTTCCCGCTGCTCCGTTGCCGGCCCGGGGGACCACTCCGAAGAGGGCCAGGATGATAGCATCAAGAATACTGGATTTACCGCTGCCGGTAGGACCGAAGATGCCGAAGAGACTATATTCTCCCAGACGCTTGAAGTCTATGGTCTGTTCGGCCCGGAAGCTGTTGAGACCCCTGACCCTTAGTTCCAGCGGCTTCATAGGGACACCTCCCCGCCCGACGGCTCGCCGGTGTCACCCAGCAGTTCCAGGAACAGCTGGACCATGGCCGGTTCTGGCCAGCCTCCGTACCGCGAGTAATAATAACGTTTGAACATCTCTTCAGGCCCGAGGGCAGTTTTATCCTCTTCCGGCACCAACGCTCCGGCTCCGGGCAATATGGCTCTGATATTTACAAATCCCCGATGCAGGCCTCTCAATTCGCTGGTTTCATCGATGGAGAGCGGCACCCTGACCTGGACCTCCAGATCGATCCAGGCGTTGGCATCCCTTCCTTCCGCACACCAGGTCCTGACCTGTTCCAGGCTGTCAGCCCGCCAGCGTACCAGGGGACGTCCCCGGGTGAGGAAGATCTCTTCCCGGTGCAGGGCCTGTCCCAGCCGGGCATCGATAAGGGTAACTGATTTGGCCTGTCCCGCTTCAGAAAAGCTGTAAGCCAGCGGTGAACCGGCATAGCGTATGACGGTCTCCTCACCAGGGATCTCCTGGCAGCGGTGGAGATGTCCCAGGGCTACATAATGGCTGCCTGGCGGAAAGACGTCACTCCCGACGGCCAGGGCCCCGCCCAGACTGATGTCCCGTTCGGACTCGGAGGTTTCCCCGCCAGCAGTATAAAGATGGCTCAGGACCAGATTTATTGTATTCTCAGTAAAATGCCCGGCCGCCTCTTGCAGGATAAGACTTACCTTTGCGGCATAGGCCTTTTGTAGCACTCCTTCGTCCAGACTCTCGGTGAGGGCTTCCTGCAGGCGGGATTCCGAGGGATACGGCAGCAGTGCGATGACTGCGTGGTCCGGACAGTTGGGCAGGCTCATCTCCAGCCATCCGGTCCCGCTTTGCACGATGTTGACCCGATCTTCTGCAAAATGACTGGCAGGTACCCGGGATGCGGGCGAGCCGGCCAGCACTATCCCATACCGGCGCGCCAAGTCCATGGCCGCCGCCAGCCTCTCCGGATGGTCGTGATTGCCGGCAATCACTATTACAGCCCGTCGGCCGCCATCTGCCAGCCGGTCCAGGGCCCGGTAAAACAACTGTTCCGCTGCCGCGGGCGGGTTGCTGGTATCGAAAACATCACCCGCAACTATGATCATATCGACCGAATGCTTACTCACGATCTCAGCCAGTTCGTCGATAAATTCGCTTTGTTCGGGCAGGCGGCTGCGCCCCTCCAGGCTTTTGCCCAGGTGCCAGTCTGCGGTATGTATTATCCGCACCTTTCGCCCTCCCTTTCGTTTATTTGTTACGTTCTATTCTATCACAGTTCCCCATTTCTTCCGTCAAGTGAGAAAACTCCAGAAAACGCAAAAGACTCCCCTCGGGTGGGGAGTCTACAGCTTGTCAAAGAAGCAGACAGAACGAGTAAAAAATGTGAAGGTACGCTGCCAAAGAAGTCTTGCATTTGAGGCAAGTATAATAAGCCACCTAATATTGGGTTTAGTAAGTCTTTCGATGACCCCATTTGCAGAACCTCAAAACTGAGGCACAAGGAAGCTCCGCGAATGAGGCGTACTAGACGTACGTCAACTGAGCGGGGCTTTTTTGTAACAATGAGATTCGCATTTTTTAACGGTCTGATTTTGCCTTAAGACGGTGATCCTGCTCATCGCCGGGATGAGAGAGCATTCTCTGCTATTTTGCTTCTGTTTTGAGCGGTGCGGTGGTGAATTCCATAAGACGCCGGGTCAGGTCCTCCACCTGCTTGGCCATTTCAAAATAACTGAGGAAGCCGGGAAGCTGTGCATTTTCCGCGGCCGGGACCTGGATATCCTGAATGGAATTGGCCATGATATTCATGCTATTGCACATTTCCTTCATCATCCGGCCATAGGTCTCGATCACGGCGGTCTGCTGCTGTTGCAGGAAGCTCAGTTGCTTTGCGCTCATTTCCGCGTATTGTTCACAGGCCCTGGATAACATGGCAGGATAGTTCTGCCACATGTCAGTGCTTTTGGACATCATGTCGGATGCCATTTGCAGACTGCGGGTCATGGGGTTTTCAGATACTTTGTCAAATCCGGACATTAATAATTCCTCCCTTAAAAAACATTCTATTGCCCTGGTCATGTCCCTGACCAAATGCTTCTCTCCCACCTGTAAACCCGGTGGGTAAGATTCATTATAGGGCAGCTGGACAAGTCCGGGTATCAGTAAATTGCTTAGATTAACCTAGGTATATTTCTGGCCTGTTTTTTCGGAGAAAGATTGCATCAAGAAAGGAATATCCGTTGCATGTTCAATCGCGGGGAGCGATCAGGCCGGCTTTTATAGCTAACTTGACCAGGCCTACTACGTCATAGACACCAAGCCGCTCCATCAGCTGCAGCCGATGGGTCTCTACCGTCTTGGGGCTTATCGCCAGCTTTGCAGCTATGTCTTTGGTGTTGTTGCCTTCGGCTATAAGCTGCCAGACCTCTCGCTGGCGCGGAGTCAGCATTTCTTTCCAGCTCACGCCGCCGGAACTGTTGCGAACGTAATCACCCACCACCTGCTCAGAAACGACCGGGCTCATGTATTTGGAGCCGTTCATGACCGTCCTGATAGAGAGTTCGAGTTCCACCGGAGCGGCGTCTTTTAGAAGATAGCCGCCGGCTCCAGCCTCAAAAGCGCGCCAGACATATTCCTCACTGGCATACATAGAGAGTATGATGACCTTGATACAAGGATGGTTGGCGGCGATGGCGGCCGCGGCTTCCAGACCGTTCATCTCCGGCATGGCGATATCGGCCAGCACCAGATCAGGTTGGTTGGCCTTGACCAGTTCTAGAAGTTCACTTCCGTTCCCGGCCTCAGCTATTACTTCCACATCGGTGAGCTCCTCCAGCAAGGAGCGGATGCCTGCCCGCACCAGGCGATGATCATCAGCTATGATTACCCTGAGTGCTCCCATCCTGCCTTCCTCCATTTCTATTCCTCAAGCAGCGGAAAAACAGCAACTACTCTCGTACCACCACCGCCTGGCTTGGATTCGATATACATATGCCCGCCGATTTGCGCTGCACGTTCTCTCATGCCCAGCAGCCCCATACTTTTGCCCTGAGTACCAGTAGCGGCGGTAACATCGAAGCCCCGGCCATCATCAGAAATTGTCAGCAGCAGCTCGGAATCTGCTGTGGAAACACCCACCCGCACCAGGCTGGCATGTGAATGGCGCAGCACATTGGTCAGGGCCTCCTGCGTTACTCTGAAACAGGCTGTTTCCAAATCCCTGGACAGTCTCTTTCCGTCCAGGCAGCAATTGAGCTCGGTAGCCAGACCTGTGCGCTGGCTGTAAGTAGCCAGGTAATTGTGCAGAGCGGCATCCAGGCCGAGATCGTCGAGGAGAGCCGGTCGCAGCGACATGGCCAGATTGCGTATATCCTGCAGGGTATCGTCGACTATATTTATGCTGTCCTGCAAGCGTTCCGGGGGCAATTCATTGGTCTGCAGCAGTGACTGCAGGTTGATCTTGACTACAGTCAGCGCCTGTCCCACCTCGTCATGGAGTTCTCTGGCGAGACGCCGCCGTTCATCCTCCTGCACCCTCATTAATTCCCGGGACAGGTTCTGCATCTTCAGCCCCATCTCATGTAATTCGGCCGTGCGCTCACGGATCTTATCTTCCATGAGCTCCTGGGCTTCGAGCAAGGATTTCTGAGTCTCCAGCAGGCGGAGTCGATCCAGTCCCATAACCGCCAAAACCTCGCCAAAATGCGCCAGAAACATGATAAACGGTTCGACCATGGGTTTGGGGATGATGGGGACCCGCCGCAAGGCCGCCATGTATTTGTCCATCGGGAAACCGAGCTCGGCGGCCTGACGCCTAAAATAGCTCTCATCCGGCGGTTCGTGCAATATCTGCCCGGTAAAAACCGTCCCCATATGCTGATTTTCTACAACGATCGGAGCCGCATATTCCATCAGACCATTCAGGCAGCGGTAGCCAATATAGGGCCCCTCCCGCCAGCGTTCCATGATCAGGGCATCGCTTTTTAGGCAGCGCTGCAGGCTTAACCCGTTGGTGCGATGGAATTTCAGGCAGAGATCTTCTCCGCCCCGGCGAAGCAACAGTTTGCCGTCAGCATTGGTGATGGCAAGGGGAAGGCCGATTATCCTGGAAAAATGATCGACCAGTTTTTCCAGAGGATCGAGCTCTATCAGATCACTGAGTTTGTAATTCATGGCGAATCCTCCTGAACCGCCCCGCGTTTATTTATGGAGGCTGCTCGGGTTATAGAGGCAGCTGGTGTTTTTTCCCCGGCGTTTTGCCATGTACATTGCTTCATCGGCATGTTTGATCAATGATTCCAGGTCGGTCCCGTCATCAGGATAGATGCTGATCCCAACACTCACTCCGATATTTAGGCTGTATCCATTTATCTCAAAAGGCTCCCAGAAGGCCTCTACGATCCTCTTACCCACCAGCGCCGGTGAATCATCCTGTATGCGGGTGAGCAGGGCTACGAATTCGTCTCCGCCCAAACGCGACAATAGATCACATCCTCGCAGCAATGACTTCATGCGCTGGGCTGCCTGTTTCAGGACCACATCTCCGGCGTCATGCCCGAGTTCATCATTTACGAGTTTAAAAGCATCAAGGTCGATAAAAACGACTGCCATCTTCTGTTCAAAGAATTTCCCCCGGGTAACGAAATTGCTGAAGTAGTTTTCGAACATGCTCCGATTGGGCAGGCCGGTCAGAACGTCGTAGAAGGCCAGGTGTTTCATCCTCTCCTCTTGTTCCTTCTGCTCGGTGACATCAATCATGATGCCTTCCATACGGTATAACCTTCCCTTATCATCGCGCAGGGGCATGGCCAGGTTATGGACCCAGCGGCTGCTGCCGTCCGGGAACAGGATGCGGTGTTCCAGCATGATCTTTTTACCAGCCCGGAGATCTGATTCTGCTTCGCGCACCCGCGGCATGTCATAGGGATGGACCAGTCTCTTCCACAGGTCCGGACGGCTTATGAGCTCCTTGGCGCTGTATCCGCAGAGCTTCTCCGTCCCGGAGGAGATCGAATAGCTTTTGGAGGCCATGTCATAGGACCAGGTAATTATGTTCAAATGCTGCAGTATGGTTTTCAGGTTTTCATTGGCACTCGAAGCCGAACGGCGAGAAAAATCGCGGATATACTTATAAGCAGTCAGTGCAAGGACCGCTGCCAGGCCCAGGTATACAACGACCTCCATACCGGGCTGGGGGGTCATAAAAGCGCAGATATATGTATCAGGGAGAAAACAGGCGCAGCTAAGCAACATAAAACTCTCCGTTCTTCACCAAAATCCACACGTTATTATTATCGACAATATATCATATTTTCTGAAGTCCGGGGGCCGGTTACCTGCATTTTAAACAGCATAAACAGGGATCCAGCTGCTTTCAGCTTGTACTTAATGGATCAGTCCGCACACCAGGCAAAAATCATAAGGTAAAGTCAGCAGTCATAGACTAAATTTCAAAGGGGATCAGGGCAGGTAGATATCAGCCAGCACCGGCAGGTGGTCAGAGGCACAAGCCGGGGAGATGATGCGGCAATCCCCGGCCTGACAATTGGCTGTAAAAATATAATCTATACGGATGGTGGGGCGGTCTGATGGAAAGGTATTCTGTTCTTTTCCGCTGTTGACGGCGAACGAGTCCTCCATATTATCCTTTACTATAAGTATTTCCCGGTAGCCAGCGGAGGCATTGAAATCTCCCGCCAGGATATAAGGCTGCTCTACACCCTGCACCAGCGGAATGATCGTAGTCTGTACCTGCTGCACGCGGTCAGCCGATTTCAGTCCCAGATGCACAGCCAGAACCTTTACCGCAGTTTTTCCGACCAGGATGCCTGCTTCCAGGCAGCAGCGGCGGTCGGTATCGGGAGTCATTATATGGTTTGCAGTATATTGGATAGGAAAACGAGAGAGGATGGCATTTCCATAAGAACCCGGGCGATAATTCCTGACCGCTCCGTAAGCATACCTCATGCCCATTTTACCCGCCATAAATCTGACCTGATCCTGCAGGCGTGTGCTCCAGCGATGACGGTCGATCTCCTGCAGGGCCACTATGTCCGGTTTGAGATCAGCCAATTCCCGGAGACATCGGTTCAGATCCAGCGACCCGGCAAGGTCGCAGCCGTGTTGTATGTTGTAAGTTACCACACGAATTACCGGCAAACTACCTACCCCCTCTCATATTGGTACTGATATATTCGATATCAGATTAGTATATCCTTGGGCTTTCGTTCAGCATTTCGTATAATAGGCTATAATATCAGGCAAAGCTTATGAAACCTGACCATCCAGGAGGTAAGCTATGAAAATACTGGTGGACGCCGATGCCTGTCCCCGTTCAGTCCTGCAGCTCTGTTTAAAGTTGGGAAACCAAAAAGGGATCCCGGTATGGACGGTGGCCAGTTTCAATCATAACATCGATTCCGACCATCATGTGGTGGTCGGCAATGCATCCCAGGAAGCAGATATCAAGCTGATGAACCTGTCTGAAGCGCAAGATATCGTGGTGACTCAGGACTGGGGCCTGGCGGCTATGCTGTTGGGAAGAGGCGCGCGCCCGCTCAGCCCGGTCGGGCGTGAGTACAATGATCAGACTATGGACTTCCTGCTCGAAGAACGTGAGGTCAAAGCCAAAGTTCGCCGGTCCGGCGGGAGGACCAGGGGCCCCCGCAAGCGCAGCCCCGACGACGACCAGCGTTTTGAACGCACCCTCCTGCGAATGCTGGAGGGGGAAAACGATTAACCACAGATGTATACAGATGGACACAGATTACTCAATAATACAACAATGCTATTTTGTTCGCTTATGCACCTTAACTAAATCGAAATCCTCAAACAAACTATAGCCAAATACAAAGTTATCTGTGTTTATCCGTACGCCGTAGGCATCCCCCCTCCGGGGACAACGATGCGCCTTCGCGCCATTACGGTCGCGTGTGTATCTGTGGTAAAATCTTATCCGTCTGTATCTGTGGTTAATTCCCCCTTTACCCCAGTCTGGTCAGGATGAGTTTTTTGCCTGCCACCGTTACCTGGTAGCCCATGTTCTCCGCCAGGTCGTACACCGACATCATCAGCGTATCATTGCGGCTTCCCACCGGATGGGCCAGGGAGACCCGTGAGCCATCCACTGTCATATAATTGGCGCCGGGTGTTACTACAATGCGGTCGGCTGACCGTGAGCTGACTGCATCTGTCGCTGTCCAGGCTTCAAAAATGTCCCAGCCGTACTCCCCCTGACTGGTGAGCCAATCATAAGGCAGATAAGCGTATCCATTGTCCCCCCAGGAACTCCCCCAGGAATTCCTTAGGATCAGACATCCCTCCTCCGGTATATCACCAGCTATGCCCACGGCATGCCCTCCGCGCACCGGCCCCTGCGGCAAAGGCAGGCGGTTGTCCCGGTCCGGTCTGAAATTGTCACAAACTAAAAGGGCCATCAGGAAGGGGCCTTCATTCTGCAGGGCCTTACGCATGGCGCTAAGGGTCTGATCCCGTTTGATATCTCCCGCCGCACAGAGCTGGGCATAGCTTCCTATCCTGAAGGGCTCGGCGGCTCCCCAGGCCTCGTCCGGTACATTTGGAACTTCCGGAGCGGGCAGATCGGTCAAGGCAGCATAGGGCATAACTTTTTCCGGGCATACACCGCTCTTCTGCATTACCTTCATGGCTACCCGGGGCTGGGTCCCCTCCTCGTCCGGTGCTCCATCCTTCTCCTTGCAGAGGGTGTAAATGAATGCGGCTGACAAGCCACCCGGCGGATAATCACCAGATCTCATTTCCTGCCAGGCTTTGACGGTCCAGGCGCTGGCGCAGGCCACACAGCTTCCCCGCTGCCCCTGGTCGAAAACCACGGGGAGTTGGTTCCGGTAGTCGATTCTCTTGATTTCCTGGTCTCCGAAGGCCGCCACCTTCAGGTACTGATAATCGCGGGGATCGAAGGAGGACGGCCGGCAGTGCACAGTCCGGCCTTCATGCTCCCCGGTCAAACCTTCCAGGTGGCGGCGTAGACGATATACTCTTTCAAAGGACATATCCTTTCCTCCTCTGACTTTGACTCAGGTTATATATATGCCGGAGGAGGCCGGTGCAGGTCTGGATTTTTCGTTATACTATTAAAGGGATTTCGTTTGGATAGATCGCCGGGGTGGGCTGGGTATGCTATTGAAAAGAAAGGAGGGAACAGACATGTTTGATCATCCTTTGCAAAACTTGCCCGATTATTTGAGACCCGGTCTGAAAATAATATTTGTCGGTTTCAACCCCGGTCTTCGTTCAGCAGAAATCGGTCATCACTTTGCCAGCCCCTCTAACCGTTTCTGGAAGATCCTTCTTAAAGCCGGACTGACCCCCCGCCTATACCAGGCTGAAGAAGACGGGACCCTGTTGGAACTTGGCTATGGTCTTACGAACATAGTGGCCCGTCCCAGCCGGGCCGCCGCTGATATCAGCCGGGAGGAGTACCTGACCGGTGCCCGGATTCTCTCAGAAAAGATTGCCCGGTATAGACCTGAGACAGTATGCTATGTCGGCAAGGGGGTCTACCAGTCATATAGCGGCAAAAAAGCTGTAGATTGGGGTTTTCAGAAAGAATCCACGATCGGTGGGGTGTATGATTTTGTCGCCCCCTCCAGCAGCGGATTGGTGAGAATGAGCACTGAGGAGATCATCGCTGTCTACCAGGTCCTGGCCAGCAGCCTTACCCAGGAAAAATAGCATCTTAAAAGGATCATTCTCTGTTCGAGCTATTTTGTAAGCTTATTGTACTTGATAGGCTAAAGCGCTATTTTCAGCGTGCGTAATACCTTCCTTCATTGCAAACCACTTCACCCAGGCGTTCCAGACGTTCCAGGTGATGTAGGTCCATCACGCATTCATGCATGTAATAGATACTGCGGGGCTCAGGGAAACGCCCGCTGAAACATATGCCCCGTTCAGCGATTTCGGGTATGTCAGCCGTGCCGCTCTTGACCATTTTCAATATCTGTTCTTCG
>JBLMZJ010000136.1:0-5547 GCA_050258735.1 Deltaproteobacteria bacterium | reverse complement strand
GTCAAGGACTGGGAATGCCATTGCGGCAAATACAAGAGGGTACGGCATAAGGGTATAGTCTGTGACCGCTGCGGTGTCGAGGTGACCACCTCCAAAGTCAGGCGCGAACGCATGGGCCATATCGAACTGGCTGCTCCGGTATGCCATATATGGTATTTGAAGGGCATCCCCAGCCGTATGGGACTGCTTCTGGATATGTCACCCAAAGTGCTGGAGAAGGTAATATATTTCGTAAACTATATCGTGATCGAGCCCGGTGACACCCCGCTGGTAAAA
The DNA here is from genome assembly GCA_050258735.1 of Deltaproteobacteria bacterium. Taxonomy (GTDB): domain Bacteria; phylum Bacillota; class Syntrophomonadia; order Syntrophomonadales; family Syntrophomonadaceae; genus Syntrophomonas_A. Next base: position 5,271 of record JBLMZJ010000136.1, on the reverse strand, counting down.
AAGCAGCTGCTTAATGAACGGGAATATCGTGAGCACCGTGAACGCTACGGTGACACCTTTGACGTGGGCATCGGGGCCGAGGCCATCAAATACCTGCTGGCCGAGGTCGATCTGGAAACCATGTCCCAGGCTCTCAAGGATGAGATCGCCACCACTACCGGCCAGAGAAAAGGACGTGCCATCAAGCGCCTCGAGGTTGTCGAATCCTTCCGGCTCTCTACCAATGACCCGGGTTGGATGATCATGGACGTGCTGCCGGTCATTCCGCCAGAGCTGCGGCCGATGGTACAGCTAGACGGCGGGCGCTTCGCCACTTCCGATCTCAACGACCTCTACCGCCGGGTGATAAACCGCAACAACCGGTTAAAGCGCCTTTTAGATCTTGGTGCTCCGGATATAATCGTACGCAACGAGAAGCGCATGCTGCAGGAAGCAGTAGACGCTCTGATCGATAATGGACGCCGGGGCCGGCCGGTTACCGGACCGGGCAACCGTCCTTTGAAATCACTGTCAGATATGTTGAAGGGCAAACAAGGACGTTTTCGTCAGAACCTGCTGGGTAAACGCGTGGACTACTCCGGCCGTTCCGTTATCGTGGTCGGCCCCAACCTGAATATGCACCGCTGCGGCTTGCCCAAGGAAATGGCTTTGGAACTTTTCAAACCCTTCGTTATGAAAAAGCTCGTGGATCGCGGGGTATCCACCAATATCAAGAGTGCTAAAAAGATGGTGGAAAGAGGCCGGGAAGAGGTATGGGACATCCTGGACGATGTTATCAAAGAACATCCGGTGCTCCTCAACCGTGCACCCACCCTGCACCGTTTGGGCATACAGGCTTTTGAGCCGGTGCTGGTGGAAGGGCGCGCTCTGCAACTGCATCCCCTGGTCTGTACGGCTTATAATGCGGACTTCGACGGTGACCAAATGGCGGTCCATGTGCCGTTGTCGGCCGAAGCTCAGACCGAGGCCAGACTCTTGATGCTGGCCAGCAACAATATATTGAATCCCAAGGATGGCAAACCGGTAGTCACCCCTACCCAGGACATGGTCATCGGTCTATACTACCTGACCTATATGAGCAAGGATGATTGGAATATAGAACATCCGCGAGCTTTCAGCAATCCGGATGAAGCCGAGATGGCTTATGAGCTCAGGCAGATCACCCTGCACGAGAAGATCAAGGTCCGCATGCGCATTCCGCAGAAGAGCGGGCAGCAGATGCTGCGCGAGCATGAAGAACAGACCTATGAGAGCTTACTGTGGGAGACCTCAGTGGGACGGATCATATTTAATGCCGCCATACCCGACAGCCTGGGCTTCTTCAATGAAGTCATCGATAAAAAGAAACTGGGTGAATTGGTCTACCAGTGCTATCGTCTGGAGGGCAATGCCAAGACGGCCATGATGCTGGACGGTATCAAAGTCCTGGGCTTCCGCTACAGTACCCGCGCTGGTATCAGCGTAGGTGTCACCGACTTCGAGACTCCGGTGAAAAAGCAGGCAATACTCGCTGAGGCCGATCAGGTAGTTGACAGCATCGAACAGGATTTCATGCTGGGCCTGATAACCGAAGAAGAGAGACATAACCAGGTGGTTGAGATATGGAACCAGGCCACTGATGATGTTACCGAGGCATTGAAGGACTCGCTGAAGGAAGACAACCCCGTTTACATGATGGCCATATCCGGTGCACGCGGTAACTTCCAGCAGATCAGACAGCTGGCTGGTATGCGCGGACTTATGGCTGACCCCCAGGGCAAGATCATCGACTTGCCGATCAAGGCCAATTTCCGTGAGGGACTCACGGTTCTGGAATACTTCATATCCACTCACGGCGCCAGAAAGGGTTTGGCGGATACCGCTTTACGTACCGCTGATTCCGGTTATCTGACCCGCCGCCTGGTGGACGTATCTCATGATGTAATAGTCCGCGAGGACGACTGCGAATCCCTCGAAGGCATCTGGGTCGAGAAGATCATGGAAGGTTCGCAGCTCATAGAACCCCTGAATCAGAGGATCATCGGCCGGGTATCGGTGGATACCATAACCCACCCTAAGACCGGAGAGGTCCTGGTTGGGGAGAACGAGATGATAGATGATGATGCTGGTTTTGCTATTGAAAGAGCCGGCATCGACAAGGTAAAGATCAGAACTGTATTGACCTGCAAGAACAAACACGGTGTCTGCAAGAAATGCTACGGCCGTAACCTGGCTACCGGATATAATGTAGAGATCGGTGAAGCAGTTGGGACACTGGCAGCCCAGTCAATCGGCGAACCGGGCACCCAGTTGACTATGCGTACCTTCCATACCGGCGGTGTTGCCGGTGAAGATATCACCCGCGGTCTTCCCCGTGTCGAGGAATTGTTTGAGGTACGTAAACCCAAGGGTCAGGCGGTAGTCACCGAGGCATCCGGCAAGGTCCACATGGGCGAAAACAAGGGTCGTCGCGAGGTGCAGATACTGGATGACAATGGCGAAATGATCGCCGCCTATCTGGTGCATTACGGCTCCCGCCTGAAGGTGGAAGAAGGCGAGTATGTCGAGATGGGTGATGCCCTGACCGAGGGCCCGCTGAATCCTCATGACATCCTGAAGACCAAAGGTATGCAGGAAGTGCAGCGTTATCTCCTGCAGGAAGTTCAGAAGGTGTATCGTTCCCAGGGCGTTGATATCAGTGACAAGCACATTGAGATAATGATCCGCCAAATGCTGAAGAAGGTGAAAATCGAAGATTCCGGAGAAACCTCTATGCTGCCTGGAGCCTTTGTTGATATCTCCATCTTCGAAGATGAGAACTACCAGGTCATTGAACAAGGCGGTTTGCCGGCCGTTTGTTCACCGATGCTTCTAGGTATCACCAAGGCTTCGCTGAATACCGATTCCTTCCTGTCAGCGGCTTCCTTCCAGGAGACCACCAAGGTCCTGACTGAGGCAGCCATCAAGGGCAAGATCGATTACCTGATCGGCCTGAAGGAAAACGTCATCATCGGCAAACTGATCCCGGCTGGGACCGGGTACTCAACCTACCGTGACACCATGGTTTATGAGGTGGCTGATGAGGAATACTATGAAACCGAAGAGGTTAAAGTTGACTAGAACCAATCGTTGGTGATAAACTATTTAAGCGTGCCGACAAATAAGATGCTTAAATACCTGGTTACGAGGCTTATTAGCCAGGAGGAGGGTATCGATTGTCACTCGATGAGCTAAAACATGCCAACCGGGTAATCGGAAGCAAGCAGGTAAAGAAGGCGGTTACCCAGGGGTTGGCCAGAAAAGTTTTCATAGCTGGTGATGCCGAACCCCATATTCTCGATTCGATTGTGGGGCAATGCCGGCAGAGTCAGATTGAATATGAAATAGTTGAAACCATGAAATTATTAGGTGATGCTTGCGGCATTGAAGTAGGATCTGCTACCGCAGCATTGCTTCATGATTAAACCCGGGGAAGGAGGTGCGTTTATAAGTGCCGACCATTAATCAGTTAGTGAGAAAAGGACGCGAAAAGGTTGAAAAGAAGTCTACCGCGCCGGCCCTGAAGAGTTGCCCACAAAAGCGGGGGGTTTGTACGCGTGTTTATACCACGACTCCGAAGAAACCGAATTCCGCGCTGCGCAAGATCGCCAGGGTAAGGTTGACCAATGGTATTGAGGTAACTGCCTATATTCCTGGTATTGGGCACAATCTGCAGGAGCATTCGGTAGTGCTGATCAGAGGAGGAAGGGTCAAGGACTTGCCTGGTGTCAGATATCATATTATCCGCGGCACCTTGGACGCTTCTGGTGTGCAGAACCGCAACCAGGGCAGATCCAAATATGGCACCAAGAGACCTAAGAAAAAATAGGAGGGACGCGACATGCCTAGAAAAGGGCCTGTTCCCCGGCGAGACGTGTTGCCGGATCCCATTTATAACAGCAAACTGTTCACCAAGCTGGTGAACCAGATCATGTGGGACGGCAAAAAGAGTCTGGCAGAAAAAATAGTTTACGGAGCCTTTGACATCATAGCCGAGAAGACCAAGAAGAATCCGATGGAAGTCTTTGAAGAAGCTATGAAGAATATTACCCCCATCGTTGAGGTAAGAGCTCGGCGCGTGGGTGGTGCCAACTATCAGGTACCGGTGGAAGTAAGAGCTAGCCGGCGGCAAACGCTCGCTATCAGATGGCTGGTGGGTTACTCTCGCAAACGTGGTGAAAAGACTATGGCCGAACGTCTGGCAGGAGAACTCATGGACGGAGCCAATAGCACCGGCGGAGCTGTGAAGAAGAGAGAAGATACCCATAAGATGGCTGAAGCCAATAAGGCTTTTGCCCATTATCGCTGGTAAGGTTGACAGGGAGTATTTGCGTGTTCACCACAGAGCACACCCGGAGGAATCTCGATGGCTGTTGAGTCCGATTTAGCTGCAATCAGAAACATTGGCATAATGGCTCACATAGATGCCGGAAAGACGACAACCACGGAGCGGATACTCTTTTACACTGGTCGGGTCCACCGTATGGGAGAGGTTGACAAGGGAACCGCTACCATGGATTGGATGAGCCAGGAACAAGAGCGCGGTATTACAATTACCTCAGCCGCTACTGTATGCAATTGGCGGGATAATGTTATTAATATTATCGACACGCCCGGGCATGTGGACTTTACAGTTGAGGTAGAACGGTCACTGCGTATACTGGATGGAGCCATTGGCATCTTTTGTGCCGTGGCCGGGGTGCAGCCCCAGTCCGAAACCGTCTGGCGGCAGGCTGATCGTTACGGAATTCCGCGTATAGCCTATATCAATAAAATGGACCGTATTGGAGCCGACTTCTTTAGAGCGGTTGAAATGATAAAGAGCAACCTGGGCAGTGAGGCAGTACCGGTCCAACTTCCGATCGGAGCAGAGGATAACTTCGCAGGAATGCTCGATGTCATAGCCCAAAAGGCATATATATATGAAAACGACCTGGGAGAAAACTTCCGGGTACGTGAGTTGGATCCCGAGGAAAAAGAACAGGTTGAGGAATATAGATCCTACCTGTTGGAAAAATTATCAGAGCATGATGACAATATTTTGGAAAAATACCTGGAAAGCCAGGAGATCTCAGAGGATGAGATCAAAGGTTCTTTGAGAATTTTAACAATAAGCAATACACTGGTGCCAGTTTTTTGTGGTTCCTCGTTTAAGAACAAGGGAGTACAAATGCTCTTGGATGCGGTTGTCGATTATCTGCCATCACCGCTGGATGTCCCGCAGGTGAAGGCCACAGATATGGCTACCAAGGA
>JBLMZJ010000135.1:0-7401 GCA_050258735.1 Deltaproteobacteria bacterium | reverse complement strand
GATGTGGAACTGGCTCAAAAGGCCTTGGCCACGGCGCAAGAGGTGATCAGGAGCGGTGAATTCAACATGGTTATCCTGGATGAGATCAATGTGGCGGTCGACTACGGGCTGATCCCGGAGCAAGACCTGCTGGACCTGATCCAGGGCAAGCCACCGCTGGTACACCTGGTATTGACCGGGCGCTATGCCGCTGACTCAGTACGGGAATTGGCTGATATGGTGAGTGAAGTTACCGAAGTGAAGCACCATTACTATGCCGGCGTCAAGGGACAGGCAGGGATCGAATACTAATCGCCTCCATTGAAATGAAATAGAGATATTTTCATTTAAGGGAGGTACTCATTTTTGTTCACTCAGGATTTATTGGATAAATCGAGCCAGTTGCGCAGGAAATGGGAGGATGAGGTCAAACGGTCGGTGGAGAAATACGCCGACCAGAAGGAGAGCTGGACCACACTCTCCGATATGGACATAAAACGTCTCTATGGACCAGAGGATATCAAGGACATGGACTTCGCCAGGGATATCGGTTATCCCGGGCAATTCCCCTATCTGAGAGGTAACCAGGTCACCGGCTATCGGGGCAAATACTGGACCTTCCGTATGTTTTCCGGAATGAGCACCGCGGTGGAGACCAATCGGCGCTGGCACTACCTGCTGCAAGCCGGTCAGACCGGCCTTTCCACTGCCTTCGATTTTCCCACCCTTATGGGTTATGATACCGACTCTCCCCGGGCCAAAGGGGAATGCGGCAAATGCGGTGTGGCCATCGACACTATCGATGACTTTCAGGACCTGATCAAGGGCATCCCCCTGGATAAGATCACCACCTCCATGACCATCAACCCGCCGGCCTCGGTACTGTGGGCCATGTACATAGCCAGCGCCGAGCTGCAGGGCGTTCCCCTGGATAGAATAGGGGGGACCATCCAGAACGATATGCTGAAGGAGTTCATTGCTCAGAAGACCTTCATGTGTCCCCCCGATCCTTCGGTAAAACTGATCAGCGACACCATCGAATTCGGTACTAAATACGTTCCCAAATGGAATACCATCAGCATCAGCGGCTATCATATCCGGGAAGCTGGTTCGACCGCGGTGCAGGAACTGGCCTTCACCCTACGGGACGGTATGGAATATATCGAAGACGCCACCCGGCGCAAGGGCCTGCATGTAGATCAATTCGCCCAGCGCCTGTCCTTCTTCTTCAATGCACATATAGATTTCTTTGAGGAAATCGCCAAACTGAGGGCAGCCCGCCGCATCTGGGCACGGGCGCTGAAGGAGCGTTACGGCGCGCAGGATCCAAGGTCATTGTGGATGCGTTTCCACACCCAGACCGCCGGCTGTTCGCTGACCGCCCAGCAGCCTTACAACAACGTGGTGCGGACTGCCATTGAAGCTCTGGCCGCAGTACTGGGCGGCACCCAGTCTCTGCACACCAACTCCCTGGACGAGGTCTTCTGCCTGCCCTCCGACTCCGCGGTGCAGATCGCCATCCGCACCCAGCAAATCATTGCCGAAGAAACCGGGGCGGCCAACACCATCGATCCGCTGGCCGGCTCCTATTTCGTCGAGTCCCTGACCAATAAGATGGAAGAGGCGGCCTGGGACTATATCCATAAGATCGACGACATGGGCGGTATGGTCAAGGCCATCGAGCGGGGCTTCCCCCAGATGGAACTGTCCGATGCGGCCTATAAGTACCAGAAGCAGATCGATTCGGGCGAGAAGACCATGGTCGGTATCAACAAGTACGTGGAAGCCGATGAACAGGTCAGCATCCCCATCGTGGAGATAGATGGATCCATCGAGGAGGAGCAGCTGCGCCGCCTGGCCGCGGTCAAACGCAGCCGCGACAGCCGCCATGTGGCAGAGTGCCTGAACGATGTGCGGGCAGTCTGTAAAAAGGGCGACAACGTGATGCCGGCAGTTATCGATGCGGTCAAGGCCCATGCCACCGTGCAGGAGGTCTGTGACGTTTATAGAGAGGTCTACGGCGAGTACCGTGACCCGGGTATATATTAGTCTGTTATTGAGGGGAGAAAACTTGAGATGTCTAGAAAACTGCGTGTACTTATTGCCAAGCCCGGGCTGGACGGGCATGACCGGGGGGCCAAGGTACTGGCTCGTGCCTTTCGCGATGCGGGATATGAGGTGATTTATACGGGCTGTCACCAGACGCCGGAGATGATAGCGGCGGTAGCCATTCAGGAAGACGTGGACCTGGTAGGTCTCAGCTGCCTGTCCGGCGCTCATAATTACCTGTTTCCGCAGGTTACCAAACTGCTCAAGGATGAAGGTGCCGATGACATCGTGGTGATGGGCGGGGGGATCATCCCCGAACAGGACCATCCTGCACTATATGAAGCCGGAATCGCGGCCATATTTGGCCCCGGCACCCCGTTGGATACTATTACCGGCTGGATCAATGATAATGTCCAGCCGAGGGAATAGAGCACCATGGCTGATTTAGGAGAGAGAGTCCTGGCGGGGGACATCCGGGCCGCCTCCCGATTGATCAGGAACCTGGAAGACGGGATACCCGGTACCGATCTGATAATGAAAGAAATCTTCCTCAAGACCGGCAGATCGCACGTTATCGGCATTACCGGGGCGCCGGGCGCCGGCAAAAGCACTCTGACCGATGAACTCATTGCCTCCTTCCGTAAAAAGGATCGGTCAGTGGGAGTGATGGCGGTGGACCCCAGCAGCCCCTTCACCGGCGGCGCCATCCTGGGTGACCGCATCCGCATGATGCGCCATGCCGAGGACAAGAAGGTCTTCGTGCGCAGCATGGCCAGCCGCGGCAACATGGGCGGCCTGTCCAAGGCGGTGGGCGAGAGCATCCACGTCATGGACGTGCTGGGCCAGGAGGCCATCATCGTCGAGACCTGCGGCGTAGGCCAGCAGGAGGTCGACATCATCAACCATGCCCATACCGTCATTGTGGTGCTGGTCCCAGGTATGGGCGACGAGGTACAGGCACTGAAGGCGGGCTTAATGGAGATCGCCGATATATTCGTTATCAACAAGGCCGACCGCGACGGCGCCGGCAAACTATATAAGGAAGTCCTCAGCGTCATCGAGATGTCTTCGAGAAATCGGGGCGGCAATGGCGGCTGGACCATACCGGTACTTATGGTGGAGAGCGTGCTGGAACCGCATAAGTTCGCCGAGAGCGTAGCCGTACTGGGCGATAAAATAGAAGAACATTACAGGTACCTGGTGCAAAATGATCTGATCGGAGAGCGCATACGCAACAAGACGACGGCTGAGCTTAACGAAGCCCTGTGGGCCAGCATCATGCAGCCGGTTTTGCAGGATCTCTGCGCCGAGGGCGAATTCGATACGATGGTCGATCAGCTCATGAAGCGTAATACAGATCCTTATACCTTGGCCCAGGAGATAGCGGGGCGCTATATGAAAAGGAGGGTCCCTTCCGATGATGGATCATCCGCTGATCAGTCTTAACAACACGGTGTATCTTGAGGATGGCAAGCTGGTCATCCTCGACCGCCGCCGCTTTCCCCGGGAGAAGGTGGCGGTGCTTTGTTGTGATTATGAAGATGTGGCCCGGGCTATAGAAGATATGGCGGTGCAGGGTGCCGGCGATATCGCGATAACCGCTGGTTACGGATTATACCTGGCTGCCCGTGGACTTGGCCATGAACAACTAACCCGGCTCGAAAAGACCCGTGAGTATATGGAACAGGCCAGAGTGCGCCTGGTCAGGACCCGGCCTACCGGTTTTCATCTGGCGGCTTTGCTTTCTCGCCTGATGGACGGTCTGGGCGACGATCCTTCCGATTGGGCCGAATATATCCTTTCCAGTATCCAAGAGCTTATCAATCGGCAGCAGCAGCGCGCCCGCCTGACTGCGCAGCGGGCGGAGACCCTGCTGGCTGACGGAGACACTGTGCTCAGTCATTGCTTTCCCGGGGCAGCCCTTCCGTTGATGCTCTACTTTGCTCTGCAAAATGGCAAAGAGGTCAAACTCATCGCGACCGAGACCCGGCCCTATTTGCAGGGTGCGCGCCTCACCGCCTGGGTATCTTCCGAACTGGGGGTACCGACTACTCTTATCACTGATAACATGGTGGCCCACTGCATGAGCCGGGGTATGATCACCAAGGTATTCACCGCAGCTGATCGCATCGCCCTCGACGGCATCGTAGCCAACAAGATCGGTACCCTGCAGATCGCACTCCTGGCCCGGCATTACGGGATACCCATGCATATCCTGGGCTACGGCCCGCCCGATAAAAACACCGTTATCGGGACAGATATCCCCATCGAGATGCGCGATCCGGAAGAGGTCCGGCATTTTCAGGGGAGCCTGATCACCGGCGATAAGGTGGAAGCCATCTATCCGGCTTTTGACCTCACTCCGCCCCACCTGATCCAAAGCATCATCACCGACCGTAGTATAATAGAGCCAGCCAAGATCAACACCTACTGGACATTGCCGAAGGCCTGATTTAAAGGCGGCAGAGAGTCAAAACTCTGACTTATATATTAAAGTGTAATACCGGTAATCTGTACCACCAAGTGTCATTGCGAGCACAGCGAAGCAATCTTTTTTTAAAGGCGGATAGCTATGGGAAAAGACTATTATGTTTATATATTGACGAATTAGATTGCCGCGCTGCGCTCGCAATGACAGGTGAATGGGGCTGTGCTAACAATGACATGCTTTAAATGTTGCGTTGCTGATAGAGAATCAGTATCCTTCACCCTTTGGGCGCAACCGATGAAACATATGGGGGGCCATTAATGACGTTGAGTTCATTGCTATAAGGAGGAATTATTCATGGCAGACGTATCGAACTTTGATATCAGTCAGACAGTCATGGCTACCCTGGAGATCGAGATCATAGAATATACCAGGGAGCGGGTAGTGGCCACCATGCCGGTGACCCCCCGGACCCATCAGCCCTTCGGCCTTATGCACGGCGGGGTTTCAGTGGTCATCGCCGAAACGGTAGCCTCGGCCGGCAGTTATCAGTTTATCGACCGGGAAAAGCAGCGGGCAGTGGGACTGGAGATCAACGCCAACCATATCCACAGTGTGAGCAGCGGGGTGGTGAAAGCTATCGGAACGCCGATACACGTCGGGCGTACCACCATCATCTGGGACATCAAGATATATACTGAAGACGAGAAGCTGGTCTGCGTATCGCGCTGCACCATGGCGGTCATCGATGTTAAGTAATAGACCGGGGGACACAAGGGGACGGTTCTCCCGTGTCAATCAAAGATTTGACACGGGAGAACCGTCCCCTTGTGTCTGATTGCAATAGATTACCGTGCTGCAGTGACAATAAAAACAAGGGCAGCTTGTGCCGGGCGTCTTCTTACTCGTCTCTTACCAGGCGTAATAAGATGTCTTCGAGACTGCTCTCTTTGACTCCGAAGGCAACTACTTGAGCCTTGCTGCTTATTGCTTCTTGGAGGATCGCGGGACGTAGTTCAGGTGATTTATCTGCCCTAATAGCAATAACAGGTCCATTAGCTTCTGCGGTTTTTACTCCGGGAACCGCTTTTATAGCCTGCAATACTCCTTCATTGGCTTCGCTCATTACCAGTTCGAGATTAAGGCTATCACTGGCTGTACTCCTGAGGTTCTCGATAGTATCGATTGCCACCAGATGACCATGATGGAATACTCCTACTGCGTCACAGATACTCTCGACTTCGGGCAGGACATGAGAGGACATAAGGACGGTTATTTCCCTTTCCTGCCGCAGGCGCTGGATCAACTCCCGCATGTTTTTAGCGCCCAGGGGATCCAGACCTAAGGTGGGCTCATCGAGAAACAGGACTTGCGGTTCGGATAGCAAGGCCTGGGCTAAACCGAGACGGTGCCTCATACCGCGGGAATAGCCACCCACGTACGCCTTCTTCTTATCCACCAATCCTACCAGATCGAGGGCCGCATCGATACGCTGGTTTTGTGTGTTTGCCGGGACATCTAACAGCCGGCAGATATAGCGCAGGGTCTCTTCAGTGGTCATCCGATTATAGAACGTGGGGTTTTCAGCAACATAGCCGATTTTAGACCTCACCTTCATGGGTTCTTTGACCACATCATGATCTGCCACTATGGCAGTTCCGCTGTCCGGCCTGATCAAACTGACCATCATTTTAAAAGTAGTAGTTTTGCCGGCTCCGTTTAGGCCCAGCAGGCCAAAGGAGGTACCCTGCTTTACCTGAAAGCTTATATTATCAACAGCCTGCAGACGCCCGTAACGTTTGCTCAGACCTTTGACCTCAACTGCTAAATCTCTCATACTTCCTCCTAACCTTTGAAGGCCACATTTTGTCGTTCAAAGACCCAACTGCCCAGCAGCATTACTATGATGGTCATCGTTAAGAGAGAAAGGCAGCAGATCAAGGCATCCTGGGGACTGGTCAGGGCAAATTTTTGGAATTTGGAGAAAACGCTCAGGAAGAACTTCACGACGACCGGCAATCCTCCGAAGCTGCTGATATGAAGTCTCAATCCTACCTGGCGCAGGAACTCTCCGCCCAGGGGGTGAGCCGGGGCCATAAAGACCAGGGCACATAGTGCCGTAGTCGCCGTAGTGGGTGCAAACATAGAAATCAGAGTAGTCAGGGCAATGAAGAACAACGATACACAGCTAACGATACTGATCAGGGTCAGCCACTGACCAAAAGGCGGCATAGGAAGCTGCCAACGATATTGAGATATACCGGAGAATTGGGCCCAGAAATAAGCAGCTGCCAATTCTGCTATCAGCAGGGGCAAAATCATCAATACATAGGCCCAGAATTTACCCATGAGCAGAGAACGTCGGGGCAGGGGTTTGGAAAGGACTAGTTCCAGGGTACCCTTTTCTTTTTCTCCTACCACTGCGTCCATGGCTGCCAAAATGCCTATCATGGGGCAGAGAACAGCAAAGAGTTCGAAAAATGGATCGAGTACGTTTTTAGAATTAGCTGTTGGGCCGACTTCGGTGTATAGAGCCATTAGAATACCGCCAAAGATGAACAACAGCAAGAACAGCGTCTTGTAATTACGCAGATTCTCCTGTAACTCTCGATGCATTACAAACAGTGTTTTCATGAGTTAAATCTCCGTTCCTCTATTTCATAAGGCTGATCACTATATAATAGCACCCCGAAGGGGCGCATGCCAGCGATGGCTACAACATGACCCTGATCCATACAGGGCAATGGGGAAGGTTCTTTCCGCCCAGATTTTAACCTGGGCGGAAAGAACCTTCCCCATTGCCTTGCCTAAGGGATCTATATTTTACCCCCTTCTTTTCTAAACCACGCACTGCTGCCCCTGCTCAGCGGGCAGCTGCTGTTTTATTTTTTCGTAGATGGCATTGGTCTCATTACCCGACAATGGTCTTGAGATAACGACCTCGC
>JBLMZJ010000134.1:0-24935 GCA_050258735.1 Deltaproteobacteria bacterium | reverse complement strand
CCATATTCAAACTGGTGTTGGCAGCCGCGGCGGTTATGTCGACTGTACCGATACCACCTGATTCGAGCATAATATTAAGATCTGGAGCGTTTATGACCAGGCTGCTGAAATTACCTGAAAGAATTATCGCAGCATTGGCTGGTATATCGCCAGAGGTTGTCACCGCTGAAAAACCGCTTCCGGTCAATCCGGACTCTTCCAGGATCGCCCCCGAGTACAAGGTCAATGTGCCGACCGAAGTATTACTCTCAGCAACAATTCGTACCTGGTTGTTTTCCTTGTCTACCATTACTGTATTGAGACTGCATCCATTAAGGTGGACACTGCTGCCGCCGCCGCCGGCCACTAAAGTGTTGCCGGCAGTAGTAACATTGATGAGGTTCACATCACCTTCGCCGATACCGTTATTCAAACTGAGGTTGCCGGCAATGGTCACATTCTGAAGGGTAACGCTAGGCTTATTAATAGTTAAATTACCGGATACCCTCACATTACGGAGGACGATATCTTCGGCATTAATATCTACATTAAGCAGCGCCAGTGGTGCCGTTTCGTCCTCTGATCCATAGGTACCAGCCTGATCGTACTGGGTCAAAGTATCAGAGGATCCTCCCCCACCTCCATTAGAGTCATTCTTAGGCGAGTTATTGTTGTTATTGACATTGGACGATTGCTGTAGCTGAGATTGTACATCTCTGCCCTCGTAGGGGTTAACGATGTTCTTCTCGATTTGCTTCAGTTGCTCTCTCACAATATCCTTGACATCTTGACTGAGTTGAATGCCGCTGTTTTGCAGCGCGTTGATAACTGTCTGCAGCGCGGTAATTAATTGCTTGACCGCATCGCTTTCAAGTTTGACGCCCCTAAGATCGATTACCATATTGATATCCAAGGCTTCTTGTTTAAGATCCATTTCGATAGCAGTCTCCAGCACCCATTTTTGTTCCTGCTGAAAGGCCTTGATTTCATCCTTGTCCATGGTGTGAGCGGGTACAGGCAAACCGTTTGCGCTGGTAATGGCACTGGTCTGATTTGGTCCCAGGGATACCAAATTGCCGTTGATACTGGTCAAATCAACATTTCCAGTCAGACAGGAGACTTTACAGCTTCCATCTATATTTACTGTCATCTTATAGAAAGTACCCCTGACAGCCGCAACACCCCAGGGCATATCTACCTTTATCTTTACTTTTTTCTGTTCCGCTGTCCGGTACCAGGGTTGGGACTTAGCCGCATCGGCCGCAGCCAATTGATCAAAGCTTGTACGTGATGCAAATAACGGATTTAGCCCGGCCTGTTGTTTATTATCAGCCGGGTTTTTATCCACTTCCCGTTTAGTAGCCAGCGCACCAAAGATAGTACCCTGTTTGATTTCTATATTTAAATAATCGACAGCAACTCCCGGGCTGCCATCCTGTTTGATATAGTTGCGGCCTCCGGATTTTTTGAATACCACTTGAGTGTTTTCTTCAATCAGGGTACTGCTGCCATCGGGGTATGAGATGTTGGCCCTGCCGCCTGCAGTACTGTTTATGACGTCCCCTGCAATGATGCCCATATCCTTTTTTACGGCCATCGTCTTCTTTCCCCTGGTCAGTGTAATATCTCCCTGCAGTTCAGTTACTTTGCCGACCAGATCAGTTTTGGTCAATCCGGTTTCCCGGGTCAGCAGTATAGCCAGAGCCCTGGCCAGGCCGCCCCGACTGATAGCTCCCTCTGGCTCGATATTCTGACCGTCATCCGAAGCGCCGATCATTTTCAACTGAAGAGCAGTAGCCATGTCAGCAGCAGCCCAGTGTTTTCCGGTCATATCTTTAAAAACCGGGAGTGCAGCCCGTTCTTTTTGTGTTGACAGCCGCATGATCAGGCTTATAGCCTGCGCCCGCGTAAGATTTTGGTCCGGTCTGAAAGTCCCATCTGAGAATCCCTTAAGGTAGCCAGCTTTAGCTGCCGTCTCAATGTAGTTGGCCGCCCAGTAATCAACGGCTACATCTTTGAAGGAAGCGGTTTGAACTGTAGGAGTCGCCAGTCCCGCTGCCTTAACGATAATAACAGCCGACTGGGCCCTGGTGAGACCATCATCAGGATGGAAAGTCCCGTCAGGCAATCCGCCCATAATGGAGCGGTCGGACAGATAGGTAACGAACACAAAGTTGGGATTGTCCACATTAACGTCGCTGTACATAGGCTTCGCCTGGTTCGAATCGTTCTCCTCTGCCGCTAACGTATAAGGTGCTGCAAAACATATTAAGAACATTGTTATGTAAAAGAGGAGAATCGATCGTGAAGGTTTTTGCATTTTTTCACCCCATTTCTATATATATCGACACCGTTCGATTCTATTTATAGTCTACAACATAACCCACAAAATCACACTGAATTTCTGAAAAATTATTCAAAAATAGATGATGATTTTCCTTAATAGTTAAACAATATAGTAAAAATGGCTCACTTATTGTTATGCTAAATCAATAAGTGAGCCTTTTCCATAAAAGGTTTTAACCATGCACTTTTTATGGCTGGGTAATTCTTAAGGAATTCCAGGGGACCACCAATGGTCCGCCCGACTCGTAGTTGGCTGGATCAGTCGTTATAACTACTGTTTGAGCGGCAAAATCAACTGTTACACCCGTTAAATACCGGCCTCCCCGGATCGACCAGTTGCCTCCTGAGACGTTGCTGTCATCCCAGGCATAAATAAAAACATATGGCGGCCATGGATTGTTCCCACTATCATAGACAAAATATCTGTACTTGCCCCAGGTAAAAATATACCTGGCTCCATATAAATTGTTGCCGGGATTGCCAGCTGATCCCGCATTTCCTATCACCGGGTCACCCAGCAAAACTGTTATGGTGTATACCTTTATAGTTCCATCGCCAGCCTTCACCGCTAATTTATCGCCAAAGAGTAGTGTTGCCGCATCCACCTTGGCCACAGCTGCGTCAAACTCAGCGCTGCTGGTGACTATTGCTGCCGCGTCAACTACCTTCCAGGCAGCTTCTGCATGTTTGGTTAGGTTACCCAGGAATGAAGCGGTGGTAAGATTGGTGTTTATGGTAATCGTATCGCTGATGGTATTGGCTGTGTTGTCTATGGTATATGCAGTTGCTGTATTGGCAACCGTGCAATCGCTGCTGTGATTCCGGGTAATCACCAGGGCATATGCCTGAGAAGTGATACTGTCCTGGGCAATAGCCTTGATATAGGCGGTATTCGCTCCAAAATCGAGATTCATTATTTTATCCACTATTTCTGTTGTGCAGCCGCTGTCACTGTACATCTTCCAAGTGGCGGCAGGGCTGACGGAAAGTACGATCGTCAGACTGGTGGTTTCATAGGGGACGCTGGCCGAGATTTGCCCGGTAGCTATAACCGCCAGCGCCGGCGTAACAGACCCCAGTACTTCGCAGGCATTGCTTGGGCCGATCCCGCTTAGTGTATTCCCCCCGAGAACGGCGGTAATCCCGACACTAATATTCCAGTTCAATGGAGTCTGTTCCATTACTACCCCGGCTACATTAATGACCGCGTTGACAACTTGGCCGGTTCCGTAGATAATAGCCGCGGCGCTGGCGTTTAAGATCTGGACGCTTGCACCCCCGGCAATAGTCAAAGTGGTATCGGCAGCAGCTGCCGAGATATTGATGGTTTGAATGTTACCGGATTCTATTACGATATTCAGATTCGGCGCACCGATATCAAGGCTGGCAAAGGACCCTCTCAAGATTATCGAGGTGCCGGCTGGAATAGTGCCTGATATACTAATACTTGAAAAACCGGTCCCACTGCCGGTCAGCCCGGTCTCTTCCAGAATCGCTCCGGACAATAGCTGCAGAGATCCAATTGAGGCGCTGCCTTCAGCCACCATTCTTACAGCGTTGCCGCTCTTGTTGGCAATGACATTGCCCAGCTTTGAACTTACTATACGAATGCAAGTGCTGCCTCCGCCTCCGCCCTGGATCATGGTTGATCCGTTCACACTGGTGTTGGTTAGGGTAACATCTCCTTCGCCAATACCTGCAGCCAATATCAAATCTCCCTCAATGATCATGTTTTCCAGAGAGCAGCCCGACTGAGTTATCATTACACTCTGTGTTACCCTCATGTTGCGCAGAGTTACGTTATCGGCATATATCACCACATTATATACGTTCCATGATGCAGTTCCATCCTCCGGGCCATAGATACCTGGCTGGTAATAGGCTATCCCGCTGATATTATCATTCGAACTAGATGAGGAACTCGGCGAGGTATTCGGATCACTATCCAGGCCGGGAATGCTTTGCTCCAAATCCGTATTGCCCGACAGTTGTTCCAATTGCTGCTGCAGGTCTTTGACAACCTCTGGAGTGAGCTGAATACCGCTGACATGCAAAGCATCAATGATTTCCTGCAGATTGGGCACCTGGTTCTCGGCGGGCTTCTCCCCGGTCTGAGTCCCCGGTGTCTCTAGCACCATTTCCAATATGGGAGCTTCCTGATTTTTATCCATTCGCAG
The DNA here is from genome assembly GCA_050258735.1 of Deltaproteobacteria bacterium. Lineage (GTDB taxonomy): Bacteria > Bacillota > Syntrophomonadia > Syntrophomonadales > Syntrophomonadaceae > Syntrophomonas_A. The sequence goes on along the minus strand of JBLMZJ010000134.1, from coordinate 20,433 downwards.
GGCAGTATTTACGATCCATTGCTGCTCATTATTAAAGCCCATCACCTCGTTGCTGTCCATCTTCCCGGCTTCAGATGGCGCGTTGCCCTCGCCGGTAATGGCGCTGCTTTGATTTGCGCCCAGCGGAACAGTTCCCTGAGAAGAGCTTACATCGGCGCTGCCGATCAGGCATGATACCTTGCAACTGCCATCCTGGTTTACGGTAACCTTGAAAAAGGTGCCCCGGACAGCCGCCACGCCCCAGGGCATATCCACCTTGACCTTCACCTTCTGTTTTTGGGCAGTCTTATACCAGGGTTGCTCCGCTCCCACCTGAGACTCAGCTAATTGGCCAAAACTGTTTCGGGATGCGAAGATCGGAGCCGACGACCTGGACTGGCTGGTATCACCGCTGTTTTCAGTTGTGCCCCGTTTGGTGGCCAGCGCACCGTAGAGAATACCGGTTTTTACATCAAGGTTCAGATAATCGATAGCTACTGCCGGGGTACCATCCAGTTGTATGTAATGTCTCCCCTTTGATTCCTTTACGGTAAATGCAGTGTTCTCTTCTATCAAGGCGCTGCTTCCGTCCGGATAGGATATCTTAGCATGGCTGTCCGGGCCGGCCGTTATGCTGTCACCCTTTATGATATCTGCATCACCAGTCAGCAGCCTTGTTTCTTCACCACGTACAAGTTTTATTTCACCCTTGATCTCACTTATTGTCCCTACCAGTGCCGTCTGATTCCTGCCCGGGTCGGTAGTAAGCAAAATAGCCAGTGACCTGGCCAAAACAGCTCTGGTCATATCGGCCTGCGGATAAACATATTGCTTATCCGCAGATAATCCTATCATTTCCAGGGTTATGGCTGTACCAATATCGTGGGCAGCCCAATACTCTGGCGAGACATCCTTCAGCACTGGCAGCTCAGCCCGGTCACTCAAGCTGCATAAACGCATTATCAGGCTTATACCCTGCGCCCGGGTTAGTTTCTCGTCTGGTCTGAAGGTACCGTCCGGGAACCCCTTGAGGTAACCAGCCTCAGTGGCAGCTGAAATGTATTTAGTCGCCCAGTGAGATGCCGGAACATCCATGAAAGAGCTGGCTGCTTCGGCAGGGACCTGGAGACCGGCTGCCTTAACCATGATCACTGCCGCTTGTGCTCGGGTGATCCCATCATCGGGATGGAATTTACCATCAGGAAAGCCAGTAATGAGGCCTTGATGATACGTATAGTTGATAAATACACGGTTAGGATCATCAGCCTTAACATCGCTATAATGGTCTGGACCTGATACCGCAGCTGCAACAGATGTATCAATAAAAGCAATAAATAATGCTATTATTAACACCACAGCAGGGGGAAGAGTTCTTAAAAATGCGCTGTGTATGGAAATCACCACCATTTCGATAATATTCGCTAAAATTCGTTTTTTTGTGATTAATTTTATTTTAATAGTAAAGAAGCTATATTTACAGGAAGTATTTAGCAGGTTTGCCGGTCTAACTTGTCTCGCCTCAGTGATGTATGCTAAGCTATTATCGTTGATCCGGCCATAAAGACGATATTCAGGGGGTAGAAAACATGCAGTCAGCCAAGGTAGGCCGTAATGATCCATGCCCATGCGGCAGCGGTAAGAAGTATAAAAAGTGTTGCGGCGAATTGCAGGAATTTTTAGATCCTGCTATAGATCCATTTACCCGTATGAACAATCTGATGACTGCGGTAAAGGTAAAACTGGACCAGTTTTATGAACGAGAAATAAAGAGAGTGCGGCGTGAACTACAGAAACACTTTTTACGTTTCGCCCTGGAAGCCACCATGCAACGTGATCATGAATCTATCTTTTCTGACTGGCTGTGGTTTGACCAGATCGGCGATGACGGTGATACCTTGGCCTACCTCTATTTGAAAAATAACAGCGGTTTTATGGAAACCCCATTGAAAGACTGCCTGGCCGCCCTTAACCTATCCTACCTCTCGGTTTATGAGGTCATATCGGCAGAGGGTTTTATCCTGGAATTGCGGGACATATTTCTGGACCGTAATTGCGAAGTGCTGCTAAAAGAACCCTGGGAACCGACCGAGGATAAATTATCGGCCCTGCTCCTGGGGCGTCTCGTTCGCATGGCCGATGGCAACGTCTTTTCCGGTATGGTCCTTATGGTAGATAATGATGGCGAGCAGATGGAATTCCTGACGGAACACCTGCAGCATGCCTGCGATCTTCAAGGTGATACCCTGGTCAATTTACTCAAGTTTAAAGGAGAGATCATCTATGGTCTCTTCAACCATGCCTTCAAGAAAACCCATATAACTCTGAATCACGTCGAGGCCGCCCGTATTAATGATAAAGAAAAGGAAATGTTTATAGACAGGATCCAGGATTCTTACCATCTTGTTCATGACAATTCCGGTTTTCAGTGGTTCGAACCGATAAATAATGAAGGAGGGTACAACCGCATAGCTGTTGGTGACCAGTATATTCTAACCAGCCATGAAGTCCTTCAGGATTTGAATGATTGGAAAACCCTGCAGAAAGAGATCTGGCCGGAAAAAGAATTCATAGTCCTCAGCGATCGGTTTATTATGAATCCTCCGCCATTAGAGATGGCCGGTCTTTGGTTCACCATTGTAAAGGACCGGGAATGCGAGGCGTGGTTTAATACTCCTCATACCGAATTGAAGGGCAAAACTCCCTCCCAGGTGCTGACCGAAGAAAATGGTCGGGATCGCCTTGATAGCTTGCTTGATGACATGTATGACCGGGTAGACAATGATGAAGCCCGCGAACTCCTGGATTATATGCGCTTGCGCATCCAGTAGCCCCAAAATGCTTAAAGCGTCCGCTAATAGCGGACGCTTTTTATTTTCTGCGAGATTCTCTGTTTTTAGTCTTACCGTACGCTTTTTTGATTTTCTAACAATTCGGCGATGGCTGAAAGGATCTCCTCCGAACCTTCCCCTGTTTCCGCGGAAAATACCAGTACCGAATCCTGCCCGGACAGGTTGAGTTTGCGTCGGATGGCATTGATATGTTTGGGGCGGGCTCCCCGCGATATTTTGTCCGCCTTGGTAGCGACCATCAGGACGGGTACTTCGCAATGCAGCAGCCACTCCTGCATCAGAACATCATTCTCACTAGGTTCATGCCGTATATCGAGCAGTTGTATTACGCCGCGCAACTGTTCCCGTTTACTGAGGTAATTTTCTATCATCTTTCCCCATTTTTGCTGCTCGGCCTTGGATACCCGGGCATAACCGTATCCGGGCAGGTCGACCATATACCATTCATTATTTATTAGGTAATAATTGATGGTTCTGGTTTTGCCGGGGGTGGAACTGGATTTGGCCAGATGCCTTTGGTTGGCCAGCTTGTTGATCAGCGATGATTTGCCTACATTTGAGCGGCCTACCAGTGCGATTTCTGGCAACTGCTCGTTGGGGAGCGATTTCATATCAACAAATACGCCCTTGAACTCGGCATTTTTAATTCTCAAATCCACCCCTCCTTTTGGTCCAAAAATGTATGGGCGGATTCCATATCCGCCCGTGTCATCATTTATGTTGACCTTTTCAGTTTATCTCGGTATTACCTTCGTTTTTAACCAATGTCTCAGCCAAGACCTCATCCATATGCTCCACCATAACGAATCTGATTTTTTTCTTAACATTTGCCGGAATATCCGCCAGGTCCTTTTTATTATCTATCGGCATTATGACGGTATCAACCCCGGCACGGTGAGCTGCCAGGACCTTCTCCTTAAGCCCGCCGATGGGCAGCACCCGGCCCCGCAGGGTGATCTCACCGGTCATGGCGATATTGTTTCGTACCAACTTACCGGACATGGCCGAAGCCAATGCGGTGGCAATAGTGATACCGGCCGAAGGCCCATCTTTAGGAATAGCTCCTTCCGGTACGTGCAGATGTACATCATACTTTTCAAGAAGGTCTGTTGGTATATCCAGATAATCAGCCCGTGACCGTACATAAGTCAAGGCCGCCTGGGCCGATTCTTTCATTACATCTCCCAATTTGCCGGTGAGGGTAAGGTTTCCCTTGCCCTGCAGCAAGGCCACTTCGATAGAGAGGATATCCCCCCCCACCTCAGTCCAGGCTAATCCGGTTGCAACTCCTACCTGCCGTTCACTCTCAGCTATTCCAAACCTGTATTTTTCAGCTCCCAGGTACTTTACAATCAGACTAGAGGTGATAGCTGCGTGGTGATCCTTGTTCTCCACCACCTGGCGGGCTACCTTCCGGCAGATAGAAGCGATCTGGCGCTCCAGGTTACGAACCCCGGCTTCCCGGGTGTATTCACGGATGATTTTGCGAATGGCACCTTCGGAGAAGGTTAAATGGCTGTCCTTCAGGCCATGCTCCTTTACCTGCTTGGGCACCAGATAATCCATGGCTATATGCAATTTATCTTCTTCCGTATAACCGCCCAGTTCGATGACCTCCATCCGATCCAGCAGTGGCCGGGGGATGTTATGCACCGAATTGGCAGTAGTAATAAACATGACCTTGGAAAGATCAAAAGGGATCTCCAGATAATGATCAGAGAAGCTATTGTTCTGCTCAGGATCCAGAACCTCTAACAGAGCCGAGGCAGGATCGCCTCGAAAATCCATGGTCATCTTGTCGATCTCGTCGAGCAGAAATACCGGGTTCCTGGATCCGGCAGTCTTCATACCCTGCAGAATGCGACCCGGCATGGACCCTACATAGGTCCTACGATGTCCTCTGATCTCAGCCTCATCACGTATGCCACCCAATGACATGCGGACAAATTTGCGCCCCAAGGAACGTGCTACCGATTTGCCCAAGGAGGTCTTGCCCACACCGGGCGGTCCCACCAGGCAAAGGATCGGCCCCTTCATCTTCTTGGCCAGTTTGCGTATGGCCAGATATTCCAGAATTCTTTCTTTGGGTTTTTCCAGACCGTAGTGATCTTCCTGCAGTATAGTCTCTGCCACCTTGAGATCCAGCCGATCCTTGGTTTCGACCGACCAGGGCAGGGAGAGCATCCAATCCAGGTAGTTGCGCACTACTACTGCCTCTGCCACCATAGGCGGCATCTTCTCCAGGCGGTCCAATTCCTTGAAGGCTTTTTCCCGGGCTTCCTTGGGTAGATTGGCCTTTTCAATATTTTGGCGTATCTCCTCCACTTCAGCAGCCCGTTCGTCCTTATCGCCCAGTTCTTTCTGTATTGCTTTTATCTGTTCGCGCAGGTAGTATTCCTTTTGTGTTTTTTCCATCTGTTTGCGGACCCGAACGTTGATCTTGCGTTCCAGTTCCAGCACTTCCATCTCTTTGGCTAGGAGCTCACAAAGATAATTGAGACGTTCTACTATATCCCTGGCTTCCAATATGCGTTGTTTTTCATGAATACGAAGAGCTAGATGGGAAGCCACCACGTCAGCCAGCCTTCCTGCCTCCTCGATGGCCACCACGGAAACCACTGTTTCAGGGGGGATCTTTTTGCTTATGCGTACATACTGTTCGAACTGGGCTACCAGGGTACGCATCAAGGCTTCCTTTTCTGAGTTCTTTTCCATATCATTGTCATGGAATTCCTCCACAACTACCTTGATGTATGGATCGTGTGCTGAATAATCCTTGATTTCCGCCCGATATAACCCTTCTACCAGGACCCGCATTGTGCCGCCCGGCATCTTGAGTATCTGTCTGATCTCCGCTACTGTGCCTACTTCATAGATATCGTCTTCCTCGGGTTCATCCAACTGAGCTTCCTTCTGGGTAGCCAAAAACACTTCTTTATCTTCCAGCATAGCTCCTTCGATCGCATTGATTGACTTTTTACGGCCAACATCGAGATGAATTACAGTATATGGGAAGACCAACATCCCCCGCAATGGCAGCATGGGGATCTCTCTATAATTAATATCAATATTTTCCAGGTTAATCACCTCCCAGGCAAGTACATTCTACTATATGTGCCTGCTGCACGCAAGAATACTAATATCTAGTCAATCAAGGCCTTCTCAAGCACCTCGTCGATTTTCTTTACCGGTATTACCTCAAGGTCGGGAAAATCTTCGAAAATCTGCAGCCAATTTTCCGCCGGTATAATGACCCGTTTAATACCGGCTCGGCGGGCCGCCTCCACCTTACTGATAACTCCGCCCACCGGCTTGACCTTGCCATGAACAGATAATTCACCGGTCATCGCCAACAGATTGTCGACTGGTTTGCCGGTCAGAGCCGATACAATGGCGGTTGCTATGCTGATTCCGGCTGAGGGGCCATCCACTGGAGTTCCTCCCGGAAAGTTGATGTGTATATCATGGTCATTAATATTCAACCCTAAATAACTCTTTAAAACGGTGATAACGTTTTCTACTGCCCCAAGGGCCATGCTTTTTCGTGTATAACGATGTTCGGGCGCTCCCATCTGCTCTTCTTCTATCACACCAGTCACCGTCCACGTGCCTTTGCCCGATTCCACGGCCAGGGCGTTTACCTCTACCTCGATCAAGGTTCCTACGTTGGCCTCGTGGACAGCCAGGCCATTGACCGCCCCGACCTGGGGCTCTTGCGGAGGTTTTATATCAGGACGCGGTGACAGACGGCCATTATTCAATACCTTTTCGACCGTAGGTAGGTTGATATAGTCCACCTTTTCCACCTGGGCTATACCGGCTGCCAATTGCACTATGTTGACGGCTTCGCGGCCATTGGTGGCATAGTGAGTTATTTTCTCCACTGCCTCTTCCATAATAATAATGGGGATCTTTTTGGCGGCATTAACAGTGATCTTTCTGATGTCCTCCTTTTCCAGCGGCAAGAAAAATATCTCCAAACAACGTGAACGCAGCGCGGGTGGGAGTTCCTGGGGCATACGGGTGGTAGCCCCCACCATGCGGAAATCTGCGGGCAAACCGTTCTTAAAGATATCGTGAATATGGTCCGGAATATTAGTATCGCTGGAACTATAATATGCAGACTCCAACATTACCTTGCGTTCCTCTAGAACCTTTAAGAGTTTGTTCATCTGCATGGGATGCAGCTCACCGATCTCGTCGATAAAGAGGATACCGCCATGAGCCTTGGTACAAGCACCCGGTTTAGGTTGAGGAATACCAGCCGACCCCATAGCACCTGCCCCCTGGTATATCGGATCATGAACCGAACCAATCAGAGGATCCGCGATATTACGTTCATCGAAACGGGAAATAGTGGCATCGACCTCTACAAATTTGGCGCTCTGCCCAAAGGGTGAAAAGGAATTCTGTTTAGCCTCTTCCAGTACCAGCCGGGCTGCCGCCGTCTTGCCAACTCCCGGCGGTCCGTAGATGATCACATGCTGTGGATTCGAGCCGCACAGGGCTGATCGGAGTATATCGATCCCTTCGCTCTGGCCCTCCACCTCATTGAGGTGAGCCGGGCGGGTTAGACTTGAAAGGGGTTCCGTGAGCTTCACATTCCGCATCTGCCGCAGACGGAGAGTCTCCTTTTCCGACTCCCTGACAATACCTGTTTTTCTGCTCTTCTGTCCTTTCAGCAAGGTCCAAAAATAGATTCCGATGATTACTGCAAAGAAAAACTGGACCAGATACAGGATCCCGCCATAGCGCAGAAAAAGTTCATTCATCCTGGTTCCCCTTCCTAGAGCGATTTTTAATATTATTCCCGATAGTAGCCTGGTGAATCGCAAAGGGAGGAAATTCAGGGCAGTAAAATTAGGCAGTTGATGCTGTAATCTCCATGTATATTTTCAGAAAAAAATAAAGGCACGAATAAGCCCCAGATCGAGGCGTTCCGATACAAAAAGAAAAATAAAAAAGACAGCAGCGCGAGTGAGGGCCAAGGGGACAGGCCAGATATCGCCCTCTCAGCAAACAAAAGAGGTAACTTGTAAAATATCATAAGCAGACCGCGCAAAAACAGTGAAGATAAGTACGAAAGACGATCTTTCAGTTGAGGTAAGAATGATAAGCCACCTTAATAGTCGGGGTTTAGCAGGTCTTCGGTGACCCCATTTGCAGGAACCTCAATCTGAGGCACAAACAAGCCCCGCGACTAAGGCGTACACAGAGTACGTCGATTGAGCGGGGCTTGTGATGTAACAAAGATATTCGCTGTTTTTTGTCGGTCTAGTTAACCTTGCGTTTGGCGTCTACAGTAACCAAAAGCGGTTTTTCCTTCTTTTCGATCACATCCTTGGTGATAGCTACCTTGGTCACATCATAACGGGAGGGTACCTCATACATGACCTCCAGCATTACGTCCTCTATTATGGCTCGCAGGCCGCGGGCACCAGTATTGCGGCGCAGAGCTTCCTCAGCAATGGACCGCAGTGCATCCTCCTTGAACTCCAAGTCAACACCGTCAAGCTCAAAGAGTTTTTTATACTGTTTGACCAGCGAGTTCTTGGGTTCGGTAAGTATCTGGACCAGTGAATCGATATCCAGCGCATCCAAGGTGACTATGATCGGCACCCGGCCTACAAACTCAGGAATCAAACCGTAACGCAGCAGGTCCTGCGGCAGGATCATATCGAGGATCTCGCCTATGGCCCTTTCCTTCTTGCTCTGGATATCTGCACCAAAACCCATTACTTTCTGACCTACCCGGTTCTGGATGATCTTGTCGATACCTTCAAAGGCACCGCCGCAGATAAACAGGATATTGGTAGTATCGATCTGAATAAACTCCTGATGGGGATGTTTTCTTCCTCCCTGGGGCGGTACACTGGCTACCGTGCCTTCCAGGATCTTGAGCAGGGCTTGTTGGACCCCTTCGCCGGATACATCCCTGGTAATACTCGGATTGTCAGTCTTTCGGGCGATTTTGTCGACCTCGTCGATATAGACAATACCCTTTTCGGCTTTTTCGATGTCATAATCAGCAGCCTGAATAAGTTTCAGTAGGATGTTCTCTACATCCTCACCCACATAGCCGGCTTCAGTCAATGAAGTTGCATCGGCTATAGCAAATGGAACGTTGAGGATCCTGGCCAGGGTCTGCGCCAGCAATGTTTTACCGCTGCCGGTCGGTCCCAGCATAACGATGTTGCTCTTCTGCAACTCTACATCATCGAGTTTGGTTCCCAGGTTGATACGCTTGTAGTGATTGTAAACTGCAACTGCCAGTGATTTTTTTGCTCTGTCCTGACCCACGACGTAATCATCTAGAATCTCTCTTATCTCCTGGGGTTTGGGTATGTCTCCCAACTCAAAACCGAGATCGTCTGCCAGTTCTTCTTCGATTATCTCGTTGCAGAGTTCAATGCATTCATCACAGATATATACCCCCGGGCCGGCAACCAATTTCTTTACCTGGTCCTGAGTCTTTCCGCAGAAGGAACACTTTAATTGTCCTTTTTCATCTCCATATCTGTGCATACCTTCACCTCTCTCTCAAGAACAGCTATTTCTTCGTGCTGCTTTTCCTACCCTGGGTCATTACTTCATCTATTATACCATATTCCATAGCTTCATTAGCAGTCATGAAATAATCCCTTTCAGTATCTACCTTTATCTTCTCCAGTTTTTGTCCAGTCCTCTCGGCCAGGATCCGATTCAGACTTTCCTTCATTGCTATGATGCGGCGTGCATGGATCTCTATGTCCGTAGCCTGACCTTGAGTACCTCCAGCAGGTTGATGGATCATGATCTCAGCATTGGGTAATGCAAAGCGTTTGCCCTTTTGGCCTGCTGCCAGGAGAAAAGCGCCCATGCTGGCAGCCAAACCTACACATATAGTTGAAACATCGGGTTTAATATGCTGCATGGTATCAAATATGGCCATACCTGCACTTATCGAACCACCCGGGCTGTTTATATACAGGGATATATCCTTGTCAGGGTCCTCTGCCTCCAGGAATAACAACTGGGCTATGATCACGTTGGCTACCACATCATCTACCTGACTGCCCAAAAATACGATTCTGTCTTTTAATAGACGGGAATAGATATCATATGCCCTTTCGCCACGGTTGGTTTGCTCGACTACCATCGGTACCAGATAAGACATGCTCTCACTCCTTTTCAGCGTAGTTGGCTTCACTATGTCTATATTGTATTCCACTTACTCATTGTTTTCCACTTTGGCCTCATCAGTCTTGTCTTCCTCTGTAATATGTGCATTATCCAAAAGATATGCTACTGCCTTATCGGTCTTCAGCCCGTAAGACATGCTGTCGCGCATGGTGTTCAGGGTTTCTTTGACCTTGGCGGGATCTACTCCCAAACCGGATGAAGCCTCTTCGATCTTTTGATCGATCTCTTCTTCGGTAACGGTTATATCCTTATCCTCAATCAGCTTCTCCAGCAGGAAATTGACCTTGGCAATGCGGTAGGCCTCTGGCCACATTTCCTTGTTGAACTCCTCGACATTGCTCTGAGTATATTGGAAATACATCTCCAGGCTTAATCCCTGAGCCTTGAGTCTTTGGGCCATCTGTTCCAACATGACCTCCAACTGGGCTTTTACCACACTGTCGGGGACCGGGATATCAGCACGTTCCATAGCCTTGTCCAAAACTTGTTGACGCAGAAAATCCTTTTTCTGATTCTCTATCATCTGGAGCAGGTTGTTTTTTATATCCTCTTCCAGTTCCTTTAAAGTATCGAAAGAGCTGACCTCCTGGGCAAACTCGTCATTCAGCGGCCGCTTCTCATGGGTCTCGATCTTTTTGACTTTGACCTTGAATACAGCTTCCTTGCCAGCCAGGTCCTCAGCATGATAGGTCTCGGGGAAGGTTACCTTGACATCGGCTTCTTCTCCTACCTTAAGGCCAACTACCTGATCTTCAAATCCAGGGATAAATGTCCCAGAACCAAGCTCCAGCGGATAGTTCTCTCCCTTTCCGCCGGGGAAGGCTATACCGTCAACAAAGCCCTCGAAATCAATTTCAGCAGTATCACCAACCGCAGCAGGTTCATCGGTTTTTTCAACAAGCTGTGAATACCGGTTCTGCATGTCATCCAGCCGTTTGGCCACATCTTCTTCTTTGACGGCGAATATCGGAGTGGTGATTTCGAGTCCGGTCAGGTCCGGGAGTTCAAAATCAGGCTTTACTGCTACCTTGGCATTGAAGGTAAACGGTTTGCCAGCCTCCATCTCTTCCATATTGGAAAAATCAAAATCCGGTTGAGCGATCGGAGCAATATCCAGCTCAGCCAGTGCAAATTCATAGGCATCAGGAATGATCGCTTCCAAGGCATCCTGATATAAAATCTCCTTGCCAAAATGGGCTTCCAAGAGTTCCCGGGGCACTCTCCCTTTGCGAAAACCGGGTATGCTTACTTGTCTTACCACCTTGCGATAAGCGGTCTGCAACCCTTCCTCCAAACGTTCCGCGTCCACTACAATCTCTATGTAGGCCTCTCCGCTTTCTATCTTTTCTAACCTGGCTTCCACTTATGTGCCTCCTAACATATTATTACCTGCAAATCTGCGGGCGTCTCACTAAAGAATTTACCCTAAATCAGCCATAAATACAACACCCCGGCACTAGCCAGGGCATATAATTCTCTGGAGCGGAAGACGAGATTCGAACTCGCGACCCTCGCCTTGGCAAGGCGATGCTCTACCACTGAGCCACTTCCGCGTATCACTTTTACTATAGATAGGATACGCATTTGTACTCAACAAGTCAAGCAAGGCTGGCACAAACATACGAAAAACTCACTTGCTGCGCAAACGTTCGAAGGTCTCCGGATTGATATCTCCCGAACCCTCTATCTTCTCCTCCTGCTGGAAACGAAATATCGCATCGGAAAACTCCCTTGCATCTTTGGCCGGCTCTTTCAGGTAACCCAGCTTTACCAGCTTATCGTTGACCAGCTTTACTTCATCCTCGCTAAGAAAATGGATTCGATAGTCCGGCTTATATTCCATGGGTGAGCCGGAGCCGGCAGTGTCACTGCTTTTTCCGGACTCTTCAGATATGCTTTCTCCATTTCCGGTCGGGACTGCCGCATCAGATACTTCCGCGGCCTTTTTCGCAGCAGGTTCATCATTAACCAGTTGATCTTCATCTTTCTGAGTAATCGCAGATCCCGCCTGATCCCCGGCGACCTGCTCCCGGCCTTTTATATCTGAAGGCACCTGCTTTTCAGTTTCTCCGCCGCCAAATAAGTAGCATCCGCTCAAAGTAAAAATAAAAACTAGTAACAAGAATATGCTGGTAAGACGCTTATACACGGCTGCCCCCCTTTTTGGTACTAAAAAACCATTCATAGATCCATATTACCAAAACTAAGGGCAGATTTCTATTTATCACTATTTAAAGATGGGAGGTCAGTCTCATTTTTTGTTTATAAAATTCTGATATTGTTTAGTAGTGAAATAACCGCTCCGGGGATCCACCTGACCAAGCCTGGTGAAAGCTTCCCGGGCCGCAGTGTAATCCTTCTCGGCGATCGCGGAGCAGCCCATATAATAGAGACTGTCGTCAATGTAGTCCGATTTCGGATAAACTGCCAGGTACTTTTCGAAATGATCGCGAGCTTGCTTGTAGTCCTTCCGTAAATAGTAGCTTTGAGCCAAATAATACAAAGCCTCCCTATTGATATAACTGCCGCTGTTCATTGCTACCACTACGCCAAGATTACTGCAAGCAGTGGGCCAATCGCGTTCAAGGTAAGCTGAATAGCCCTTCCGGTAGTATTCCGCTTCACGGCCGGTTTCATATTGGTCGCCCTGATTGCTGTCCTCTGCAAAACCAGGGGATCGTAAAGGTGTGGCTTTATTAACGGTACCGGCAACTGATGAATGCTGTTGCTGGCTTTGAGTATTCCGGGCCTGACCAGGCAGCACTGCGAGGCCGCTATGCCGATAAAAACCCAATCCCATCTGTATCAAGAGGAATAATCCCAAGCAAGCTACCAAAGACCAACTAGCCGTTTTTAAAAGCCGCCTCCGACTGCCTCCTGACAACGGTTCTAAAGAGATTTCCCCCAGTTCCTCGCGGTGCATGGCCAGGTATTTCAGCAGTATCGGATTGGCGATATCGAGCGTCAGACCTCTTGACCATACCCGGCGTGCCGATTCAATATCAGATTCTGCAAAATGACATAGACCCAGCAATTGATACAGCGAAACAAAACCATCCTGTTCGGTTATGAGATCGCTTAGCATATCGCCTGCCTTTTGGTAGTTACGGTTCTCCAGTTCGGAGACTGCTTCCCGGTAACGTTTGAGCCAGAACTGAAATGGTAAGTCATTGAACTCCCCTGTTGACCTGAGAGCTTCCGTATCGGTCGGATCCGTAACCAGCGCCAGATTCCAACAGGCCAGGGCCCGGTCGAATTCACCCAGAACATAATAACACCGGGCCACATGGTTGATGATCTCAATATCTTCCGGTGAGAACTCAGCCGCCTGCAGGAAGTACTGCAAAGCAAGGGAAATATCATTATTGTTCAGGGCTCTATGGGCATTATCCAGCACTTTTTCCACCTGTGGTTCCTCCATATTATCCCACCTATGCAAAGCTATTTTACATATATTTCCACACAAGAAGCGTAATCTCCTTCCTTATTCTGTAAATTTTTATTTTTTATTATGAATGAACCTTTGCCCCAATCCATGCATAGGTAGTAACAAAAAGAGGTTAATCTATGAAACTGTCTAAAAAACATCGTTCCTCGACCCCCAGCAGCAGCCTGCCATCAATAATCATCGAAGTGGAAAAACGCAGGCTGCACTTCCGTTCGGATACTCTGACCAAGACCTACCCGGTAGCAGTGGGTAAGCCCTCCACTCCTACCCCGATCGGCAACTGGACTATCGTCCAAAAAGCTATGAACCCGGGCGGTCCTTTCGGCGCCCGTTGGATGAGGCTGAGTGTCCCCTGGGGAGGTTATGGGATCCACGGCACCAACAATCCCAAATCGATTGGCCGGGCAGTCAGTCACGGCTGTGTGCGTATGTATAATAAGGATGTGATCGAGATCTACCCCCTTACCCCTATTGGAACCCCGGTAACCATTGTCCCCTTGCTGGGACCCGACCTGGCCCTACCTTATACCCATGCTCTCAAATTCGCCCGGCCAGCATTCAGAACAGACCCGAGGCCCTTTCGGCGGGCTGCCGGCAAGGTGGATATCGCAATCTCATAAATTGACATGCTTCCGGGGGGAATGATATTATAAAGCGTGCGGGGCGTAGCGCAGCTTGGTAGCGCGCTTGATTTGGGATCAAGAAGTCGCAGGTTCAAATCCTGTCGCCCCGACCATTCAGTCCTTATAATCCCCTATATATAGGGATTTACTAGAACCGGATATAATTCGCAGAGATCGGGAATGGTTCTATAAGAATCCCTAAATATCGGTAAGGGTCTGTAAGGAGAAAATTTGGTAGGTGACAAAAAAATATGGCCTGAAATACGCGTGTAGTATTCAGGCCGTTTTTATTTGTAAGCCTAGTTTGTTCTAAAACAATATCCAATTCTTGAACCGATTAGTGTCAAAGCCATAAAAGGCTTTCACGGATAAAACCGAACAACTGGTAATATACGGGTTGGTGGTAATCCCTTTAATCAGCTTCGAGGATTATTTGGGGCGCAACGGCTATTGCATAGATAAAGGATTGTTTCAGCATGACTTAAGGCTTTTTGCGCTACATCCTTATTAGGGGCTCCAGTCGGAAGTGAACCAGGTGGAGCCACAGGGTATCTTGTAGGTATATAAAACTGGTTTAATAACCTAGCTTGTGATAAAACACCTTTAAAAAGATCGTCTATATTATTGCACAGGTTAACCAGGTCAATTAGGTTATGCGTCCGCGGAGGATTTACACCGTTGAACTCCAAAACTCCTTTTAGCCCTTTTTCCGCTGCTTGATGGGAAAAGTAACATACGATATTATGTTTGCCTTCTCTTAGCATTATCTTAGCTGAATCTATATCATCATAGGCCAGCTCAAACCATTGGTTTTGATGCATCGTACACTATCCGCCCTTTCTTCAGCACTTCTTCAACCAAAAAAAGGCTACTCTCCTCCATCTGTTTGATTTCTTCCGGAGTATAAACAATGATATCGGCGCCTATCATCGGTTGGGTGATTTCTATAACTTCTTCAAGGCGTTCATAAAAGGATTTAGTAGTATCCTTCACTACCAATAAATCTATATCGCTCCACTCGGTAACCTGACCAGCGGCAAGAGAGCCGAACAGTACCACTTTATCCGGCTGGTATTCTTTTATCAATACCTCAATAATCCGATTAAATTCATTAGACACAACCATCATTCTTGAATTGGATAAATCATTAGTCGTTGTATTCAAATTGATTCCTCCTTACTGGCGGATGGGTTTATCACATTGTATATTCACTTTTATATTAACATTTTAATAAAGTCTAAAAAAGCAGAAAGGCAGCGTGCAAACATCACCGATCCGCCACCTTGTATAACCCGTCAGTCAGAAGTAGATCCGAAGGGTTAATACCCCTGGGGCCCGCTTCGCTGTCTCCAATCGCCTGCCTAGGTCTGGGGGCACGCCCGGTTCTC
The DNA here is from genome assembly GCA_050258735.1 of Deltaproteobacteria bacterium. GTDB lineage: Bacteria > Bacillota > Syntrophomonadia > Syntrophomonadales > Syntrophomonadaceae > Syntrophomonas_A. Next base: position 4,964 of record JBLMZJ010000134.1, on the reverse strand, counting down.
CTGGGGTCTGGACCTGGTTCCTGCCAGCAGGGCTACGGGAACCGGGTACCTGATTCCGGGATCATGGTCGTTGTTGATTGGGTTCGAGAGTACAGAGAACGTGGTATTAATGCCTTTCCCGGCAGCGGCCATCTCAAACCCGAAGGCGAAGAACTCCATAAGCTCCGTAAGGAGCTCGCCGATCTACGGGAGGAGAATGCAATCTTGGGGATCTTTTTACTTTACTTTTAATGAACTCTTATATACAAAAAGAAAGTTTATGGCGATTTGGTGTTTTTACCGCCTAGCTCGCTTCGCTCGTCACTTAGCGCCTCAGAGCCCCTACCTAAAACTAGTGGTATTAAACGGCCCTAGGCCCGGCCGCTTCGCGGTTCCGAGGTGTCACTTTCTCGGATTCTCGGAAGGGCTAGTGCACCAAGCATAGAATTTGACTAATGACGATATCATAGGGGCGGATATGGAGTCCGCCCCTACTTTTTTATAGCGTTTTTCGTTCTGAAGTGTAAAAATAAAACCAGGTAAACCGTAGCCAGACTACGGTTCTATTTTTCTATGGATATAACGGGAATGCTACTGGTGGAGGTGGACAATCATGAAAAAGGTCGTCATCATCGGCGGAGTTGCTGCGGGGGCCAGCTGTGCTGCCCGCCTGCGCAGACTGGATGAACAAGCAGAAATCATTGTCCTGGAGCGAGGCGAATACATCTCTTTTGCCAATTGTGGTTTGCCTTATTATATCGGTGGAGTGATCACCCGCCGGCAGAACCTGCTGCTCAATTCTCCCGAATCCCTGCGCAGCCGGTTTAATATCGATGTCAGGATCAAAAACGAAGTTACTGCCATTTTCCCAAGAGATAAATATATCGAGGTGGCTGATCTCTCCTCGGGGGACAGTTACCGGGAGAACTACGACTACCTGGTACTGGCTCCGGGGGCGGCTACGACCGATCCTGGCATCGCCGGGAGCGACCGTCCCAATGTCTTCAAGCTCCGCAATATACCTGACACTGACCAGATAAAGAACTTCATCATGACCAGGCATCCCCGCCGTGGCACGGTATTGGGCGCCGGTTTTATAGGACTGGAAATGCTGGAGATGCTCCACTCCGCCGGCCTCAAGGTCAGCCTGGTGGAAAGCGGCCCGCAAGTGATGAGGATGCTGGACCCGGAAATGGCGGCTATCCTTCAGCAGTACCTGCGTCACCAAGGTATCGATCTGATCCTTAATGCTAAAGCCTCAACCATGGAAGGCAATACTGAAGTATCATCGATTGTCCTTGAGGACGGCCAGGCCGTTCCCGCTGATGTTGTCGTGATGGGCCTGGGGGTAAGACCTGAAAACACTCTGGCGCGCAATGCCGGCCTGGATATCGGAGCCACCGGCGGAGTGGTGGTCAATGAATTCCTGCAGACCTCAGATCCCCATATATATGCTGCTGGTGATGTTATCGAATCAGCCAATTTCTTTACCGGCGAAGCCAGGCATTTTCCCATGGCCAGTCCCGCTAACCGTCAGGGCTGGCTGGTTGCCGGAAATATTGCCGGTGTTTCCCGCTCCTATCCAGGCGTACAGGGTACCTCTATCGTTAAGGTCATGGATATGGTAGCTGCCGCCACCGGAGCAAATGAAAAAGACCTGCAGCGAAGCGGCCAGCCTCATAAATGCTGCCACCTGCACCCGGCTTCGCACGCCACCTATTATCCCGGTGCTTCCATGATGACTATGAAATTGATATTCACCCCTGAGGATGGTCATTTACTGGGAGCTCAGATCGTTGGTTTTGATGGAGTAGATAAACGTATCGATGTACTGGCCACCGCCATGCGTGCCGGACTAACCATCGATGATCTTCAAGAGCTGGAACTCGCCTATGCTCCGCCGTTCTCTTCAGCCAAAGATCCAGTGAATATGGCGGCATATGTAGCCGGCAATATCCTTGACGGAAACGTCGATGTCGTCTACTGGTGGCAGGTAGCAGACCGCATGGCCCGGGGTTCGGTTTTGATCGATGTTAGGACGCCAGCAGAAACAGCAGCCGGGATGGTACCGGGTGCGATCAATATTCCGGTCGATAATATCCGTGGCGATCTGGAGAAGATCCCCCGCGGCCGTGAATTGATGGTTTATTGTCGGGTGGGCCAGCGCAGCTACATCGCCAGCCGTATACTCAAACAACATGGCTTCGATGTTAAAAATATCAGCGGAGGCTATCTCCTCTATCAGCCCTGGCAAGCTGAGCAAAACAGTAAATAGAAAAGGAAGTACGGGGACATCATTTTCCCGTGCCTTCACCCAACTCATTTGGGAGGTTAAAAGATGCTGCACAAGGAAAGAGTAAGTTTTCTATACCCCGGCAGGTATTCGGCGCCAGGGACTCCGCCGGGCCATCTAGAATCCAGGGCATCGGCTTCTCCGGCGCCCCCCCGGATGGCAGCGATCAGATATACTGCCGCGGAATTGACCGAAAAGAACCTTAAAAGCATCGAAGAGGCCTGGATGGAAGAAACGAGCAACGAGATCACCTGGATCGACATAGAAGGCGTACCGGGATGTGACCTCTTAGCGGCACTGGGAGAGCATTATGGTTTTCATGATCTGGCCCTGGAGGATGTACTTAGTGGAGCACAGCGATCAAAGATAGAGGACTACAAGGACTATTTATTTATAGTTATCTATGCCCTGCTGTATCAGGATAATCCTTCGGCCCATCAGGTCAGTATTTTTATCAAAGACAATACAGTAATAACCCTGGAGGAAAATGGATCGAAGCTGCTCGATCCGCTCCGTGAACGTCTGCGCCACTCCGTTGGTACCATTCGGCAAAGCGGCAGTGATTACCTGGCTTACAGTATTTGTGATCTCCTGGTAGACCAGTTCTTCCCGGTGGTAGAAAAATTGAGTTCCCGGATCGACCTGATTGAAGACGCTATAACCGATCGTCCCAATCGCAGTCTGGCTGTAGAGATACATCAGCTCAATCGTGAATTCTTTATGCTGGGGCATATTGCCTGGGATACACGCGAAATGCTGGAAAGCGCTTATCAGGATGCTCCGGGCAATATGAGCAGTGAAACCCACTTTCACCTCAGAGATATCAATGATCATCTGATACAAATCATCAATATGATCGAAACCTACCGGGGAATAGCTACCAGTTTACTGGATGTCTATCTCTCAAGCGTAAGCAATCAGATGAATTCGGTAATGAAAACCCTTACCATAGTTGCGACGATCTTCATACCCTTGACCTTCATCGTGGGAGTGTATGGCATGAATTTCAATACCGAAGCCGGGCCCTGGAACATGCCAGAACTGAATTGGGCCTATGGGTACCCGGCCTGCTGGACGGTAATGCTGGTCATCGTGGCAGTAATGCTCTGGTTTATGTATCGCAAAGATTGGCTGTAACAAAAAGGTGCTGTTTAAACAGCACCTTCAGCTTAACTAAGAAGTCAGCGGTCCGATCATTCTATTCCGAAGAAGTATCTTTTATGGCCGGTTTATACGCTAGCCGTCGGATTTGAGTTTGGAGATGATCTCTGCCAGGACCTTGTCAGCCTCGGCATAGGGCACCTGGCAGGTACCTACCATGGCATGACCGCCCCCTCCATACTTTAGCATCAGGGAGCCTACATTAGTGTTAGAGGTCCGGTTTATGATGCTGTGTCCCAGCGAGATTACACAATTCTGTTTATTCCGGCCGTCGATCACCCAAAGAGATATATTCTGATCGGGATACATCGAATAGATCAAAAATCGATTGCCGGTATATATGGTCTCCGCTCCGCGCAAATCTGTGATTATAACATTACCCTCCACCCGGGTATATTTCTTTATCATCTCTTGAAAAGCCTGATTTTGTTCGTTATAACGTTTGACGCGTTCCTGAACATCGGAGAGCTGCATGATCTCTGCTATAGACTTCTCCCGGCAGTAGTCGATGAGCTTCTCCATCAAGCTGTAATTACTGATCCGATAATCCTGAAACCGCCCCAGACCGGTGCGAGGGTCCATAATATAACCAAGCATGATCCAGCCCTGGGGGTTGCTGATCTCCTCAACTGTCAGCCTCCCTGAGTCAGTTTTATCCACCGCGGTCATCATATCCTCAAAACGTCCGAACTTGGCCTTTCCGCCATAATAATCGTAGATGACCCGGGCAGCGCTGGGAGCTGGCCTGCTGTCACCCTGATATTTTCCCTTCAGATCCAAGCGTTCCTGCTCGCTGGCGTGGTGATCGAACCACAGCCCACATCCTGGAACATACGGAACATTGGCCAGAACATCATTTTCGGTCACCTCGACTATTCCATCCTGCATATCCTTGGGGTGAACAAACTGCCAGGAATCAATGATACCTGCCTCCTTTAACAAAACACCACAAACCAGGCCGTCGAAATCGGAGCGAGTAAGCAATCTCATGAGTCCATATCTCCTTTCTAATTTGAACTTTAAGCTAATTCCAGTAACCAGAGAGACCCTGCCTGAGCAAGGGTTACAGAAGATTTGATCTTTCACTTTGAAGGGGGACCATAACTACCTATGGTCCTGGTTGATGTTAGTACTCAAGAGCTAGCCTGGAGCGGACTTACTTCCCCCTCAGGCACTACATAAATAGTGTAATCAAAATTGGTTCTATTTGCAATTACTGCTTATGGTGAATTCAGTCGGAAGCCTGTCTTCAAAAGATAAAAACTTGACCAGCAGATTTAATGTGAACTGCCGGGCGCCCAACTGCAACAAAAGTGTATTTGTGCCTTGAAAAGCGTATCATATATGATGTATAATGTTTTTTGCTGGGCGGGTGTAGCTCAATGGTAGAGCCCCAGCCTTCCAAGCTGGTTGCGAGGGTTCGATCCCCTTCACCCGCTCCAATTTAATATTTGTCCCTGTAGCTCAGCAGGACAGAGCAACGGCCTTCTAAGCCGTGGGTCGGGGGTTCGAATCCCTCCGGGGACGCCAT
>JBLMZJ010000133.1:0-8448 GCA_050258735.1 Deltaproteobacteria bacterium | reverse complement strand
ACCGTTAACAGCCGGCACGTCCTGTAGTCAAGGTGATATATGATATGAACCATCTCCGGCTGGCTCAGCCCCACGAAATCGATCTTTCAAAAATCAATCATATAAATGTTACCAAAGTTCTGACTGAAGATGATATTGAACGGCTGCGCCAGGGACTACGCACCACCAGTAAGGAGGAATAATCAATTGTTTTGGGATAAAGCCGGGCCCAAGAATACTGATGATACCATAAAATTGGCCTTACAGCGTGCAACCGAACTGGATATCAACCATATGGTGATCGCTTCATGTACCGGTGATAGTGCTAAAAAGTTGTTATCATACAACTCCGGGCGCGATATAGTCTGCGTTACTCATCACTCCGGTTTTGCAAGCCCGGGAGAAAATGAGATGGATACCAGTGTACGAAAGGACCTGATGGTACAAGGAGTCCAGGTCCTCACCACCACCCACTTTTTCGCCGGGGCGGACAGAGCCCTGCGCCTTCAGTTCGGCGGAGTCTATCCCGCCGAGATCATGGCTCAGACCCTGCGCATCCTGGGCCAGGGCATCAAAGTAGCGGTAGAGATCTCGATAATGGCTCTGGATGCCGGCTTGATCCCGTTTGGCCGGGAGATCATCGCACTCGGCGGGACTGCTGAGGGAGTAGATACTGCTATAGTTGTGGTCCCAGCTCATTCCCGGAACTTCTTCGACACCCAGGTCCGTGAGATCATCTGCATGCCGCGGGAGAAAAAACGCTAAAACCAGGCAGAAAGAGCCGTCCCTACTGCCTTGGTTTTGTCGTTGCATAGATTTTTCTAAATCACCTCATATTATTTTTGAGGTGATTTTTTTGTTTTCGAAAATTGTGAGTCTTTTGCTAATATTTTTGATTGGCGGCACCTTTATCTATTTGCTGGTGGAAAGAGTTCTTCCCTCCTTCCGCAGTAAAAACTGAGAAGCTTATCCTCTAATATTTATCATTTATATCGCTCAAAATAGAACATAAGGAGGGATATAGATGACCAGATATCGCAACGCAGGCAAGGAAGATCTAAAACAGAAATTTAATTATTTTGGCGCAATGGCCATTCCCATTGCCTTTGTTAACGGTTTGTTTTTCGGCGGTTACGCACTGCGTAAAATAAGGCAATACTGGGAAGGCGGCCCGATGGACTAGTTCATTCCTCCCTATTCGCTTAGCGGTTCACCATAATGGTGAGCCCTTTTTTTATACTTTAAAAAACTATACCTCTTGCCATTTATGGCAAGGGCCAAGCTAACAAAGGCGCGCACCGAGAGTAGAGCGTCTTTTCTGTTTTCAATTTTATTTTTACAAAACTAAATAAAACGTTTACGGAATAGTATGTTACAATAGATTAAATTAAAACTGCAGGGGGGTAAAGTAATGAAACAATATGAGACCCTTAAACTGGAGGAAAAAGAGAACGGTATACTCATAGTAGGCCTCAATCGTCCCGACCGGCTCAATGCCATGAACCGGGTAATGGTCAAGGAATTGTGCGACCTTTTCACCGGTCTGGAACATGATCTGGACATCCGGGTGGTGATCCTCAAGTCGGAGGCGGAAAAAGGCTTCTGTGGCGGTATGGACGTGGCGGATTGTTTCCAGCCCGAGATCATGAATGGTCCGCGCATGTATGATTTCCAACTGGATCTGGGCAAGATCGAAATAGCCATGCGCAATTGCCCGCAGCCGATCATCTGTGCTGTACACGGCGCTGCAGCTGGTGCCGGCATGTGTTTCGCCCTGGCTTCGGACATCAGGGTCATTACTCCGGATGCTCGCTTCAATGCCGCGTTCATCAATGTGGGTATCGGCGGCGCAGACATGGGTTCTTCCTATTTTCTTACCCGATTGATCCCGGCTGGCATTGCCTATGAACTAATGTTTACCGGACGTTTCATGAAGGCAGAAGAGGCCATGTCACTCGGTTTTGCCTCCCGCTGCGTAGAAAAGGATAAATTACTGAATACGGCACTGGAGATAGCCCAGGTCATAGCCGCCAAGGAACCTTTCGTGATCAAACTGACGAAAGAGGCTATCAATATCAATATGGATATCTGCAGCCTGGAAGCTGCAGTGCAGATCGAAAACCGCAATCAGAATATGATCATCCTCAATACACTGAATAAATCCAAATAAAGATTTCTTAAACAAAAGACGGACATGGATTATAATCCATGTCCGTCTTTGCTTGTAAAATAAATATGCAGACCGAGCAAAAATAGCGAAGATCGAGGCACGAGCGAGTCCCGCGATTGAGACGTACATGGGGGTACGTTGATTGAGCGGGGCTTGCGAAGTAACAATGAGATTCGCTTTTTTTGACGGTCTGAGACGGACATGGTCTATGATCCATGTCCATCTTCTTAATTTACAAAGACTATAATTTGAAGCTGTCGGATACATCCTTCAGCTTTCCGGAAATGGTTTCCAGCCGGCTGATCAGATTGATGATCTCCTGCACTGAGGCCAACTGGTTTTGGGTCATGGCAGTGGCCTCTTCGGCAGAAGCCGCGGATTCTTCCGTTACAGCTGAGATATTCTCGACCGCACGGCTTATCTCATCACTTGAAGCAAGGACCTCCTGGAAGGTGGCCGACATGTTCTGGATGGAGTTGTCGATCTGCATCGCCCCGTTTTCGATCTCTTTGAAAGCACCGATACTCTCGGCCATGGATTGACCCTGCTCCTTGACCAGAATACCTACCGACCCGGCTTCATTGACCGCCTTCTCCACCTGGTTCTGGATCTCACTGATTATGGCAGAAATGCTCTGAGTGGCATTGCCTGACTCTTCGGCCAGCTTACGGACCTCCTCTGCTACTACGGCGAATCCGCGGCCCTGTTCACCGGCCCTGGCAGCCTCAATGGCAGCATTGAGGGCCAGCAGGTTGGTCTGTTCAGCTATGCTATTGATAAGGGTGATTATTTCCCCGATCTCAACCGTGCGCTGGTTAAGGTCGTTCATAACCTGGGATACCCGTTCCGTACTCTGCCGGGTATTCTCCATCTTGGCGTTCTGAGTGGTCATCAGATCGGTGACCCGATCCACCACTACCTTGAAGTTTACAGATTCTTTGGAAATACTCTCGGTATCCTTGCCCAGGTTCTGCATAGCTATCATTACCTGTTGGGTAAGCAGAGCGGTCTTCCCGGCATCCTCAGCCTGGGCCTGTGCGGCACGCGCTATCTCATCAGCACTGGCGCTGACCTGCTCAGAGGCCAAACCGGTTTGCTCGACACTGCCCTTTAGCTGGCCGGAAAGCTGGCCCAGGGTCTCTGCATCAGATGATATCTCGCCTACCACCTCGCGCCAGTTCTCATTCATCTGTTCAACGGAATCCATCATGATACCGAATTCTGAAGTATACGTGTTCTCAACATGGTGGGTCAGATTTCGGCTGGCCACATGGTCAATGGCCTGCACTGCTGCTTTAAGTGGTTTTATAAGCAGACTGCTGAATTGATAGACAACGACGATCGCCATCGCCATAATTACCAGAACCAACAAAAACAGCTTTTCGGTCATAGCCCTGGTTGCCCCGGTAATCTCGTCGCTGGGAACCGTTACCCCCAGCAACCAGTTGGCATACTTGATCGGAGCATAGGCCATATATTTCTTGATGCTGTTGTATTCATATTTCACTATCCCACTTTTCCCGGCAGCGGCATCGGTGAGGGCCGTCTGCATCTCCGGGCTCAGATCACCGATATTCAACTTGCCTACCTGCTCTTTATCCGGATGAACTATGCATAAACCGGTATGGTCAGCCATTAACGCATAGCCGCTCTGGCCGATCTTGATTTCCTTTATCAGGCCTTCGGTAACGCCGTTCTTCAATGTAGCCACCAGTACTCCGACCACCTGATTATTGCGGTAAACCGGTACAGCAAGTGGGATCACCGTGTTACCAGTCGTTCTCGATACCAGCGGATCACTGACCACGATTTCCCCTTTGATGGCCTTTTGAAAATAGTCCCGGTCTCCCAAGCTCACGGTCTTTCCCTGATTGCTCAATCCGGTACCGTCCGGCCAGATCAGAACAATACTCTCATAATAATCCGACATCAAGTCGGGTAGGGCGGCGGCGGCTTCAGCTTGCTTCATGCTGCTGATAACGCTAGTGCTGCTGATGGTCTCCAACTGGTCCAGACGAGCTTGCAGGAAGAGATCTATCTTATCACTGGCAGCCTGAGCCACCTGCTGACATTCCTTCTCCACCTCGCCGGTCAATATCCCACTGCTCATCTGATAAACCACCAGGTTCTGTACTACTGCTCCGAGCAGATAAACAGCCATAATAATTGCAACTAGTCTAAACCTGACGCTTTGATAAAACTTCATAGTACAGCCCCCTTAAAAATCCTTTTTCGACTTACTTCGATAGTATTCCTAAAATATCCTTCCTTATATAATTAAATAATTTGTAATTGGAATATGTTAAAATTAATAACATGGCAAGCAACAAGGGGGAATCGGATATGTTAACGGAGCTGGCAAAGGGTGTATGGCTGGTAGCTCCCGAGGCTAAACCACGATATCCATATAGCAATAGCCTTTACCTGAAGGATGAGCAGCAGGTCATCATCGATGTAGGGGCAGGCGGACGTGCCTATGCCGAACTTCCCTGCGCTGATATCGACCTGGCCCTGATATCACACTTCCACTTTGACCACCTGCATGGAGACACCCTCTTTCCTCGGGCTGATGTTACGGCGGGTTGGCAGGAGAAAGCGGTGTATAGTGATCAGAATGAATATACGCGATTTCATGGTTATGACCTCTGGCAGGAGATAATGGGCATAGATCGCACGGCCTACGGACAGGTGGTGCCTCTCCCTGATGATGTAGTTGCCCAACCGGGTTTTCGAGACATCGCTCTGGCCGGGACCTTTGCCGATGGCGATATCATTGAAACCGGCCGGCTGTCCCTGCAGGCGGTGCACCTGCCCGGTCATACCGCCGGGCACTATGGTTTTTATCTGGAAAAGGAAGGCATCCTCTTTTCCGGGGACATCGATCTGGTTCCTGCCGGACCCTGGTACAGCAGCGCCAGTGCCGACGTGGGAGACCTTATAACATCGGTAGAGAAGATCCGCCAGATAAATCCGCAGATGGTAGTGTCCTCTCATCGTCGGGTTCAGACGGAACATATAAAGGACCAATTGCGGGTATATATACAGGTGGTCCTGGACCGCCGGGATAAGATAATAGAGCTTCTCGAGAGTCCCCATACTCTCAATGCTATTGCTGAATACGGACTCATATTTCCTGACCGACATAATATCTACGAAATCTTCTGGGAAAGAATGACCATCCGCAATCACCTCCTCCACCTGCTGCGCGAAGGGATCATCACCGAAATCGAACAGGGTATTTATCTGCGCAAATAATGGTTCACGCCCAAGATTTCCCTTACAAAATATTATAAAAAAGGAATTGTTCCATTTTTCGAAATTTTTTTTAAAAGCTATGGTTATTCAGATAATAATGTATTACTATTTTTAGTATAGAAAACTAGACTTTCCTTTAACCCACCAATCCCTCCTAAATATTGAGAAAGGAGGATGTCACGGCTAATATTCAGGGCGCGACATTTTAAAGCATTTCCCACTTTATCTGGATCTAAGTCTTACGGGAGCATCAATCAATTTATTCTGGGCCACATTTCTTTTTAGTTTATCAAAATCTTACAATCCATTTATCAACTCGTTATAACTAGGAGGTATGCTCATGAGGAGTATCGCAACCCGGCTTATGATCTATTTCTCTCTTTCCATCCTCTTCTGTTGTGCTGGTCTGGGGCTGATAAGCTACCAGGTGGCATCAAGCACCTTAATGGATACCATCAAACAGGATGTCACAACCAAAGCCTTGGATACCGCCAATCTGGTATCTGCCAAAATAGAGGGTAAATTGGTGGCGATAGAAGGCATATCCGTTAGCTCACAGCTCCTGAGCATGGATTGGAAAACACAACAGCCGATCCTGCAAGCGGAGGTCAAACGGCAGGGTTACAAGATGATGCTGGTAGCGACTCCGGACGGTCAGGCAATGACTACATCGGGCGCCCGGGTCAATGTAAAAGACCGGGATTATTTTAAAAAGGCTATGGCCGGTGTATCCGCTATCTCTGAGCCTATTGTCAGCCGTGCCGATAATACGATAGTAATAGCACTGGCAGCGCCTATAATCGGTGCCAACGGAAGTGTTGTCGGAGTAGTTGCCGGAGTAGCTGACGGCACCGCGCTGAGCGAGATGGTCAACTTTAAATTTGCTCAGACCGGCTATGGATATATGGTGGATAAGACCGGCAATGTTATCGCTCATCCCAAAGCCGAACTGGTTATGAATCAATGGAATCCTATGGCCGAGGCGAAAAAGGATGATAGCCTCCAGCCTCTGGCGGCTATAGTTCAGCAGATGGTCAATGGCGAACAAGGCTATGGGGAATACCTGTGGACTGACGGAGTGATGAAATTCATGGGTTATGCCCCGGTCAAGGGCACCAACTGGTCAGTGGCTGTGACCGCCCCGAAACCCGAAGTGCTGGCTGGTCTGGCCAAATTAAAAATGTTTGTCGCCTTGGCAGCTGTCTTGTTCATTGGACTGGGCGTGTTGCTTGGGTTGATAGTAGGCAGGAAGATAGCCAAACCCTTGAAGGTTACCGCTCAACAGGCTGAAATAATCAGCCAGGGCGATCTTACTGTGGAAATGCCGGCGCAATTTTTAGCCTTAAACGATGAAGTAGGCAAACTGACTCGCAGTTTCGACGCTATGCTAAAGAACCTGCGGGCCATGGTGCAGGAGATATCTGTCAACTCGCAGGACGTGGCAGCTTCCAGTGAAGAATTGGCTGCAGCAGGGGAGGATATCTCAGCCAGCATGGAGGAGATCGCTGCCTCCACTCAGGAGATCTCGGCAGGTATGGAAGAGGTATCCGCTTCTTCCGAAGAGATCAATGCCTCTGGACAAGATGTCAGCGGCTTCCTGGGCAAGGTCAATGACGAATCCCAGGCAACTCACCAAAACGCCCGGGAGATCGAACAACGTGCCCTGGCCGTTCAACAGGGCGCCGAACAAGCCCAGCATAATGCAGTTCATATGTACGAGAACATAAAAGGCAAGATACTGGTAGCTATCGATAATGCCCGGGTAGTAGAGCAGATCTCCGGATTGGCCGAGGATATTGCCGGTATTGCCGATCAAACCAACCTGCTGGCTCTCAATGCCGCTATCGAAGCTGCCCGTGCCGGTGAACAGGGCCGCGGATTCGCAGTGGTGGCGGAAGAGGTGCGTAAACTGGCGGAAAACTCGTCAGCTACGGTATCCCAGATCCACGGCCTGACCAGACAGGTCCAGGATGCCATAACCAACCTGGTCAATAACACCAATGAACTGCTGAGTTTTATCAATAATGATGTTGTCAATGATTATAGCCGTATGCTGGATATCGGCAAACAATACAAGAATGATGCAGACATCTTAAGCAACTTAGCCGAGACCATCAGCGGCAATGTCAAAAAAGTAATGAAGGCCATGGTGGAGATCGGGCGGGCCCTGGAATCGACCACCGCCACCATAGAAGAGACCACTGCCGGTACCCTGGAGATAGCCAAGGGCAGCGATACTGCTGCCCATTCGGCGGAAGAGATAAGCATGGCTTCAGCCCGACTGGCCCAGAGTGCTGAAAAGTTGAATCTCCTTATTACCAGATTCAAAATATAAGTAATAATCAAATCAAAAAAGGTGGAGACTGCTGACTCTCCACCTTTTTTATTTTGGCGTTACCCGCGCTATTATTTGATGCTGTTTGATTTATCTGAGCAATTGTAATACAGTTTGCGGCATTTGATTGGCCTGGGCCAACATGGCTGTAGCTGCTTGCTGCAGGATATTATAACGAGTGAAGTTCATCATTACTTTGGCCATATCAACGTCGCGGATCCGGGATTCGGATGCACTCAGGTTCTCAGAGGTTACATTCAGGTTGTTGATGGTGTGCTCCAACCTGTTCTGGATAGCACCGAGCTTGGCTCTCTCGGTGGATACCCGGTCGATGGCAATGTCCAGCTTGCCAAGCGCAATATTGGCCTGATCATTACTGGTTACCAGGATGTTGTTGACTCCCAGGGCCCGGGAACTCATATCCCCGATCCCGACTCCTATATCCTGCTTCTGGTTGGCGCCGATATGGAATATCGTAGTATTGTCGGAAATATGGATAAAAGTCTCTGCTGCAGTAGCCAATCCGGAGAAAGTAAACCTCTTCTCGGTATTGTTCCAGGTGACTCTGATACCGGTATTGGATGCGAACTGCACATCAACATTGGGACTGATCACACCGATCAGGTTGTTGCCGGATATCTTGACATCCTTGGCCAGCAGGGTCTGCTTATGAGCTTCATAAACATCGACACTGAACTGGGTTTCAGTG
>JBLMZJ010000132.1:0-13456 GCA_050258735.1 Deltaproteobacteria bacterium | reverse complement strand
AAATATTTTGCCACTTTTAAATCAAATTTATCATACCTGACCACTGTCAACAATTGCTTCAGCCTGCCGCTTATTCCCCGTCTGGGGTTTCGGCTTCTTCTTTTTCCTCCACAACTTCCTTGGTAGGAGCCATTACCGAGACTACTATAGAATCCAGATCGGTCAGAATTTCTACCCTTTCCGGCACCGAGAGTTCGGCTACCGTTACCTTATCTCCCTCTATCAAGTTGGCGATATCGAAAACGATAGTCTCTGGCAGATCGGTCGGCAGGCAGGAGATCTCTATCTCCTTCACTCCCATGACCGGTACCGCATCCCGGGCCAGCAGTTCTTCTTCGCCGGTGATATGGATACCCACCGTACTGGTCATCTTCTCCTTCATATTCACCTGGAAAAAATCGATATGCGTTAACTGCCCGTTGACGGGATGCCTCTGTATTTCCCTTACTACCACCATCAGCGGGACATGCTCACCCTCGATCCCCAGGGAGAACAAAGCCCGGGTCCCATGGACCTGAAAAACCTTGCCCAGCTGCTTGGCCTCGGCGGAAATGTTGATCGGTTTCATCTCGTTGCCATAAACCACGCCGGGCACCATCGATCGTTTCTTCAATTGGTTCAGAAACCCCTTGGTCTTTACATCTCTCCGCTGGCAGTTGATTGCTGCTGCCTCTGCCAATAGATCACCCCCAATATTTTTTCGGCATCAGGGAAAACAAAAGCTCCCCACCAGCCTTTTCTATAAGCTTTGCCCGTAAGCGGCGGGTTGAAACGATAATTTGGGGGTTAAGAAATTCGGGGATGCATAAGAAATGCTGCCGGCTCGCCTGGAGGCCTCAGCGATCCGGGACCAAGTCACAAAAACAAAACCGATTGTCCCGAAGAACTTTTTTCCCGGTAGAAAAAGCTATAGCCTTGGAAAAGACCGGTCCATCAAACACGAAGGAATGAAATTCGCCTTTTTCGCCGCAGGGGTCGATATAGTCCGGCAGATCGCTCAATAATTCCTCGTCAAAAAGCCTCCCGGCGAAATCACCATCTAGAATATCGGTATCCACACAGGTAATGATCGATTTGAAGCCCAGGCCAATAAAAATACCAGCCAGCTCCCGGGTATCCCTTCCCCACAAGGGGAAGACCGTCTGCATCCCCAGCCTAGCCAGGTTGTTCTCCCGGTACTTCCTTATATCCTCTAAAAAAAGATCACCAAAGGCCACCCGGTTAACCCCCAGCCTTTTATAGCGTTCCATGACCTCAGTCATCTTCGTTTCATATTCGGCATTGCTGCTTCGGGGGGTTATGTATACCTTCTCCAGCGGGCAGCCCAAAGCCCGGGCCTGCTGCTCCAATAAGGCTTCCCGTACCCCGTGCATGCTGATCCTCCCGTATTCGTCAGTGATCGTTGTCAATAACTTAATATCGTAATCGCCCTTCATCAATTCATAAAGAGCCAGCGTGCTATCCTTACCGCCGCTCCAGGAAAGTATTATCTTTTCTCTCATCAGTTCATCTCCGATTCGCCTGGAGTTCCCCGTCAAAACATCCGGGACTCCTGTTTTATTCACATTATTTATAAGCTTACAGGTTTAGCGGAGCCAACCACCCACCTGCGAGCTTTTATTATGTTTACAAAAAATTTACAATTAATTGATCATATCTTATAGCTATTAAATATAAATAGTGCTATACTATGTTTAAGCTAATAATAACCTTCAGAGGAACGTACAGAAAGTTGTTTGACTGGACAAAAGGGTTATTATAAGCAGGTAGTCGAACGTACCAGAGTTGTTCGATTACATCATTAGCAGAGTCCCCGTTAAGGGGCCCTGCCAATTTTAAAAACAGATCCCATCGTTTGAAACGGTGGGATTAATTTTTTATCGGGAAATACTTCTTAACGAAAAACGCAGATAAGTGCAGGCTCGAAACGTCTGCGGGGCAAATTAACTTGTCATTGCGAGGAGCGCAGCGACGCGGCAATCTTCCCCGGTTAGCAACGTAAAAGGAACCGCTTTTCGTTTGTCGTGGTGGGTTAAATGCCCGTGATAATTGCGAGCGCAGCGCGGCAATCTTATCCACTCATCTCGGACATCAAGTGGCCATACTTCTTTTCATAGGCGCCCTTTCGCTGCCTACTGGTTTACTGCAACAGATTAGTATATATTGGTGATGATATATTCAACGTGCCAAATAATTATAAAGGCAGCTGGGTCTATGAAATCGTTCCTAAAAACTTATGCTTTTGTTATCGGTCTGCTGGCCTGCCTGGTCCTGAGCCTGCTCATCACATTGCATATACATCCACTGGGCTATTACGGCATCAAGTCCGGCCAGGAAGTATTGCTTCTGTTGCTGATCGGTCTGCTGGCGGGTACCCTCGGAGGGCTTTTAGGTCTGGGGGGCGGAGCCATCATGCTGCCGGCCCTGGACTTCTGGCTGGGCTACAGCTCGCCGTCGGCCATAGGCACGGCGCTGTTCGCGGTAATATTCACCGTGGTATCCGGCGCCCACGGACACTACATCCGCCACAATACCTCCAAAGAAATCAGCCGGGACATATCCATCGGCGGCATGATCGGCATCCTGGTCGGGTCTTATATATTTACTCTGCTGCTGAGTGAAATAAAGCTGCTCAACCTGTGCATGGGCATCTTCTTCCTGCTCCCGGCTTACATGATGACCCGTGACGGCATCAAAAAGCAAAACGAGAGCCACCTGAACGGCAAACATGAGACCATCATCGCCAGGTTCCATATACCCAGGCGTGCATGGCTGCTGGGGCTGGGGTTTGCAGTGGGTCTGATCACCGGTACGCTGGGGCTGGGCGGCGGATTCTTGCTGGTGCCCGGGATCACTTACGGAATCGGTCTCTCTGTACACCTGGCAGTTGGTTCGACCATGCTGGGAGTTGTCCCGATAACCATCGCCGGCAGCCTGGTCAAGCTGGCCCAGGGCCTGGTGGTACTCCCGGCGGTCTTCTGCCTGGCTATCGGCTCGGTGACCGGCGCCCAGATCGGTGCGGCTGTTATCAAATACTTTCAGGCCTGGACCCTCAAACTGGTCTTCGGAGTTTATTTCTTATACGTGGCCATCAAATATATAGCAGCGTTCTTTGAATAAAACATCCGAGGACTAAGGTATAGGCTCAAACACCTGTATTCGGTGGTTATTAGTATCAACTACGTACACCCGTCCGGAAGGATCTACTGCTATTCCATTGGGATAGCTGAACTGGCCTTCCCCGCTGCCAGAGGAACCCCATTTACAAATGAAATTGCCGCTGGAATCAAGCTTCTGCACACGGGCATTATACATGTCTACAACATATATATTACCTGAAGTGTCCCTCGCAATACCCCGAGGCTCACTAAACTGAAGGTTTTCGTGGCCGTTAGTTCCCCAACTGTTCAGTAACTGGCTGTTCTGATCGTAAACGCCGATCTTGTCGATTTCAAATGTGTCTGTCAAATAAATGTTGTTGGCCGCATCCAGCGTTATTCCCCAGGGTATGAATCTCTGAGGCCGCCATATTTTCTTAATAAAGCCGCCGTTGTTATCAAACTTCTGCACCCTGAAGTAAGAGTCAGAGATATAAACGTTATTATCAGAGTCTATAGTAATCCCCCAGGGGGCCTTGAATTGGCTGTCATTATAACCATCTGTCCCCCATTGTCCTGCATATGTGCCCGCTGAATCGAATTTCTGGACCCGGCTGTTACCCGCATCGACCACAAAGATATTACCCAGGCTGTCGAATGCTAACCCGGTCGGACTGTTAAACTGCCCGTTTCCGTTGCCTGCACTGCCCCATTGGCCCAAAAACTGGCCTGTAGCGTCGAAATATTGGATACGATTATTTGTAGTATCTACTACATAAATATTGCCGCTGGCATCCAGGGCTATTCCCTTAGGAAAGTTGAATTGCCCTTCCGCACTCCCCTCACTGCCCCAGGTGATTACAGGCTTGTAGGGTAGGGCTATGAGCTCTTCAGTATCAATTTGTTTCTCTAAAACATTGCCCAGCGCGTCCTTCAAGCTGCCTGACCCAATTTGAACACGGTTCTTCTCTCCATGCAATGAAGAAGCCAAATCAATGATCAAGCTGCTTCCGCTAATCTGCACCGAGTCGTCCGCACTTAAAGCCGAAAAGTCAATGCCGTTATTGGACAGGCCGATAGCTGCTTTGAGACTCTGGTCATCAGCAGTATTGTTGAATATGCCTTCATCGAAGTTTAGGGTAATACGGCGGTTGTCATTGCTTATGGCTACCTCCGAATAGACCGGGGGAGCAATAAACCCCGGTTTATAAGTCACTAGAGCAATTGAGGCAACATTTATATAGCCAGAATTTGAAGCCAGCCCTGCATATCCTAATTGAATAGCTGTAAAAGAACCCAGGAGGTTTCCGCTGGTATCATACTTCTGCACACGCTGGTTTAGCCAATCTGCCACAAATATGTAACCGCATGGGTCGATCATGATCCCGGTTGCCGCCATAAATTGGCCCTCCCCGCTGCCTTGCGAACCCCATTGGCTGATATAATTACCCGAGCAATCAAATTTCTGGACACGGCAATTACCAGAATCCGTTATGTAAATAACGCCTAGCGCATCGATCGCTATACCAACCGGGTATTCTAATTGTCCGTCGCCGCTGCCTTCGGTCCCCCACTGGCAAATATAATTACCGGCGTTGTCAAACTTTTGTACCCGGTTGTTTTCACTGTCAGTTACGTATATATTACCATTGGGATCTGCTGCTATTCCTCCGGGATAAATGAATTGACCCTCGCCGCTGCCTTCAGTACCCCACTTGCAGACAAAATTACCGGCGGGATCAAACTTTTGCACCCGGTTATTATTACTATCGGCTACATAAATATAGCCATCATTATCTACGGTTATTCCTACCGCATTGTCGATCTGTCCATCACCGGAACCATATTCGCCCCATTCAGTAACATACGTTCCAGCCGAGTCCAGCTTTCTGATATGGCCGCCCTCTCCGGTCAGATACATATTCCCTGAAGCATCGGTAGCTAATCCATAAAAAGCGTCCTCTTCAGGAACAGATAATAAAGCCGCTGTTACCGGTTGGTAAGCTGGGCCTGCATAAGCTGTTGCCTGGATATCTCCCGTCTCTACAACATCTACAGCGTTACCGGAAGTATCTTTCAAGGCATTACTGTTTACTCTGATTTTATTATTCGCACCATCGATCGGGTTATCAAAAGTAATGAATAATTGGGGACCGCTGATGCTTAGCTGGGCAGCATTAGTCAGGGTATAAAAGGCCTGGCCGTCACAGGAAAAACTGATAGCTTTCCTGAGGTCGGCGTCACTGCCGGTATTATTCAGTATAGGTTCATCGAAATTAAGGGTTATAAGCCGGTTATAGTCACTTACAGCAGCATTCAGGAATACAGGTGGAGTACTATCGGCGTTGTTATGGCTGCCGGTTTGGTTCTGTCCGCCGATGTTGGCACTGATACCGGGCGCTATGTTCCAGTTGGTCGGAGTCTGTTCCAGGACTACCCCTGCCACGTTTATAACGGCAGTTGTTATCTGTCCGGCTCCGTCCAGATTTACACCGGCATTAGCGATCAATACCCGGATAAGGCTCCCGGCGGTGAGGCTGATCCTGCTTCCTGCACCCTTGATATCCAGGCTGTCAAAATCACCCTTCAGTATAATACAAGTGCCGCCCTGAAGGTAATTAGCGCTGATAATATTAGTAAAACCGCTGCCGGTAAGGTTTTCTTCCGTCAATTCCACGCTGCAGTATATAGTCAATGTACCGATGTTGGTATTGCCTTCAGCGACTATGCGGACTCTGCTGCCTATTTTGTCAACTTCTACGGTTTGCAGCTGGCTGTCTCTGATATGGATACTGCTGCTCCCCCCGCCATTGATTTTGGTCTGGCCGGATACGGTTACGTTCTGTAACGTGACGTCTCCTTCACCTATGCCTGCTGCCAGTACCAGGTTACCGCTAATGTTGAGGTTGTCCAGGGCAGCTCCTTTGTTACTTACGGTAAGATTGCCCTGGATATTGGCATTATGCAGGGTCACATTCTCAGCGCTTATATTTACACTGCTCAATACACTTTTTTGGTCGGGGGCGCTTCCTCCGTACGTTCCGGGAGAACTGAAGCTGATTATGGTTTCACCGCCGCCGTTATTGTTGGTATTCGAATCCGGCTCCGACTGCTCCTGAGTTTGTCCGCCGGAAACTTGCTCCTGGCCTTGCACCTGTTCGATCTGCTGCTTGATGTTGTTTATGACCTCTTCGCTAAGTTCTATGCCGCTGCCCCTTAAGGCGTTTATTACTGCATCAACTGTGCTTGAGCCGGTTTCTACGGTTTGGGTCGGGGATCCTGTCTTTATGGCTTCTCTCACCTGGGGTGTTGCTGTTTCATTGGTTTTATCCGGCAGGGCAGTTATGATCTCTACCACCGGAGGAGCTGATTCAGCGGACTGGTTCAAGTCCTGCTGGAGGGCAGTATTCAATATCCAGTCCTGATGCTGGTCAAATTCCTGTTTATCCTGCGCTGTTAATGGGCCGGACGACTGCGGGGCCTCATTTTCGCCATCAATGCGGCCCGTCTGTCCTCCGTTTACCGCCACGCTTGACCCCTCGTTACCGCTGATTTCTGCATCGCCGGTCAGGCAAGCGACTTTACATTTGCCGTCCGGGTAAACACTGACCTTGATATATGTCCCGCGTATGGCGGCTATACCCCAGGGCATGTCTACTTTGACCTTGACTTTCTTCTTTTCGGCGGTTTTATACCAAATGTTCGGGCTAGAGTCGTTTACGGCCAGGTTCTTAAAGCTCTCCAAGGCGGCTAATTTGTTTGATTGACTGGTTCTTATCTCCTCAGCTTCATGTCTGGCCGCCAGGGTACTGTACATAGTACCTTGTTTTAGGTCCAGGTTCAGATATTCTACGGCGATCCCCATACTGCCGTCCTGTTTGATGCAACTCCGGCCATCTGAGCGTTTTATCTCTATTCGGGTATTCTGGTCCAGCAGGTTACTGCTGCCATCGGGATAGTCTATCCTGACGCTGCTGCTGACTCCGGTTTTTATCTGATCGCCGGTGTATATGGGACTGTTTTCTTTAAGGACCTGCTCTTCTCCCTGTCTGGTAAGTGTTGCTGTACCCTTGATCTCTTTTATCCTGCCTTCCATCTTCACCGGATTCAAGCCGGGATCGGTCGTAAGCAATACAGCCAAAGAGCGGGCCAGGCTGCCCCGGCTCATCTGGGCATTGGGATATACTTTCTTTCCATCAGCCGATGAGCCTATCATCCCCATGGCCAGGGCTGTTGCTATATCATTGGCCGCCCAGCGGGCGTCATTAATATCTGTGATTTGCGGCAGGGGGGCCCTGTCTTTTTGGGTGCAGAGCCTCATGACAAGGCTGACACCTTCAGCGCGGGTCAGGTATTTGTCGGGCTTGTATCTGCCATCAGGATAACCGGTCAAATATCCTGCTCTGATAGCGGCTTCTATGTAGCCCGCGGCCCAGTGATCGGCGGGAACGTCTTTGAAAGATGTCTCCTGGGGTGCAGTAGCCTTTAATCCGGCAGCCTTGCATATGATAACGGCGGCCTGAGCCCGGTTCAATCCCTCGCCGGGATGATAAGACCCGTCGGGAAAGCCCGTAATTATGCCACGCTGGTTTATGTAAGTGATATAGATCAGATTGGGGTCACTGGCAGTGACATCTTGAAATGAGCTTTTTGCCGGCCTGATATCCTGACTGAATAAATTGCCGGTATCCATTACATCCCCATTCGGGTCCTGTACCGTTGCTCCGGATGTTCGGATCACCAGGCCGCTCCAAATGATCCCCATGATCAGCACTAATAGACTTGCTTTTATTACACTGTTCTTCCTGACCATTTACCCCACTTACCCCCATTATAGTGCCTATTTATATATCAAAGTCTATTATTACACATTTTGGGGGCTGGATGGTAGGTTTTTCTATCTCGGATAACCCATGGACGACATGCAAAAAGCAGAACGAGAGCGGTTAAGAAAACTGATGGGAGCCAGAATATCTGGATGCCATTTTATACTCGAAAAGATATAATTATCTGGATAGCAGGTAGAGGAGGATACATACATGGTAAAAAAACTAATTTACATTCTCATCGTTTTATTAGCATTCGTGGCCGGGGCAGTTGTTGGAGTCTCCTTGAATCCCGATAATCTAAACAGGATCCCCACCGTCGAAGCAGCCAAAGCCGATACCAATACGGCTAAAGATAATTTAAGCAACGAAAAAGCTCAGCCGGTCGCTGGTGATAAGATTCAAACGACCTTGGTGGGAAAATGGCAGTTTTCTTATGGGACTAATCAGCGTGTACTGGAGTTCCTCGCTGATGGCAGCGGTAAGGATCATTCTATTGTCGGCACTAACGACAGTGTTTCTGCATATAACTGGGAAGTTATCGATTCCACCCACGTCAAATTCGATTACTCTAACAGCCTGGAGATCGTGACTATGAACCTCACTCAAGATAGTCTTACACTCACTTTTGCCGATGGAAAAGCGACGGTATATAAAAGGGTGGGGTAGATCGGGCTGATTCAGGTAAGCTAGCTTACTTGCCTGTTTAACTTCTTTAAGTTACTAATATTTATTTATTTCAACCTTCAAGTTTCCGGTATTTTCTTCTCTGTAACCTAATAATTCAGTAACCCTTCCTTTGGCCCATTTGCTGGTTTGTCTGCCGTCAAACCAGGAACCATTATTATTGCCAGATTCTTTAATAAACCCCGTATATAACTGGGCTTTTGGATAGATCTTTGCATATTCTTTAAGCTTGGTGACATCACTGTAAAAGACATCGTCTTGGGCGTTAGCTGCTTTATATTTTAATTCGATTATCACGAGATAGTCTTCAATACATTTTCCAAGAAATGCCCCTTCCCGTTCGTTTTTAGGCGATACCCTCACAATTGCCAAATCAGCTCTCCGTTTCCCTTCCAGGTGGAGTTCCGGATAGATTCTTATTCGATATCTATTAAGCCATCCTTCTCCCAATTCAAATCTTAGATGATAGTACAAAGCGCACTTCAACGAGTCTTCTTCAAGTAAATAGTGCCGGTTATAGTCAGAAGGAATCTCTTCCGTCCAAATCCTTTTCAGGGCTAAATCAATTTTCTTCTTAATATCCATATCGAGATTTTGACCTTCTGTTTTCCCTGTAGTGCCGACGTTAGGGCTAGAGTTAATTATCTCAGTATCAGCTTTATTCTTCCGACTTTTGTTGCGGATAAACTGTTCAAATTCCATATTATCCTGGATGGCTGCCCCTTTAACATCTTTAGCTTTGATCGTCCTTATGTTCTCTGTCATGATTTCATTCCTTTCGAAGAAATTGTATGTGTAAACCTTTACAGCACCTTAATCGCATTCTCCTTTATCTCATTGACTGCCCCGATCAGTTTGGATACTCCGGTTTTGTCAAATAGCTGGGTTATCTTCATGGGCCGGTCAAACGGCGGTTCCATCAATTGAGCTGGGCTTTCCATATAACCGTTCTCCACCACATAATCGATAATTTTGCCCACAAACACGATCTGGTTTTGGTTTAGCCCGGCATCGTTGATGAACACCGAGAATACTTTATTAGCCGCTTCCCGTTCCATTTTAGCCACCCTTCTAATTAAGAGGCCAAACGGGGTATCGCCGAACACCCGGCGATAGTCCTCAGCGCTGCCCAGTTGTTCGGTCAAAATATATTCCAGCATATTATAATCAAGCTGCCCCAGAGGTTGATTGGTTCTGAGCTTGTGGATAGCCGTATTGTTCAGGTTTCCTTCAATAAAGCGGTTGACCTTTAATTTATAGTCCGTAAAATCATAGGCAGGTTCCAGCTTTCCACCTTCCTGGAACTTTAACACCTCATCGGTAAGCGCTGTTTTGATTATCTTCCGGTTGCCTTCCTCCACAATAAACTGCACCAGATTCCGCAGTTCTTGCCTGATCTGCTCCAGGGCCAGCAGGTCGACATTTTCCCAAAAAATCGGGTCGGAGAGGTCCTTAATCATCGGGGCTTTGGCCTTGACCTGCGGTATGGTCATCTTTTGGGATAAGGCCTCACCGATGGTCACGATCCTGCCTTTATGTTTGTTGTACATCCGGGTAGGTTCGATCAGCTCCAGCATCATGGCATAGATGAGATTATCGAAGCGTTTGGCGTATTCATCCGGCTCATCCATAAAAACCAGCGGCCCCAAACTGCGGCTTAATTCTCCTGCCTCCCCTTCGGAAAGCGCCTGAAACTTCTCCTTCACCTTGTACTTCTCGACAAACTCCCTTTGCAGCCGGACCGCAACCAGTTCCTGATTCAAAGCCAATATCTGGTTGTGAACGATATCCACCAGCTCACTTCTCAACTGCTGGTAAGCTTCCTTCATATAGAGGGCATTTTGCAGGCAGTATATCATGTGCACCCGGCGGGAAAAGATGGTTTCGGTCAGCGAACCAGTCTCGCTGCCGACCAGGCCCTTGGGATTGGCCCGGAAGAATTCGAAGTTGCCCAGATAATCGAATATATAGAAGCATTCCTTGTCCAAATCAGGCCCGAAGAGATCCTCACACAACCGGGTGCCCCGGCCGATCATCTGCCAGAACTTGATCTTGGAACGGATCTTTTTGAAAAATACCAGGTTGACGATCTCCGGGATATCAATGCCGGTATCCAGCATATCCACCGATACCGCTATATACGGTTCATTTTCCGCTACCTTGAACACCTTGATCAAATCATGGGCATATTTGATCTTATTATCTATTACCCGGGTAAACCTCCCCTGGTATTGCGGATAGAGCGCGTTGAAACGCTCGGTGATATACATCGCATGATTGTGATTCTGAGCAAATATGATGGTTTTGCCCAGACTGTCCCCGCCGGCCACACGGATACCCCTTTCCATCAGATTCTGCAGGACGATATCCACGGTATGCTGGTTGAAAATGAATTCATTCATGGCCGCCGAATTGATATAGTCCGGTATTTCACCATCGTCCTCGGCAAAGTCCTCCTCAAATCTCTCCTTGTCCTCATTCGACAGTTCATCATAGCTGATGCCCTCTTCCAGGAACTTCAGGCTGACCTCTATACTGTGGTAATCCACCAGAACCCCGTCCTTATGTACGGCAGTCTCCAGGTCATAGGCATAGGTGGGCACCCCATTCTGCACCTCAAAGAAATCATAGGTGTTATAATCCACCTCATCCTTGGGAGTAGCGGTTAGCCCTACAATAAAAGCATCAAAGTAATCGAATATAGCCCGGTATTTTTTGAAAATGCTGCGGTGCGCCTCATCAACAAAGATCAGATCAAAGTGGGCCGGGGTATAGAGCTTGCTGCCGTCCTCGGAGTTCAAGTCATCAATGGCATTAAGAATAGTAGGATAGGTGGAGAATACGATCCGGGCACTGGCCTCTTCCTTGTTCAGCGGCAGGTTGCACATGGTAAAGTCGGGCAGGTATTTCTTAAAATCCCCGGCGGCCTGACCCACCAGTGGGATACGGTCAGCAAGAAACAATACGTTATTGATCCAGCCGCCCCGCGCCAAAACATCGGTCAAGGAGGCGGCGGTTCGAGTTTTCCCGGTCCCGGTGGCCATGACCAGCAGGGCCTTGCGGTGCCCCTGTTCAAAATGCTCTCCCACCGCTCGTATGGCTTCTTTCTGATAATAGCGATCGGTAATACCGTCATCGATGGAGATGGCACCCAACTGCTTGCGGCTATGGCGCTGATCCACCATCCTTTGCAGATCGTCGCGGGCAAAGACACTGCTGACCGGCCTTTCCGGGCTGTTGGTATCATCCCACATATAGGTGGTAAAACCGTTGGTGGCAAAAATAATTGGCCGCTGCCTCTTCTCGTTTTCCAGACAGTCGGCATAGAGCTTGGCCTGGTGCATGCCGATCTTGGGATCGACCGAGGTTCGCTTAGCCTCCACCACTGCCAGGGGCAGGCCATTTTTGCCATAGAGCACATAATCGGCGGTCCCGCTCTCCGCCGCATTGGGCATGCCAGCCACCGGCACTTCCTCGATGCAGTTATCGCCAAACTCCCAACCCATCAGGCGAAGGTCTACATCGATGTATTTCTTGCGGGTCAAGAACTCCGATATATCAGCCGGTTGGTAATGGCGGCTTTCCTGATTGGCTTCCTTGCGCCCGGCAAACTCACTCTGCAGGCTCTCGATCTGCTGCAGCAGGCCTTTGATCACTTCATCTTTTTCCTGCAGTACATCATGATCGGGCGGGGCCAGGGTATTAAGTAAATTCTCGTCAAATGAGCGTTCAATATAGTCTTCGCCGTAGGAATAATCTATCCACATGATAAAGTCGAACAGGCCCTGCAGGGACAGCACGGCCTGGGCTTTATCTATCTTCTTCTCAGTATGCACGGAGAGATTGCCCAGCTTGATTATGTAGGGCAGGCGGGACCAGGTGGCGTTGTCCAGGGCAAAGCGAAAGCCCGGCTCATGGATCAGGGCTTGCAAGGTGGTTTTATAGGGCAAAGGGATACCATCGGCGCTGTATACCCATTTTACCGCCAGTTCCATGGCCTTACGGGCCGCCATGGCGCAAAGCTCCGGCGAAGTGGTCAACGCCTTTTCGGCATCGGCACAGGCGGTACTGAATAGTTCATATTGCTGGCATTGGGCTAAGAAATCAAAGTTGGACGGCATCTTACCGCCTCCTGGTCTGATATATATTACTCGCCGAAATATCTATCCATCAAGCTGTCAAACAGATACTGGCTTTCATCCAATGCTTTCTGCACCAATGGCTTTTGTTCCTCTATTTTTTCCACGATTGTTGCGAATTGGTTTTGGAGGGGAAGAGGGGGGATAATGACAGGGAATTTTTTTAGCTGTGTCATATTTATTGATGCAATCCCGGTGGTTTGTTTAGCGGCTCTCAAAAAATACTTTTTCCCGTATGTAGAACCTATGAGCATCGACATATACTCAGGATTTATTTCAGCGGAATCAACCCTAACTCTAAAAATATGATTTTGGTGGACACACTCATTAATATAGCCTTTCCATACCGCACCCCTACCTAATTTATCAGGATCGCCACCCTCTGTTAATAGCAAATCTCCTTCTTGTAATACATATTGCTCTAATTCTCGTTTGCTAATCTCAATAGTTTTGATTTCAGTCAAATCTATATAACTGTCTTTGACATTAGCTACTCTCATATATGGTCTAGTAATAATATCGGTTGAGCTCAATTTTCGGCCTTTTGTTATTCCTGATACAATCTCAGATATTTGGTTCAGCGTTTTTATTGGCCAATTGTTTTCATTTAACACTGGATCGCCAAACATCTCATGGAAAACTGATTTTATCAGGTTGTCTAGTTCTTCAAGCTGCTTTTTCTGCATAGAAAGTAATTCGGCAGCGG
>JBLMZJ010000131.1:0-26706 GCA_050258735.1 Deltaproteobacteria bacterium | reverse complement strand
ATCGATAGAAGAGGCGGCAATGGCATGGGCGGTTATCTCATTCTTTACGATATCCGCACCGATGATCAAACTGATGAGATAACGGGCGCTGCCGGTGGTCCCGGCCCCGGCGATCTCTATATCTTGGCCGATCTCCTGCCCGATCTCGTATAAGCCTTCCTGCACCGTCTGGATCGGCTTGCCGTTGGTACGCAGGTATTTCTTGATCAGGAGCCCACCGTTCTCGTCGAGTACCACCAGATTAGTGCTGACTGAGCCAACGTCGACTCCCAGGTATCCCTTCTTCATATCACTAACCTCCGGGTTGATTTGGTCTGATTGACTTCCCGGCGCCGTTCCATCAGGTCGACAAATGCCTCCAGTCGGGTCTGCACCCCGGCCTTGCCGGTCTGTTCATCGATAAACAGTGTCAATACGGGTATATCATGGTCCCGGCTAACCGAGGGGAGGATGCTCTTGGCTACTATCTCGGGTATACAGGAGAAAGGCGCTAATTGCACCACCCCGTCAAAGCCGTGCCGGGCATAGAGAATAGTCTCAGCGATGCTGTTCGCCCCGTGACCCCCGATGGGTGCTTCATTGAGATAAGGCCGGGCTACAGTATAGAGATCTCCCTCCAGATCATAGATAGTGGTTTTCTTGGTATAGCCGGAGAGGTAGATGGAACGATCGGTTTGTACGCCCATTTCACCCAGCATGATCTGGATATAGTGATTGGCGGAAGGCTCCAGCACCACGTATATCTCACCGATTATGCCTACCTTGAGCGGGTTGCGGCTGCTATCCTGCGGGACATCGTCTAATACCTTGAGTCCTTCCCGATAGGCCAGCCGTACTTCATCGATACTATTGGCAGCGTCGATCAGATCCAGCGCCTGCCACAGGGCACGGGTAGTATCTCCGCGCTGGACCTCGTAAGGCCGGACTTCGTTGGAGTGCTTCTCTATTTCATCAGTAGACTTGACCTTTTCCCATGTCACCTGCAAGACTCTGATCATCTGTTTGGTGCTGATGCCGCCAGTCTTCCTGATCATGCGAAGCTTGCTGATAAAGTCCTTGAGATCACAAAGCGGCGGTTCCAGGGCTACTATCTTCACCGATTGTCCCAGTTCTTCCAGCAGGTACTGGTGCATCACCCAGTACAAACCGGCTCGGCAGGGCCCGTTGCTGCCGGAAGTTATTATCATCTCGGCCCCCATCTCGGCAACTTCGAGGTAGGTGCCCATCAGCATCTTGAAAGGTATGCAGGCAAACTCCGGCGAATAGCGTACGCCCAGATCCAACGTACGCTTGCTGGGTTCCGGGGGTATTATGCATTCATGTCCGGCGTGCTCGACCATCCATTTAAAGGCCAGATAGGAATAGCCCATATGGGGAAAGCTTACCTTCATTTCTTATCCCTCCGGTAGTTCAGCATATCGATAAAGGCTTCCACCCGGGTACGGATCCCGGCTTCACCGGTATGTTCATCAATGGTGATCGACAGGTATGGTTTGCTGTTATGGCGGTGCGCCTCGATCTCCAGCAGGCGGTCCACCACTGAATCAGGCCCGCAGGCAAAAGCGGTGATGTGGATGATCCCGTCTATGCGTTTCTGCTTCATAAAATGCAGCCCGCCATATACGGCGCGATTGGAGAAATACCAGAAGGTGCTCTTGGGCAGGTTCCTGGCCTGCCGGTTCAGTACCTTATCACTCAGCATATCCTGCGTAAATACCTGTACTTTTTCTTTCGACAAGAGTCCGAGTATTCCTCCATTTATGTAATCATCATAGATAGCGTAGGGATAGCCTACCACCGCGATATTGAGGCCGGCTTCATCATCTTCCGGCTGGTGGGCAGCCTTTTCTCGCAGGGTGACCGCTTTGCGCTGTTTGTTGTTAGGCTCGGGTTCATCGGGAAAGATCTGCGCGATGGCATCCGGGGGCAGTATCCGTGAAGTCAGCAGTTTCTGATATTTCTTATGGACCTCCAACGCCTTCTGACAGGCGCGCCTGGTGTCAGCCGTTGATTTTCCCAACACTCCGCCTATCTCGGCAGCTATATTGAAGATCTCTTTAGGGTCTTTCTTTATCCCCACCCGGGTATCGATCAATGGAGGGAGCTTGTCCACAGTAAGCCGGACCATATCGGGCAGCCCCAGGAACTTGGGGCAGAAGGTTTCGGTGCCGAAATCACCAAAAAGACGCACGCTGACCAGGCGGGGGCTGAAAATATAATCTACCTTGTCCCTCAGCCAGGCGGCATGTCCGTGATATACTTTTATGGGAATACAGGCATCATTTACGGCATCCTTGACTCCCTGATCAAGGATCTCCCGGCTGGTGGGGGGTGATACTACGATTTCCTCTCCCAATTCCTCCAGGAAGGTCTTCCATAATGGATAATAGATAAAATAGGCCAGAGTCCTGGGGATCCCAATCTTAGACACTATTACAAATCCTCCCCGAATTAGACGCAGGCAGCTTCGCTGCACTCAGATTATTTATGATCAACGCAGACAATAATTAAATAGGTTATTAATATATTCTGATCTATTGGCTAAACCAAATTTCCGTGTTGATCCAATAGATCAGCGTTATCAGCGTCTATTCGTTACTTTCCCTTCACCCGCATGTCGCCCACTCGGACGGTGAAACGAACCCTATCATAATATTCTATCAAAGGCAGGGCATACTTTCGAGAGGTTCCTAACAAATCCCGTGCCGTAGCCAGGCTGAGTTCGCGCTCATTTTCGAAGTAGCGGCTCAGGCGTGCCTTGCCTTCTTCTATAGCGGAGGCAGCAAAAACGATCTCTTGATTTATCCGCACCAGGTCTCCTCGCTCCAGTAAATAAGACAATATCTCGGTGATTTCTGGTTCCTTTAATCCCAATGCTGTTTTGAGCTCCTCGGGGGAAGGCGGCGTAAACAACTGCCCGGTCATCATCTTCATTGTCTGCCCAATGACCGCCTGTTCCCGATCACCAGGTACCGGCTGGTAGCCCGCCATCATCAGCTGATTATTGCGGCTGGCTATGCTGCCTCCATCCTCGAGTTGCTTCAGCACCAGGGTAAACGTTTTAGGGTTGAATTGTTTGAAAAAGCGGCTGCGGATGTCTTCGCGGGGATAACCGGGCCGCAGGGGATACTGCTGGTGATAGGCCGACAGCGTCTTTACGATCTTCTCCTCGATCAGCCGGAGTCCCAGGGTACTGATATAACCCTGATCCTTCAATTCAACGATTTTTTCATCGTCCATAAGCAGAGCCAGGTCGTCTTTCAGATCTTTTTCATCCTGCCCGGTACGGCGCGCCAACTCGCCAGCGGGGAGCACTGTCTCCGGGCTGGCTTCCAGTTCGTGCAGGAGTATATCATAGAGGGTGCCCTCCTCCTTGATGGCCAGCTCGTCGAGCACTTCTTCCCGGAAACGCTTTTGTTTGGCCGCGGTGGGGTCGATGATGGTACCACCGCCGATAGTGGTGACCGGTGAATAATAGCGAATGACGAAGCGGTCGCCTTTGGCAGCTACCACCGGTTTTTCCATGACCAGCTGGGCATAGGCTTCTTCTCCGGGCAACAGCTCGTCCCGATCGAGCAGGACTACCCGGCCCAGAGTCTCGTCAGTGCCCAGGTGGAAACGTACCCGGTTCCAGTTCCTCAGGCTGCGCGGGCTGGAACTGAGCAGCCGCAGCCGGGTGTCGATGCGGTAGCTGGTGGTAAGATAGCCGGGACTGGCCAGGAGATAACCACGTTTTATCTCGGCTACTTCTATGCCCTGCAGGTTGACCGCCACCCTTTGTCCGGCATAGGCGGTGTCTACCTTTTCGTTGTGCACCTGCAGCGTACGGATCCTGACGGTCTTACCCACCGGCATTAACTCCAGGTTATCGCCAGTTTTTATCTGACCGGACCACAGGGTACCGGTGACTACCGTTCCAAAACCGGATATGGTGAAAACCCGATCGATCGGCAGGCGGGCCTGCCCAAATGTGGGCTTTTCCATGACCTGTCCGGCCAGTTTCTCGATTTCCTGAAGCAATTCCACCAACCCTTCCCCACGCGGGGCTGATACCGCTACAATAGGCGCTCCGCGCAGGATGGTACCATCCATATATTCCCGGACTTCTTCTTCCACCAAGGCCAGCCAGTCTTCATCCACCATGTCTTTCTTGGTCAGGACTATGATGCCCTTGTCTACTCCCAACAGTTCTATGATGTCCATATGTTCGCGAGTCTGGGGCATTACCCCCTCATCCGCCGCGATGGTCAAGAGAACGATGTCTATACCGAAGGCCCCGGCCAGCATATGACGGATAAAGCGTTCGTGGCCGGGCATATCTACAATGGCAGCTTTTTGCCCGCTGGGCAGATTAAAGGGTGCAAAACCCAATTCTATGGATATCCCCCGCTCCTTCTCCTCCTTGAGGCGGTCGGTATCTATTCCGGTCAGAGCCTGGACCAGGGTGGTCTTGCCATGGTCGATATGCCCCGCCGTACCGATGATAAATCTATTCATAAATAACCTCCATAGGGGTCTTAATAGACACAGATTTGTTCAGACTTTTTTATAAGGCAATCACAACTGTATTGTCATTGCGAGGCGCATAGCGACGCGGCAATCTTAATTCCCAGTCCCTTTTAGGGGAAGATTGCTTCGCTACGCTCGCAATGACATACCAGGAAGGTTCCTCTCTTTGCTACGAATAACCGTCAACTGCGAAAGTTTAGTCCAAATAATATCTGCCTTTCCCCTTAGCCATTTACACTTATCAAAGAATCTTGATTATTTATTCCCGGCGCTTTTTGCAATGCTTTTATAATACCTGCTTGCAATACTTCTGCGTTAATCTTAAACCTCTGCAAATCTGCGTCTAAATCGTTCCCATTTGCGTCCATTCCGTTCCCCGCCCTATTATCCTTTTAACACCTGGGCCAGGAGATCGGCAATGGTCTCGCTGTCTCCATCAAGAAGGGTGCGTACGCTGATGGCAAGACGGTCTTCCTGGCGGCGGGTGACTACTGCCGGATCGGTCTGGCGCAGCCTTCTGGCTACTTCCTCCAGACTTATGCCCCGGAACTTGATTTCTACTCCATATCCGGGGATCTTATGAGTAGGATAGGCGCCGCCGCCTACCATATCCTCCAGCGCAACCAATTCTATGGTTTCTACTTTTTTATGAGTGCCGATCTTATCCACGATCCTGGAATGCAATTCCCTGGCTCGCTCCTCCAATTGATCTGGAGTCCTTGCCAGCATGGAGATAACCGGTATCTTCTTTTCCGGATCACCGGCCAGGAATTCGATCAGTGTCCCTTCCAGGGCTGCAATTGTAAGTTTATCTACCCGCAGTGCACGGGTTAGCTGGTTCTTCTTCATAGCATCGATAAGATCCTTGCGTCCGACGATGATACCGGCCTGAGGCCCGCCCAGCAGCTTGTCTCCGCTGAAGGTGACCACGTCTACTCCTGCTCTCACACAGGCCTGCACCGTAGGTTCCTCTTCCAGCCCCCAGCCGCCGGGAGAGACCAGTATCCCGCTTCCCAGATCCTGCATCACCGGCAAGCCAGTCTCCCGGCCCAGCGCTGTCAGTTCTTCCAGGCCTACTTCTTCGGTAAACCCGATGATCTTATAGTTCGAGGTGTGGGCGGCAAAGAGCAGGGCAGTATCGGCAATGATGGCATTAGCGAAATCCGATATGTAGGTCTTGTTGGTGGTGCCTACCTCTACTAGCCGCGCTCCGCTGAGCTTCATTACTTCCGGAATACGAAAAGCCCCGCCTATCTCGACCAACTGCCCGCGGGATACGATTACTTCACGGCCAGCAGCCAGGGTCGATAATCCCAGTAAAACAGCCGCCGCATTATTATTGACTACCAGAGCCGCTTCAGCTCCGGTCAGTTCCCGGAGCAAGGCTTCCACATGGGTGTAGCGGGAACCCCGCTCGCCCCGCTCAAGGTCCATTTCCAGGTTATTGTAACTTCCCGCCATTTCTTGCATATAATGAAGAGCCCGATCGCCCAGAGGGGCTCGTCCCAGGTTGGTGTGCAGTATGACCCCGGTGCCATTGATAACTTTGGTCAAGGTGCCCCGACTGCTCTCTTCCGCCAGTCGGCCCAATTTGTCTACTACTGCCTTGAGTATCTGCGGCCTTTCCAAAGTCTTGCCCGATGAACGGATCTCCTGGCGCTGCTGGTCCAGGGCGGTTCTGACCAGCTTGAGGATAAACTCCCGGTTGTATTTGTCTATAAGCTTGGCCACCGGTTTCTGAGCCAGTATCTCATCGACCGGTGGGATATTTTTGAGGCTCAAGTTTCGACCTCCCCGCTTCACTATCAACTTTTCAATATTATACCTCACTTGTCACTGGTTACACTAATTTATGGCCTGTTTTACCATCATTTTTGCAGTAATCCTCCAAATACCTTGACTATCAGAGCCACGATTATCACCACACCCAGAATGCCAAACAGCGGATAGATCCGGCCAACCAGTCCGGAAAAACTCTGCGAGGATACCGGCAAAGCAAGAGTCATACAAAGGGCCAGACATGGCCCATAGGCCAATCCGGTCAGATCAGAGAAACGTTGGGCAAAACCATAGGCATTGGCGATGGCGGTGGTCAGTATGCCCATCCATAATACCAGTGTGTAGATATGTTTAGCGGTTATCGATATGTTGCCCGCCACGTAGAGCATAGGCACTTGATAATGGAATACGGCGGGCAGGAACTTGGCCAGTGCCAGGTAATTGAGAACAACCAGCAAACCCAGTATGATCCCGCCGCCCATAGCTCCTCGGATACCGGCAGAGCGTCCGGTTACCGGCTGGTATTCGGTCAGTACTACCATGGCCAAAGCGAAATTGTAGGCTACGTAAAGTACACTGGATAATAACCAAAAACGTGGATCGGCCGGGCAATTGATCATAGCTGCCGCCGGCAGCGGCTGCGTTTTTACCATAAAGACGGCCCATGCAGAAATGCCGGACAGCAATATCACCTTGGCCGGGACCAACAGGTTATAGGACATGATCAATCCTTTTTTACCGGTGGCCAGAAGCAGGACCACCAGAATGTATGCAGTGATTATGCCCGCGTTTTTGGGAAGATACAGGTGTTCATAAAATACTGCTCCGCTGGCTGACAGCATCGTGCTGATGCCAAGAAACAAGAAAATTGCCAGGGCGAAATCCACCGCCCTCCCCAGGCGGGGACCCATCAGGTAGAAGAGGAGTTCCTGGTAATTGGATATACCCTCTCGGTGCGCCAGGTGAAGTAAAAGTCCTCCACAGGCGATAAACAGCAGCATAGCGAGGATGGCACCCTGGCCTCCCCGATCACCATATACTACAAAGAACTGTACGATTTCCTGCCCGGAGGCAAATCCCGCGCCGATGACCGCTCCCAGATACCCCATGACCAGTATCCAGGCCGATCCCTGCCCATTAAACCTGTTTGCCGCTGAGACTGCGGTTTTGCACCGGCTCTGGCTTCTGCCGCTGCATCTGTTTCGGATGCTGATGCCCCAGTCGCCGACCAACATTAATACCCCTCATTTACCTCAGATTTATTTTACATAAATATTCCTCCCATACGCTAAATACAGCATAAAAATATTGCCAGGCGTCAAGAATATTGGCCAGGGAGGTTTTTCTAACCTGCCCGGGCATTTTCGTTCTGTAAGGAATAATATGGTTATTAAGGGGGATGTTGTGTTATGCTGGGTCGTGAGCACCGGATAGAAGATAGATACTCCTGTCACTACGAAGACCCGCAGTGTCTGCTGGATTTGCAGAAGGTGATTTATGGCAATCTTATGGACCTTAATTCCGCCTTTTCCCGCAGTATCGTTTATCTATGCATAGGAACCGACCGTGCGACCGGCGACTGCCTGGGACCGCTGGTGGGCAGCAGACTGGAAAACTATATGCCGAATGCCTCAGTTTACGGCACCCTGCAGCAACCGGTTCACGCAGTCAATCTGGAACAAGTCATGGCAGATCTGTCTGGCCAAAAGGAAGACCCTCTGATCGTAGCCATAGATGCATGCCTGGGCAATGTGGACCGTATAGGATTTGTCAATGTTCGGCGGGGCAGCTTGAAACCCGGATCAGCTATGAATAAGACGCTTCCGGAAGTAGGGGACTTCCATATATCTGGAGTGGTGAACGTTGGCGGGTATTTCGAACACATGGTTTTGCAGAATACACGGCTGTTTACCGTTTATAAGATGGCAGACATCATCGCCAAGAGCATCTACCTGGCCCAGTACCGGTTTCATCGGCAGCAGGACCAGCTTATGATTTAGATCTTTTGAGTATCTCTACTACCTCTTCATCATCAACGGGAGTAAAGTCTTCGTAGAACTGACCCACCGCATAAAAGTTCTCAGGCTGTTGCAGAACTACCATCTGGTCGACCACCTCGGCAAGATCAAGACAAGCATTGCGCGAACTGACCGGAACGGCAATGATCACCCCGGCGGTCTCCTGGCGATTTAGATAACTGACCGCGGCCTTTAACGTAAAACCGGTAGCGATACCGTCGTCAGTCAACAGTACCTTCTTTCCCTTCAGATCGATAGGCGGGCGCTGGCTGCGATAAAAATTCAGCCGTTCATTGATATCATGGCGTACCTTCTCAGCCAGACGGTTGACAGCAGCCATATCTGTATCGATCAAGTCATGGACCCGTTCATGGATCAGTACCTCTCCATCCGGAGCCACCGCTCCCACGGCATACTCCTCCCAATTGGGTGAACCGACTTTTCGAGCCAACACCACATCCAAGGCCCGGTCGAAGTAGGTTGCTACCACTTCGGCTATAACCACTCCACCCCGGGGTACTCCCAGTACTACATCAAAATCCACCGCTTGCTTTTCCAGAGCTTGAGCTAACAAATGCCCGGCTTCCCGTCGGTCCTTAAACATAGCGCTCCCTCCAGTCCGATCGTTCCTATGTAATCAGTGGTTTTGAATATGAGTATGTAGTCTTTGCATTAGTATGTCTTGTTTTCTTGTTGACGTTTGGCAGATTGACGGCTTTCAAAATCCGGTTTGCTGATATGTCCTACCATGCGGGAATTGCCATCCAGAACGCCGCCCTCCTCGATGGTGAGGATACTGCAGGTCACATCGCCTTTAAAATATCCATTGGCAGCGATCTCGAATCTGCCGCTGGCCACAACATTACCTTCCACTCTGCCAGCCACGATCAAATTATCGACCTTTATTTCACCCTTGATACGGCCCTTTTCACCCAGGATTATATCGCCCTTGACATTTAGTTTGCCATCTACCCCGCCGTCTATGCGCAGGGACCCTTGGGATATGATTTCCCCCTTGATCTCCACTCCCTGAGCGATAACACTTTCGATATCCTGGTAGGCCTTCTTGCGACCAAATATGCTAATCACCTCCCTTGTTGATTTTATTCTACATTTATTGACTCCAATGACCCCCTTGCGGGAGGTCACTATTGCTAACCGATCCAGGATTGTCTTTCTTTCTGCTGCTTGTTGCCTCCCTAGGGCAGGTATATAAGAGGATCGACCGGGCTGCCGTTCTTCATTATTATGAAGTGAAGATGGGGCCCGGTGCTGGCTCCAGTGCTACCCATACGGGCGATCTGTTCTCCCTTTTTGACCGTTTCCCCCTGTTTGACCAGAAAGGCGGATAAATGTCCATATTCCGTGGTAAATCCGTGCCCATGCTGGATTATAACCATTCGTCCATATCCTGATTTCCAATTAGCAAAGGCTACACGGCCATCTCCGGAAGCATAGACCGGAGTACCTGAATAATTGGCAATGTCCAAACCATTATGAAAGCTCTCCTTATGCCCGCGGCGTACCGGCGAATCCCGGAACCCATATTCTGAACTGAGTTCTCCGGCTGTTGGCCAAAGATTGGGGATGCACCTGAAGTAATAACTATCCCGGGTCACCTGGGCCAGCAGATCGTCTAACTCTTTTTCCTGTCGGTCTAACGAATTGATCATTGCCTGCGTCTGCCTTAACATATCACTGTCTTCGCCAGGGGAAAGCGGTATGTCAACTCCCCCTTTTCCACCCTGGGAAGATGGCCTGGTGACGGTGGGTTCCTTCTTTATTCCCATCATCTTCTTGACCTGTTCCTGTTTGTCGATAATCGACTCCTGTTTCTTTTCTATCGTTTCCAACTGGGAACGTACATCTTGGACCTCGAGTTCTTTTCGCTGGCTTTCCGCTTTGATGGCTTTAATATTGTGGACCGCCGCCAGGTTGGTCGAAAATAGGTAAGTGAGCGTCAGAAACGCTATGATGATGACCCCTATTGCAATTCCGGCCCCAGTCACCAATCGTCGCGGGATATCTCCCCTGATGGGTCTGGCGGTAGTACTGGGAATAACAATGAATGAAAGCCGGCCCGAGTCCATATTTTTACTCTTCTTAGCCATATCTCCCTCAACAAAAATCCTTTTATTAAATATTATCAACATAATTTTTATTTGTAAAACCTGTCCGATAACAGAGAATTCGCCGCGGGCTTATCCGGAGAATGTTTCACGTGAAACATTTTATATCGATGACCGGGTATCCGGTCCCTACAACAAAAAAGGGAGCCGTATGACTCCCTTTTACCACATCTTCTTTCCCCTGATCTATAGACCCAACAGGTCGATGATTCTACTCAGGTCCTCATCATTATAATATGAGATCAATATCTTGCCTCCCTGTTGGGATGGCTTTATGTCTACCTTGGTGCCCCAGCGTTCCTGCATTCTTTCTTCCAATTCAACGATTTCGGGATTCCTTTTGGCAAAATCGCTTGCATTTACATCCGGGAGATCGATTATCTCTACACGTTTTACTGTCCTGGTGCTGGTCTTCTTTTGCCGGGCCTTTTCTTCAACTGCACGTACCGAGAGACCTTGTTCTACGATCTGTTTGGCTACCACGATCTGTTGTTCTGCGCTGCCTAACGACAACAGTGCCCGGGCATGCCCGGCACTTATCTTCCCGCTGTCGATCATGTTTAACACTGCCTCCGGCAGGTTCATTATGCGCATAGTATTGGTGACATGGGTACGGCTTTTCCCGATTTTCCTGGACAACAACTCCTGGGTATAACCATAACGCTCTATCATCTGCCGGTAAGCCCTCGCCTCTTCTGTAAGGGACAGGTCTTCCCGTTGGAGGTTTTCAATAAGTGATATCTCCGCGGCTTCAATATCATCTATTTCTTTTACCAGGACCGGGATCTTTTCGATGCCAGCCATCTCGGCCGCCCGCCACCGCCGTTCACCGGCTATTATCTCATAATGCTTACCGTGCTTGCGTACTAACAGCGGCTGTAGTACCCCATGTTCCTTAAGTGATTCTGCGAGTTCCTGCAGTGATTCCTGCTCAAACTTGCGGCGTGGCTGATCGGCCCTTGCCACTATCTCTTTGAGATCGATCTCAATTATGCGATGGTTTTCCCCGTCTTCCATAGCGCCGGCAAATAGCGCATCCAACCCCCGGCCCAATCCTCTCTCCTGCTTAGGCACGTTTCAACACCTCCATAGCCAGTTCGTTATATACCTCAGCCCCTCGGGAACGGGGGTCATAATTTATGATAGCTTTTCCATGACTGGGGGCTTCACTTAGTCTAATATTGCGTGGGATGATCGTCCGGTAGACCTGATTCTTGAAGTGACGCTTGACTTCTTCTACTACCTGGATAGACAGGTTGGTCCGGCCGTCAAACATGGTAAATACGATCCCTTCTACCTTGAGCTGGGGATTCAGTTTCTTCCTGACCAGGTATATGCTGTCCATCAACTGGGTCAATCCCTCCAGGGCGTAGTACTCGCACTGCAACGGGATCAACACTGAATCGCTGGCGGTCAGCGCATTAATGGTGAGGAGCCCGAGAGAAGGCGGACAATCAATAAATATGTAGTCATAGACTGGCACTAACCCGTCCAGGGCTTTTTTGAGGGCATATTCCCGCTGCTCCCGGCTGGCCAGCTCAACTTCGCCAGCAGCCAGTTCCATGGTAGCCGGCAATACATCCAGCCGGTCCTGTCTGGCAGACATTATGGCCTTCTTCGGCTCTATTCCCTCGAGCAGTATATTATACATACAATACTGCAAAGACTTGCGATTGATACCCAGCCCGCTGGAGGCGTTCCCCTGGGGATCGGCATCCACTAACAGCACCTTGTGGCCTTTAGCCGCAATGCATGCCGCCAGGTTGACCGCTGTTGTGGTCTTTCCGACGCCGCCCTTTTGGTTGGTCACAGCGATTACTTTTCCCATCTTTTTCACCTCTCAGCAAGCTCCTCATTATTAGTTCACCAACAAATAATAAAATCCCTGCCCCAAAATATACTCTCCCCCGCTTTTTCTGACAAGCAAAATATCCTTCCGATCTAAGTCTGAATGCAGGAAAATCGTCTGGCCGCCCCATATAACGAGGTTCTCTATAGAATGTCTCACAATTCCGCATTTTTTTGCGTTGTCTAATTATGCCTTTACGGGTGGCGACTTAGGAGGATTATTGTCGGTAATTACTTGAACAAATCAAAAGATATATGGTAACGTGTTATATGGATTAATGTATATTAATCTGCATTTTGTCTACCATTATATTGTATTGTTGTTATCAATTGAGGTATAATAATTTCTTATTTTATATGTGTTATGAAATGGAGGACCGTCATGACAAATCCACGCGAAGAAAAGAAAAACTGGAGCCTGGATTCCAAGGTAGTCCACGGATATCAGGGGTATGACCCCTACACCGGGGCTATCAGCTTCCCTATATACCAGACCGCTACTTATAAACATGCCTCACTGACCGATCAGGGCAAATACGATTATTCCCGGGGACAGAGTCCTACCCGCGAGGAACTGGAAGACACCCTCGCCCTGCTGGAAAATGGTAAATACGGCTTCGCCTTCTCCAGTGGACTGGCAGCGGTCACGGCTATATTCTCCCTTTTAGCGGCAGGCGACCACGTTGTGGTATCGGATGACTTGTATGGCGGCACTTATCGTCTTATTGAACAGATATGGTCTAAATATAATGTGGAATTCACCTATGTCGATACCTGCTCACTGGATGCCGTTGCTCAGTCAATTCGGTCCAATACCCGTATGGTATTTATCGAGACCCCGACCAATCCGATGATGAAAGTGGCTGATATCGCTGCCATCTCAAATATTGCGTCAGCCCGCAACATCCTCACTGTTGTAGACAATACCTTCCTGACTCCCTATTACCAGCGGCCGCTGGATCTGGGGGCTGATATCGTCATCCACAGCGGCACCAAGTTCCTGGCCGGGCATCATGATACTATGGCTGGCCTGATCGTAGTAAACGACGACAAGATCGCTGAAGACCTGCGTCTGATCATTAAAACGGAGGGATCAGGGTTGGCTCCTCTGGACTCCTGGCTCCTGCTGCGCGGCATAAAGACCCTGGCCGTCCGCATGGAACGGCACCAGCAAAATGCCGTCGCTCTGGCCAACTGGCTGAAAGCCCATCCCAAGGTAGATCAAGTCTATTTCGTCGGCCTGCCCGAACATGAATCCTATGAACTTTCCCGTCGTCAGGCTTCCGGCTTCGGCGGTATGATATCCTTTACCGTCACCGACGTCAGCCTGGTAGAACAAGTTCTCAGCCGGGTCAGGCTCATCATTTTTGCGGAGAGCCTGGGCGGCACCGAATCACTCATCACCTATCCAATGGTGCAGACCCACGCATCTATTCCCCAGGAAATCAGAGAACGGGTGGGCATAACTGATAAACTTCTGCGTCTGTCAGTGGGCATCGAAAGCGCCGAGGATATAATCCGCGACCTGGAACAGGCCCTGGCTTAAACAGGAGGCCTTATAATATGAAGTTCACCAAGATGCAGGCTCTGGGCAATGACTACGTATATATCAATTGTATCGACCAGACGTTGGACAATCTCTCCGACTGGGCCATCCGTCTGAGTGACCGACATTATGGTGTGGGTTCAGACGGTATGATCCTTATTTGCCCTTCCGACCAGGCTGATTTCCGTATGCGGGTTTTCAATCCCGATGGTACCGAGGCCGAAATGTGCGGCAATGCTCTGCGCAGTGTCGGAAAATATGTATATGACTACGGACTCACATCGCAGACTGCCGTATCCGTGGAAACCCTGGGCGGCATCAAGAAACTGCAGCTATCTGTGAACGACGGTAAAGTATCCATGATAACCGCCGACCTGGGTCCGCCCATCCTGGAACCGGCATCGATTCCCGTAGATTACCAAGGGGAATCCTGCATAGACCATCCCCTGGAGATAGCCGGTTCTGTATTTCGCGTCACCCCGGTCTCCATGGGCAATCCCCACGCCGTGGCCTTTATCGACGATGTAGATGCCTTCGACCTGGAAAAATTCGGTCCGGCCATGGAGCACCATCCGTTCTACCCGCGCAGGGTCAATGCCGAGTTCGCCCAGGTAGTGGACCGGCAAAACCTCAAGATGCGGGTATGGGAAAGAGGTACTGGAGAGACCCTGGCCTGCGGCACCGGCTGTTGCGTATCGGTAGTGGGCGGGGTGTTGACCGGCCGCTGCGACCGCAAGGTCACAGTCCATCAGATCGGCGGCCGCCTTTTTATCGAATGGGATTCCTCGAGCGGTCATATCTTTCTCACTGGACCTTCGACCCGGGTCTTTGACGGCGAGATTTGATCAGACTCAAATACAAACTGATACCTGGGCGGATTGGCCGCTCCTTGCCGTTCATGGCACCGCGGCACTAGTCCATCCATGGACGTCGGAATACGCCCCTACTATAACTCTGGAGGTCTTTTATATTAATTATGTTACTTAAGGATTTGTTGGATGGGATCAGCTATTCGTTGATAGCCGGCAGCGACGGCTGCGAAATTAGCGGTATTGCATATGATTCCCGTTATGTTGTGCCCGGAGGTCTCTTCGTATGTATCGAAGGTACAGTGACCGATGGGCATCAATACATTTCTGCCGCCTGTGAGGCTGGAGCCGCTGCCCTCATCGTGCAGAAGTCAGTTAAGGCCCCGCCAGGTGTCACGGTGATTCTGGCGGAAAATAGCCGTCAGGCCCTGGCCCTGGCTTCATCGGCCTGGTTCGGCCATCCCTCGCGGCATTTGAAGCTTATTGGAGTTACCGGTACCAAAGGAAAAACCACGACTACCTATATGATAAAGGCTATTCTCGAAGAATCCGGTCACCGCACCGGTTTGATCGGTACGATCGAGACCATCGTGGGGGATGCCCATACACCGGCTAAAAATACCACCCCGGAATCCTATGAGCTGCAGAAGCTTTTCCGGGCCATGCTGGATGCCGGCTGCGACAGTGCCGTGATGGAGGTTTCCTCGCAGGGACTGATGATGGACCGGGTCACCGGCTGTGATTTCGATATCGGCATTTTTACCAATATATCACCCGACCATATCGGACCCAATGAACACCCCAACTATGAAAATTACCTCTATTGCAAAACTATGCTGTTCAAGATGTGCAAACTGGGCATTTTGAATATAGATGATCCGGGGTATCAGGATATGTTGGCCGGAAGTTCCTGTGAGATTCTGACCTTCGGTCTTTCATCCGGGGCCGATTACCAGGCTGCGGATGTATCTATGCTCGCCCGATCCGGTTGGCTGGGAGTCAGCTTTAACCTGACCGGGCCAGGGGGCACTTTCCCAGTCAAAGTCGGTGTCCCCGGCGATTTCAGCGTCTATAATGCTCTGGCGGCGATCGCGGCCTGCCTGCCCTTTGGGGCTACCCCGGAAGGGATCAACCGGGCCCTGGAGAATATCCGGGTGCGGGGACGCATCGAGCTGGTGCCGGCCCTGCCGCACTTTACACTATTGATCGATTATGCACATAATGCCCTAAGCCTGGAGAATCTCCTTCGTACTCTGCGCGCCTATGAACCGCCGCGGCTGATCTGTTTGTTCGGATGCGGCGGCAATCGTGACCGGCAGCGCCGTTTCGATATGGGCCGGATCTCAGGTCAGATGGCCGACTTCTCCATATTGACAACTGACAACCCCAGGAATGAAGAGCCGGAGAGCATCTTTGCCGATATCCAGCAAGGTATAAATCCCACCGGAGGAAAGTATATTATTATTGATGACCGCCTGGAAGCCATCCGTTATCTGAT
The DNA here is from genome assembly GCA_050258735.1 of Deltaproteobacteria bacterium. Lineage (GTDB taxonomy): Bacteria > Bacillota > Syntrophomonadia > Syntrophomonadales > Syntrophomonadaceae > Syntrophomonas_A. Next base: position 10,570 of record JBLMZJ010000131.1, on the reverse strand, counting down.
ACAAAATGCCCAGCCGGGAGATGTGGCGGTGTTGGCCGGAAAGGGACACGAATCTTATCAGGAGATCCGCGGTATAAAACACCACATGGACGAAAGAGAACTGGTCGCTCAGGTACTGGCAGAGCTCAAGGCCTGAAAGGAGGTGGCCCAGATAAAACCGCTTACAATGACACAGATCGCGGCAGCTACCGGGGGCCGCTTGACCGGCGATCCCGCCCTGACCGTGAGCTCCGTTGTAATAGACTCCAAACAAGCCCGTCCGGGCTGTCTTTTTGTTCCTCAGATCGGTAAACGAGTGGATGCTCATGATTTTATCGCTTCAGCCGCCGGAAACGGGGCAGTAGCGGCGGTGGTATCCCGCCAGCCGGCCGATATTACCTCTCTTTATGCTTTGGTTACAGTCGATGATACCCTGCAAGCCCTGAAAGATATTGCCCTCTACCACCGGCTTCGTTTTTCTGTTCCGGTCATAACCGTCACCGGCAGTGTAGGAAAGACCTCTACCAAGGAGATGATCGCCGATGCTCTGTCCGCTTCCTGGAAAGTCGCTAAAACCGCCGGCAATATGAACAGCCAGGTAGGGTTGCCCCTTTCGCTTTTGACCCTGGATGAAGGGGATCAGGCGGGGATCTTCGAGGTAGGCATGAGTGAACCGGGTGAGATCGCCGAATTATCGCGGATCGCCCGGCCGGATATAGCGGTGATCACCAATATCGGTATCTCTCATATCGAGCAGCTGGGCAGTCAGGATAACATCATGCGGGAGAAGCTCTCCATCAATAGCGGGATGAGCGATAAGGGCATACTGGTCTTGAAAGGTGATGATCCCTTCCTGGCGCCGTATCGGGATAAACTGCCGCAGCGGACAGTATTCTATGGCATGGCCGATTGGTGTGACTATCGGGCGGGGGATATAGTGTCAGATCTGACCGGGGTCAAATTCGTCTTGCATTACCCTGGCGGCAGGCAAGAAGTCAAATTATCGATTCCCGGTGAACATAATGTTTATAACGCTCTGGCGGCACTGGCCGTGGCGGATCTCTGCGGTGTCGGCTTAGCCGAGGCGGCTGCTGGCCTGGCTGATTTCCATAGTGAAAAAATGCGGCTACAGATAACAGAATGCAGCGGCATCCATATTATAGATGATACCTATAATGCCAGTCCGGATTCCATGCGGGCCGCTCTGGCGGTATTGGCTGATCTTAACCCGGCCAGGCGCCGCATCGCGGTACTGGCCGATATGTTCGAGCTAGGTTCGTTTTCCCGGCAGAGCCACTATGACCTGGGGCTTACAGTCGCTTCCCTGGGTATCGACCTGCTGCTCACTGTCGGAGAACGCGCCGCCGGTATAGCCGACGGTGTTGAAGCCGCCGAAGGAACCACCAAAACAGAACGCTTCTCTACCAACGGAGAAGCCATAGCCCGGCTGCAGGTTCTGATTGAGGCTGGCGATGCCGTCCTGGTCAAGGGCTCCCGGGGCATGCATTGCGAAGAGATCGTCGCAGGCATCATGGAGGGCCAGGGGAAACTATTAAACAAAGATAGACACAGATAATATTAATTATGGAGTTTGGGGCGGATATGGCCGCTCCTTGCCGTCCATGGCACCGCGGCACTAGTCCATCCATGGACGTCGGAATCCGCCCCTACATCTTGTTAAATACATTTGTTTTAACCCCCCCTAATTTCGGGCAGCGAGTTTCAGTTCGCTGGTGCTTTTGATCACGCGGATGGTTATCTCATATTCATCATCATTGTCCTTTTCCACCATGAAGATATCGACTCCGGTCTTACGCGCTCTTTTGACGGTCTCTTTGATGGTATTCATGAATATGCGGGCATCGCGTATGATAGGTGCAATATTCTGGACTCCCGGCCGGTTCTTTATTTCCTGGGGAAGATTATTAGGACTAAGGCGATCCACTATCTGTTCAGTCTCTTTCACGGTCAGGTCCTGATCATAGATACGTTGGATGACCTCCATCTGCATCTCGCTGGAATTCAGACGCAGCAGGGCCCGGGCATGTCTTTCCGTGACTCGATGGGTCACGATTATCCCCTGGACCTCAGGCGCCAGCCGCAGCAGGCGGATCTTATTGGCGATAGATGATTGACTGCGTCCGACTCGCCGGGCAAGTTCCTCCTGGGTGATGCCGAAGGTCTTGATCAGAACCTGATAGGCGCGGGCCTCCTCAAAGTAATTAAGCTCCTGGCGCTGCAGATTCTCGATCAAAGCAACTGCTGCCGCCTTTTCATCATCCATAGGTTGGATAAGGGCAGAAATACTGGTGTGCCCCAGCAAACAGCAGGCTCGGAAGCGTCGTTCGCCGGCTATAAGTTGGTAGTAGTCCCCTTGTTCTCTTACGATAACTGGTTGGATAAGCCCATAAGCCTTGATGGATTGGGCCAGTTCCACCATCTCATCTTCGGAATAATTACGGCGGGGCTGATAGGGATTGGGTTTGATCTTTTCCATGGGTATAGTGGCTACCCGGGCCGAGTTGTCCCGACCAAGCATTCGCTCCAGGTGTTTAAGTACCATTACGCGCACCTCCTGATCCTATAAAGGTCGCTTTGATGGAACCCCCACCCGGCGCGGATATTTATCCGGCGTACTGCACGTCTTCGTGAGAGATATGATCACCCGGTCCAGTTCTTCCATCAAAGTATAGTGGAATATGTCCTCAACCATTCCTCCCAGCGTCAACAGCGCATTTTGCGCCTCCTCCAGCTCAGCCTTGTAATTTCGCCCCTTCCATAACAGCATTAACCCATCAGTTTTGATAAGGGGCAGTCCATACTCCAGCATGATGTTCATGGCCGCTACAGCGCGAGAAGTGCAGAAATCGAAACTCTCCCGCCAAAGCGGGTCGCGTCCTATTTCCTCCACTCGCCGGCAGACCACGCTTACCCGCGTGAGTCCCAGTTCCTCGCGGGCCATGTTCAGGAACTGGCTCTTCTTGCCATCGGATTCCACCAGGGTAACCTCGACCTCAGGTTGGGCCATGGCCAGAATGAGCCCGGGGAAGCCGGCTCCACTTCCTATGTCAACCAGACGAGACCCCGGGGGCAGCTCGACGAAATCAAGCAGCCGCAGGCTGTCATCGATATGACGCTGCAGGTCCTCCGGGCTGGTCTTGCGGCTCACCAGGTTGTGGAGCGCATTCTCCCGCCAAAGCAATTTTGTAAATGATTTAACAGTATATTCCATATAAGTTTTCTATTTCCTTCTTTTTTTCTCAAGAAAAACCAATAAAATATTTATGTCCGCTGGATTGACCCCGGCTATCCTCGACGCTTGACCGATGGAGGCCGGTCGTACCGCATTGAGCTTCTGGAGCGCTTCGAAGGCCAACCCGTATACCCCATTGTAATCTATATCATTTGGTATCTTACGGGCTTCCATTTTCTCGAAGCGGCGTACCTGATCCTCCTGCTTGCGGATGTATCCTTCGTACTTGGCCTGGAGTTCCAACTGTTCCATGATATCAAGGTCGTAGTCCTCCATCAGGTCCAACGTGGGGTAATCATCGATCTTTATCTCCGGCCGCCGGAGCAATTCCCATAACGATATGCGATCCCGCAGAGAAGCGCTGTTCCTGGATTCCAGGAATTCAGCCATGCGACTGTCCAGCGGCAGTACATATTCTTCCTGCAGGCGGCTCCGTTCCCGGTCCAGCAGCTCTTTCTTCTCCCGGTACATATCCCAGCGCTGGCTGTTCACCAGGCCAATCTCGTGGGCCCTTTCGGTCAAACGCAGATCGGCGTTGTCCTGACGCAGCAGCAGCCGGTACTCAGCCCGGGAGGTAAGGAGCCGATACGGCTCGTCATTCTCCTTGGTGACCAGGTCATCGATCAGTACCCCGATATAGGCTTCGCTGCGCTTCAATATGAAGGGCTCCTTCTCCTGCACTTTAAGCGCAGCATTGATCCCGGCGATTATACCCTGGGCGGCGGCTTCCTCGTAGCCGGAAGTCCCATTGATCTGCCCGGCGGTAAACAACCCGGAGATCTGGCGGGTCTCCAGACTGAGCCGCAGCTGGGAAGGCACCACATAATCGTATTCGATGGCGTATCCGGTGCGGATCATCCTGCAATGCTCGAGTCCGGCGATACTGTGCAGTACCTGAAGCTGCACATCCTCAGGCAGGCTGGTATTGAGTCCCTGCACATACATCTCGTTGGTGCGCCGGCCTTCTGGTTCCACGAAGAGCTGATGGTTGTCCTTATGGGAAAAGCGCACCACTTTGTCTTCAAAGGAAGGGCAGTATCTCGGCCCGCGCCCCTTGATGATCCCGGTAAAGAGCGGCGCGCGGTCAATATTGTCCATAACGATGCGATGGGTCTCCGGATTGCTGCGGGTGAGCCAGCATGACAACTGCTGCCGCTGGGTCCGGGGACTGATAAAGGAAAACCGCAGGGGTTTGGGATCCCCCGGCTGTTCTATCATTTTGCTGAAATCTACGGTGCGGGAATCGATACGAGGCGGGGTCCCGGTCTTGAATCGTCCCAGCTCGACACCCAGTTCTTTCAGGTTTTCTGACAGCCGCATGGGCGGGATCTGGTTGCCCGGGCCACTATCAAAGGCCACGTCTCCAATGATGACTCGTCCCTTCAGATAAGTCCCCGAAGTGATCACTACTGCCTTGCAGGCAAAGCGGGCACCGGTGCGGGTGACTACTGCGCTTATCCGCCCGTGTTCAGCTTCGATCCGCTCCACCTCGGCCATAAGTATGCTGAGATTCGGCGTTGACTCCAAAGTTCGCAGCATTTCGCGGTGGTACTCTTCTTTATCGGCCTGGGCACGCAAAGCCTGGACCGCCGGCCCTTTTCCGGTATTGATCATCCTTATCTGGATATTGGCCTTATCTATATTAAGTGCCATTTCGCCGCCCAGAGCGTCGATCTCTCGTACCACCTGAGCCTTGGCCGGCCCGCCTATAGAGGGATTGCAGGGCATCAACGCTATATGCTGGATGGAGAGGGTGATCATAATGGTACTGCATCCCATGCGAGCTGAGGCCAGTGCCGCCTCGCACCCGGCGTGTCCGGCTCCGATAACCACCACATCATAACTCCCCGCCTGATAAATCATAAAAATCCTCCTTAAAATATTGGGGTAACGGTAATTTAGCCACAGATTTGCACAGATTAACACAGATTTTTCTGGGGTAATATAAAATGATTTTTATCTAAATAATGTATTGTTACTTCCAAATCAAATAGTCTTATGCACGCAAGCGGGTAACTCTATCTTCTGCCCATTGGCTGAAAGACAAGATTGCCGCGCTTCGCTCGCAATGACACTTTAGATCTTTGTCTCCCTACTTCCCAATGCAGAAGTCGTGGAAGATGCGGTCGATGGCCTCTTCCTTCAGATTTTTTCCTGTTATTTCGCCCAGGGCATCCAGGGCTCCGCCCAAATCGACGCCCAGGCAATCCAATGGCGCCTCACGCAGGCCCTCCCTGCTATCAATAACGCTTTGGCGCGCCCGTTCCAGTGCGTTGCGCTGACGGGTAGAAACCATAATCTCCAGATTGTCCGAACCAGTCTGTCCTGCCAGGACCAGGTTCTCGATACTCTCCTCTAGTTCATCTATCCCGATCTCTTCCCGGGCGGACCCGCGTATGATGGTAAGCCCCGGGAACATCTCTTTCAGACTGTCTTCATTTATATTCTTTTCCGCCAGATCCTCCTTGTTGACCAGCACTATCACATTTTTGGTCTGTATCAGGCTGAATATTTCACGGTCCTCGTCGGTGATCCCCGCCTCTACGTCAAGCAGGAACAAGACCAGTTCCGCCGTGTTGATGACTTCGCGGGAGCGTTCCACCCCGATCTTTTCGACCCGGTCTTCAGTAGCGCGGATTCCGGCAGTATCCATGATCTTTACCGGGATGCCCCGTACATTTATATAGTCCTCGATAACATCCCGGGTAGTCCCGGGTATTTCAGTCACTATGGCCTTATCCTTGCGCAGCAGGGTATTTAGCAGGGTGGACTTGCCCACATTGGGCTTGCCGCAGATGACGATGCTGATGCCTTCCCGGTAGACTTCCGCCCTCCTGGCGGCGTTTATCAGGGTGTCCAGGCTATAAAGTATCTCCTGCAGCCGCTGGTCCACCTCGTCAAAATCGGGCTCTCCCACTTCATCAGGGAAATCTATGCTGGCCTCCACTATGGCATTTATACGGGTGAGCCCGTCCTCCAGGCTGTCGATATACCTGGCATTCATTCCTGACAACTGCTGCTGGGCCAGCCGCATGCCCTTGTCGCTCTTGGCCCGGATGACGTCGATGACCGCTTCGGCCTGACTTATGTCCAGGCGCCCGTTGAGATAGGCTCGGCGGGTAAACTCTCCCGGTTCAGCCAGGCGAAACCCGGTGGTGAGGACACGTTCCAGGCAGCGGCGGGCCGACAAAACACCGCCGTGACAATTGATCTCTACCACATCTTCACCGGTGTAGCTGTGAGGTCCCTTCATCACACTTACCAGCACCTCATCGATTATTTCTCCCCCGTTATCAATGATCCAGCCCAGGGTCAAGGTATGTGAGGGGCGAAGGATCATTTCCTGTTCTGGATTGCGCGGCCTGAATAGCTCTGTTATCCGTTCGATGATCCCGGTGCCGCTTAGCCTGATGATAGCGATACCACCCTCTCCAGGCGGTGTGGAAATAGCAGCTATATCGTCATACATCCGGGTCATCTCCCTTCTTAATAATCATCACTGTTAGATATCTTACCAGAAGCCAAAGAAGTTATAACCTATCTATCTCTTTCCTTGCTATTCTCTATCCCACGATCAGTTACAGTTATTATTCTACTATATACCTGGATGTCTGCCTCCATCATGTTCCTGTATAAAACTTGCGAGCTGCACTGTCCTTGCTGAAACCGGTAAATCCATTCCCGATGGTCGTTTGCGGAAACTTTGTCCAGCCGCTCGGGTTTCCTGCGATCTATTGTTTTTGCTGTTTTAATAACATTCCAGTTTGATTTTTCATGAATCGGTTAAAAAAGACGCCTCTCTCACAGCGGCCGATTTTCAGCAAGCATTGATTCCATGTCGCGAAAACCCTTCTACATAGCCCGGGGTCCTGTCGCTGATGCCGGTAATTTCATTCATGGGCCCCTCAACGAACGCCTAAGCGGGAACTCCCCCGCATCGCTTAGTTTCCGTTACTTCTTGATTTCCGGTTTTCTATTAATTAAATCCTATAATTGGCATCACCCACATTAACTGTTGATTTCCTGCGGAGTTCCCTTATCCGCAGCTGTTAAATTTCGAAAAACTCGTGTTGTTGCCGGTGCCGGTAACTTCATTTGCGCAAGCAGACCAACCTGCGTTTACAGACACTACTTTGATATAAATAGTTTCCGTTTCGTGCAAAAACGATCTTGCCGTAAAAAAGCACCGCGAGCGAACTCCCGGTGCTTTGGCTGTCTTATTAGTTATCCTATTTCTTGAGGGATATGACTACTTTGCGGTTGGGTTCGTCCCCGAGGGAATAGGTAGTCACCTGCGGGTCGGACTGCAGGGCGGTATGTACTATCCGCCGCTCCTGGGAGGTCATTGGCCGCATGACTACGTTCTTCCTGGTCTTCTTGACCTTGTCGGAAAGCCTAAGGGCCAGAGCTTCCAGGGATTCTTCCTTCTTCTTGCGGTAATCTTCCACGTCCAGCGTGATATGGACCTTTTCAGCCCGGTCCCGGTTTACGATCAGGCTTAAAATAAACTGTACCGCATTCAGTGTCTCGCCCTTGCGGCCAATGAGCAGTCCCATATCTTTGCCGGTAATGTTGATCCTTACCCGGCCGGAATCGAATTCGACGCTGTTGATCACGTAATCGATCTTCATCTTGTTAAGCAGGTCTTCCAGTATCATGCGGGTCTCTTCTTCCGGGGTCTGGCGGACGCTGATCCTTACGACTGCCGGTTTCTTGCCCAGGCCCAACAGGCCTTTGCTGGGTTCTTCCATTATCTCGATCTTTACATCCTCAATATCACAGCCCAGTTCGTCAAGGGCTGATTTTATTGCTTCATCAACGGTTTTTCCTTTTTTTTCGATTGTTCGGAGCTCCATTATTAGTTTTGCCTCCTTTGTCCTTTTTGGCACTTTTATCCGGTTCGGAAGCCTTTGCTTTCTTTGCTTCGGGATCCTTTTTGACTTCCGGCTTAATTTCTTCTTTTTCTTCTTCAATGGCCGCATCCATGATCACACCAGCAGGCGTAGCCAACTTGCTCTGTTCGTGTGTGTAATTGACATAGAGCTGCTGCAGGATACCCAGTATGTTGAATACTGCCCAGTACAACGGCAAGCCTGCCGGCACGGTGGTGGCTATGTAGGCCATAAAAACCGGCATGAAATACAGCATGGTCTTCTGGGTAGGGTCCTTGGTGTCGACCATTGAAACCCTTTGTTGCAGGTAAGTAGTGAGTCCCGCCAGTATCGCCAGAAGAAAATAGGGATCTTTAGACCCGATATTGGGGATCCATAGGAAGCTGGCATGGGCGGCTACAGTAAACTTGAAGCTGATCAGCGCCTGGTAGAAGGCGAAAAAGATCGGCATTTGGATGAGCAGCGGCAGACAACCGCTGAGGGGACTGACCCCATGATCCTTGTAGAGCTGCATCAGTTTGGTCTGCATGACCTGGGCGTCGTCCTTGTACTTTTCCTGGATATACTTCATTTTCGGCTGAATCTCCTGCATAGCACGCATGGATTTCAGCTGCCTTTGATTTAAGGGGAACAAAACCAGTTTGATTACTATGGTCAACAGAATGATACCCAGCCCATAGTTAGGCAGGCCTATGCTCCCGGTGATCGCATAAAAGAATTCTATAACGCTCTGAAACCATAGTACAAACGCATGCCAAAGACTACCCAATAACCTCCTGCCCTTCTCCGGCAGGATTCACCTCCTCAAAGCTGTGGAAAGACCTCTTTCCTGTTCGGTCCTGGCTTGTCCCTGCGCCCCAGGCATTTACCAACGAGGGTTTTCTTTTAAGCCTGGCGCTTTTTGACCCGGTATGTTTCTGCTTACGGCACCGGATCGTAACCTCCCGGATGAAATGGATGACATCGTAAGATCCTTTTAGTCGCTAACCATCCCCCTTTAACTATCCCATATCTTTCGATGGCTTCAATGGAATAACTTGAACAGGTCGGGTAAAACCTGCAGTTAGGGGATTTCGAGATCCTTACCTTCTGATAAATCCTGATCAGCCCAATAAGAACTTTGCTTAACATAGTCCGGCCTTCCTCATAACTATCAGGAAATCCTTTTTCAGTGCTGAAAAATCAGCTTCCTTAATATTATAGCGGGCCACGATCACTACATCATGATTGCCCTTCATCCGGGGCAATTCATTTTGAACCAGGGCTCTTAATCTGCGCTTGACCAGATTCCTGGTCACCGCCTTCCCGGTCTTCTTACTGGTAACGAATCCGAATCGGTTGCCCGGCATCTCATTTTCTCTTATAAAAACAATCAGGTATCTGCCCGAAATTCTTTTTCCACCCCGGTAGGCGCGATCGTAAACCTTTTTATCCGTGATGCGATATTGCTTCTTAAGCATCCATAACCTCGTATTTGCCTATACCTGATACCACTACCGATTTAGGTCAAGAGAAAACAAAAGGCCGCTCTTACGACCTATGCGGATAATGATTTTCTGCCTTTTCTTCTCCGGTTGGCCAGTACTTTTCTTCCGCCGGCAGTTGCCATCCTCTGCCTGAAGCCGTGCACTTTTTTCCTTTTGCGATTTTTTGGTTGAAAGGTCCGTTTCATAAATTGCTACTCCTCCCTTGATTTTTCCAGCACTTATTCATTATATTTATTTAACTCCCTATATGTCAAGATTTCTGCACTTTCTAAATGCTTCTAAAATTCCACTTAATCTGCTATTATTATACTGTGTTTTTGTCGGCGGTCAGTTTTGTGGAGTTGTTAGAAGATTTATTCACATTTTTCCACAGGATATTCCACTTATCCACATCTGCCGACCATTATAGGGGGGCCTGTAGAGAGATGTCAATTGATTATGATTTTGCTGCCATCTGGCAGAAGGTTCTGGACAGCATCGCCAGGGATATCGACCAGGCCAGCTATGATGCATTCCTTTCCACCGCTACATACAAGGCTTTTCATAATAACACCCTTTATGTAAGCGTACCCCATACCTCCACCCAGGAGTGGATAAAGATCCGTTACCTGGACCGGATGACCAATGAGCTGCGAAATATGACCAGTCAGGATATCAACCTGTTTCTGACTACGGATAATTCCACTGCTAAAGAAGATTTTTCCGGATTGAACCGTAAATATACCTTCGATACCTTCGTGGTAGGCAACAGCAACCGCTTTGCTCATGCCGCCTGTTATGCCGTAGGCGAATCTCCCGCCCGGGCGTATAACCCGCTCTTCATATATGGCGGGGTCGGTCTGGGGAAAACTCACCTGATGCAGGCCATCGGTCACCAGATCATTGCCAAGCGCCCGGACTGTGTTGTAGTTTACGTCTCATCCGAGCAGTTTACCAATGAGCTGATCAGTTCCTTCAAG
>JBLMZJ010000130.1:0-5100 GCA_050258735.1 Deltaproteobacteria bacterium | reverse complement strand
TATTCCGACCTGCGGGGGCAATGTTTTAATGGACAGACCTTTATCAACGTCAAATTTGAGAAGGCGGCGCTGAACGAAGCTACTTTTAATGGTGCAACACTCAAAAATGTGTCTTTCCTTGCGGCGTATACCTTATCAAAGAAGTATTACCGTGCCATCAAAACCATTTGCTTTGACGGCGCGATGATGGATAAGCTGACCTATGCCGCGCTCAAAGGTATGGAAGCCGATTTATCAAAGGTTACTATTGCATAGGAGTGAAAAATATGCAAAACCAAACAATCCAAGTGAAAGGGCTTAAAAAGTCCTACAAGCAGCTTCATGTCTTGAAGGGCGTAGATTTTGAGGTGGAAAAGGGCAGTATTTTCGCCCTGCTTGGCTCCAACGGCTCAGGCAAGACAACGATTGTCAAAATCCTTTCTACATTGCTTAAACATGACAGCGGAGCCGTCACCGTAAACGGATTCGATATTTCGTCAAAGCCAGACCATGTACGGCAGTCGATCAGCCTGACCGGACAATTTGCCGCCGTGGATGAGATTTTGACTGGACGGGAAAACATTATCATGATCGCCAAGCTGCGCCACCTGAACCATCCACGTCAGGTGGCGGACGATCTGCTTAAACGCTTTGGCTTGACCGAAGCCGCCGATCGCAGGGTATCTGCTTATTCGGGCGGTATGCGCCGCAGGCTCGACATTGCCATGAGCTTTGTTGGGAAACCGCAGCTCATTTTCCTCGACGAGCCAACTACTGGGCTTGACCCTGAGGCACGCATCGAGGTTTGGAAGATGGTCAAAGAGCTTGCAGAGGGTGGTACAACGGTGTTCCTGACCACGCAGTATTTGGAGGAAGCCGAACAGCTTGCCGATCGAATTGCCATTCTGCATGAAGGTAAGATTATCGCCAACGGCACGCTTGCGGAACTGAAAAAGTTGTTCCCGCCCGCAAAGGTGGAATATGTTGAAAAACAACCTACATTAGAAGAAATATTCCTCGCAATCGTCGGCAAAAAGGAGGAAGAATAAATGGAAGCCACAAAGAAACACTTTTTCAGCGATTTGAGTGTTATGCTTGGACGTTCCATGCGCCATATTTTCCGCAGCATGGACACCATCATTACAGTCACTATCATGCCGATTGCGTTTATGCTGCTGTTCGTCTACGTATTCGGCGGTGCAATTCAAACCGGTACGGATAACTATGTGAATTACCTGCTGCCCGGCATATTGCTTATTGCGATTGCAAGCGGCATATCCTATACGGCTTATCGCCTGTTTATCGATATGCAACGGGGCATATTTGAACGATTCCACTCCATGCCGATTGCGCGTTCGACCGTGCTGTGGGGGCATGTGCTGACCTCGCTGGTATCCAACGCTATTTCGGTTGTTGTCATCATCCTTGTAGCTCTTATTATGGGTTTTCGCTCGTCGGCGGGGGTATTATCATGGCTTGCCGTAGCCGGCATACTCGCATTATTTACGCTGGCCTTGACATGGATCGCGGCGATTGCCGGACTGTCCGCAAAATCGGTGGACGGCGCCGGCGCCTTTTCCTATCCGATTCTCTTTCTACCCTTTATCAGCTCGGCATTTGTGCCGACAGAATCGATGCCGTCGGGCGTTCGTGCCTTTGCCGAAAACCAGCCGGTAACCTCCATCGTTGAGGCGGTGCGCTCCCTGCTCGCGGAGCAGCCAGTCGGAAATGACATTTGGATCGCACTGGCATGGTGTTTGGCTATTCTTGTTGTTGCATATTTTTATGCAATGAGAGTGTATAGGCACAGGATATCATGAGATATTTACAAACCTAACGGCAATAGTTTGGCATATCTAGACGAAAACCTCCGGTATAACCGGAGGTCTTTAATAATTAGAAACAGCCTGAATAGTGATTATCCAGGCTGTTCGAAATACGTTTATATCAGTAATCATTACGGACCAGGGACTGCCTGAGATCATCCTTGCCCTGGCTGACAGCTTCCAGACCTTTCTTGAGAACCAGTTCCATATGGGTCAAAACGCCGTCGGCATACTCGTCTGCATCATGGCGGATCTCACGGGCGACCTCTTCCGCTCTGGCCACGATCTCCTCACCCATCTGCATGGCATTTTTTGTGATTTCATTATTATCGACCAGTCGGGCGGCGTGGTCACGCGATCGCTCAACATAGGTTTCGGCTTCATTGCATGCCTCATTGACGATACGTTCCTTTTCCATCATTATGAGGCGGGCAGTCTCCAGATCACCGGGCAGTCTGGCTTTCAAACGGTCGATCTCTTCCAAAAAACGGTGACTGTCTATCACGACTTTACCGTTGGATAACGGCACCTTCTTGCCCTGTTTCAGCATAAACTCAATATCGTCCAGAATCCTGAACACTTCCATCATCGGCGCTGCCCTCCTTAATATATCCATAGTAATGCAAAGCAGACTCCCCATATCGATCAGACCTGTTGCAAGCCACTCCTTCAATGCTCGCCGGCACCCTGAACCTGTGCGGGGTCCTCAGAATCAAGATGCCATCCTCCTCCAGCAACCGGGAACTAGCCAGATCTTTTAATATAGGAATAAATATTGCTTCATTAGTAAACGGCGGATCAATATATACATAATCAAAGTGCTGACTTCTTTTCTGCAGCAACCGGGTGGCCTTGAACACATCATTGCGGTAGACTTCGGCTTCTTTTTCCAACCCGCAATGCCGGAGATTATCGCGTATTATATCGACTGCCGACTTATCAGCATCAATAAAAACTGCCTGACTGGCTCCCCTGCTCAAGGCCTCGATCCCGACTGCTCCGCTGCCTGCAAAAAGATCCAGCCATCTGCTCTCTGCCACATCAGGACCGACCACATTGAAAAGCGCTTCCTTGATCATAGCAGTGATAGGACGGGTATTCATGCCCCTGGGCGCCCTCAAGCTTTTACCGCGGGCTTTGCCACCAATTACTCGCATGTCCTTCTCCTTGTATTCACCGAAAAAAGCAATTTACCTTTTTTTACGGTTAAATTTATTTTATCACAAAGAAGGCACGCCACAATCTGTTCACTTAGCGTGCACCTTCAGTACTTTATTCCTTAGCCCTCTTTTGAAAATAAGTGTTAGAACCTAAATGTTAAAATGCAAAAAATAATTTCCAATTGGGTATATAATCTGCAGCTCGGGGCAATGATACTAATGCCAGATAAAAATCTGGTGAACAAACCCTCCCCAACAACTTTACAAAATTCTCCTCTCCCCAAAATGGCGACTCGTAAGAGTCGCCATTTTATTATTTATATGTATCGATCATTACTTGGATCAAAAGGCGACATTGTGCTTGATTCACCTTCTTTATAATTACGATAGCATAAATATTGTCCAGCAGCCCAATAATATTCCAAAAGGGGGTCAATTAATGCAGGATATAATCAAGGCTTTCAACCTGAATGTCGATATGGCGGTTGAGGCCAGAGACCTGGTCCGCGGTGACAGCAATCAGGAGATTCCTGGGGTTGAAGAAAAAGTTGAAAACATGGAACACATCAAGGTAACCACGATAACCGTCAAAGACCAGGCCGGTGCTGAAAAGATGGGCCGTCCGATCGGCAGTTACATCACTATCGAATCTCCGCCCTTACGAATCAATGATCCATATGTAAAAGATGAAATAATTAAGGCTATGGTAACCAGTATGCCGTTGCTTATTGGCAACGTGCTGCCAGCCGATAGTACAGTCCTATTGGTCGGTCTTGGTAACTGGCGGGCAACACCTGACGCGCTGGGTCCGAAATTTATTGAATACAGCCCGATAACTCGCCATTATCATCAGTATGCCCCAGAAGCTTTAGTTGAGGGCATGCGTCCAATTTGCGGCATTGCTCCAGGTGTACTGGGCATTACTGGTTTGGAAACTTTTGAAGTGGTCAAGGGTATTGTAGAAAAGGTCAAACCAGCCTTACTAATAGTAGTAGATTCCCTGGCTGCACAGAATGTGGAACGTATAGGCACCAGTATCCAGATGTGCAACACCGGGATCCAGCCCGGGGCAGGTATCGGGAATCAAAGGCAAGCGATCCGCCAGGAAGATCTAGGGGTCCCGGTGATCGCTATCGGCTGTCCGACTATCGTCAATGCGGCGGTCATCGCCAGCCAGGCCGTCAAACAGTTTTGTTCCAATACCAGTGCTATTTACGATGAGATCAAATCGCTGGATGCAGTGAAGGAAGTGCTTTCTTTCTTTGGAGGAAGTCTGGCTGTCACTCCCAAGGAGGTCGATGACATCATCGAAAACAGTGCCCGCATTATTGCTATGGGAGTAGCCGAATCCCTCTTCCCCGGGATTTCCCGCGAGCAATTGGAACTCTATGCAACTTAAAACATTTTTATATCTAAGAAGAAAAGGAGACCGATCAAAATCGGTCTCCTTTCTTAAAATGCGGTCAGATTACAAAGGATTCTGATACCCTTATTTATCCCAACCGCTGTGATGGCCTGAGCCCTTTATCATTTTAAGCTTGGCCAGCTGTTCGGGCGTTAAGATCGACTGGACCTTCTGCTTTTTCTGCTCGCGCAATTTATGAAGCTGGTCCTTTAAATCTTTTATTTCCTTGGACTTCGCTTCAATAGCAGACCGGTCTTTTCCATCAATCTGCAATTGCCTGAGTTCAAATCTGGTTTCTGACAGCTTAATCTTGATGGGCTTGGCGGCCTGGTAGGTGTTCAGGTTGATTTCTTTCAACTGTTGAACCTGACTGTCACTCAAATTCAGTTTCTCTGCAATTGGCACCTGATTCAAAGCGGAGCCTGAAACTCGATTGGGACACTCACACCCGCCCCCTGCACCGGTTGCAGCAGCTGCATGAGCAAATACTACTGTGAGTGCCAGGGCAAGGCTTACGACCAATAGTTTCTTTTTCAACCCGTCATCTCCTTTTGGACAGTCATAATAAATGTCCTGGTTTCATTATGCCCATCCCCATCAGCTATATAGCTGTTATCAACTTCAGGCGATGGAATAAGATTCCCGGGTAGCTATCCAGCTCAATCACATTTTAAAATGAAACCCCGGGACTGCGTCCTGGGGTCGGTCACATCGGACATCTAGCTGTGCT
>JBLMZJ010000129.1:0-15864 GCA_050258735.1 Deltaproteobacteria bacterium | reverse complement strand
AGTTATAGGTGGTGAAATTGCGCCCTAAGTAAAGCCAATATGAGGACGTATATAGTATTATATTTTTGCAGGGGCGATTAGCGAATCGCCCCTATTTCTATATCAAGGCAAAAATTAAAGTTTACTAAAAAATAAAAGGCAGGCTGAAAAAGCTAGCCAGTCCTTGGTTAGACAAAATTGGTGGTTATTTTCTTACGAAAGAAAAAACAGGAATATGGTTGGGGTTTGTAGAATAATTAAAATTCTAGAGTTTAATAGACATGTCAATAATGAAAGGAATGGGATGAAAATGATCAGCAGGAGACGGAGCCTATACGCCAACCTTTTGCTGGCTATATTCCTTCTGGGGCTGCTGCTGCCCGGCGGAATCGCCCAGGCTGCAGCCGGCACTGAGGGAAGCCTTACCAGCCAGTTCAAGGATGTCGGAAATGACAGCAGCAATCTGGTGTACATAAACTACATGAATGCCCGGGGGATATTAGGCGGATTCCCGGACGGGACCTTTCGTCCCGACCAAGGGCTGACCCGTGCCCAGGCCGCGGTCATCATCAGTAAAGCGGTCAATCTGAATGTTAGTACCGGAGAAGCCAGCGGTTTTACGGACGTAGCAAAAGATCACTGGGCCAATAACTATGTAGCAGCAGCCGTAAAGGCCGGATATCTCAAAGGCTTTGCCGATGGCAGCTATAGACCTGAACAGCCCCTGACCCGAGTGCAGGGCATCAGTCTGATAATGAGACTGTCCAAAGAAGGAGACAGCGGAGTAGCCTTGCCTCAATTAAGCGATATGGAGAGCAGCCACTGGGCTGCCCGGGCTATGGCCATGGCGATAGATGCCGGGATGATCGGTACCCAGGGCGACAGCATACGACCTGACCAGCCTATCAGCCGCGGGGATATAAGCAGAGCACTTTCCTTACTGCTGACCAGTGATCCCCAATTATCCAGCCGCAGTATGATGAGCACCCTCACCGTAAAGAGCGGAGAAGTGACCCTCAGCCGGGGAAGCAATACCAAACAGGTGAGCGGCAGCGCCCAGGCAGGAGCGGGAGACACCATCCAGACCAAAGGCAATGGAGAAGCGCTGCTCAACTACCCCGACGGCAGCAGCTTGTTGTTGAAAGCCAATACCACCCTGACCATAAAGGAATCCCAGGGCCGGGCCTATATCAAGAAAGACGGCAAGCCGGGGATAGCAGTAGATAACCTGGTAGTAGAAATGAAAATAGGCAAAGTGTTCGGCGGACTTTCCAGCCTGGCTGCCCCGACCACCACAGCGGAAGCCGGGACCACAGCTACCAGCATGAATGAACATGGATCGAAACTGCTGGCAGCAAGTGACGCGAGATATGACCTGCTGGCAGCAGGAGAAGAAGCTGCTCCGTGGTACAAGACCGCCCAGAAGCAGAAGGTAAAGGTAAAGGTAGACATGCCCTGGGGCGTAGCAGCGATCAGAGGAAGCTTCTGGCAGAGTGCGGTCAACAGTAACGGTAGCGGCAGCACCAACCTGCTGGAAGGCTCAGCGCAAGTTATCGCGGGTGGTCAGGCGGTAAGCCTGTCCCCCGGTGAGGCTTCCGGAGGAAGTACTGCAGGCGGCCCGCCGTCAGCTCCGGCTCCGATGACCGCGCAGCAAGCGTCTGAATGGACCCAGGTACAGAGCTGGGTCACCGCGACGGCAACCACCATGACCGAGAACCAGGGAGCGCCTCCTGCCGGAGAGGCCCCCGCGAACAGCCCGGGGACCCCGGCACCCGACCCGGCCAATGCTCTTAATCAGGCTCTCAATGAGGCCCTGAACCAGGTCAGTGAAACGGCAGCCAATCCCCCGAGTACTCCCACTACACCCAGCGCTCTCACCGGCGATGGCGGAGGTGGAGATGGTGGGGTCAGTAGTCCTGCTATTACCATCAGCGATGCACCTGATACTTATTACATACCCAATATGTTCCCGGGACTCTGCGGACTTCCAACCCCCGGTCAGGGCAAGGTGTTCTTCACCATTAACCCGGATACTGCAACCATCACCTGTTCAGAATCCGGTACTGATGTAGTTGATGTCGCCATAGGGCCTGTTGCTGGCGGCGGGGCCGTTGCCGGCGGCGGGCACTACATTCAGGTGACCTGCAAAGAGACCACCCCTGGCTCGGGAATCTATCGATCAGGTATGGAGACATTATGTTTTACAGCAACAGCTCCAGGATATACTTCAGCCACAAAGACGGTCAATGTATGGGCGCTTCCCCCATTAGGGGTCGAGCCAAGCTTTATTGCCAGTCCCTATACCACCCCGGCATCTATACTAGTGCATGATGATTTTAATCTCTGGACAAATACGAGTTCCATCAGTTTGAAGTTTATCGAGGCGGGGAGCAACGATATAGCTCTGGATCTCTCCGGCAATGCTTTGACACCGATAACCCCAAGTTCCGTCAGTGAATGCGACTTTTTGTTTGCACTTAACTCACAACTGCCCCTGCGGCAATATGAGTATGTAATATCTGTGAATGGAACTCCTTCAGCCATCGGGCCCTTGAAAGTATATGAGCCATCCCCGGAATTGTCTACGTTTGCGCTGGAACCATATGTACTGGCAGGATTCACCAAGTTTAGTGGTCTAGGTTATACGGGTGCCGATCATTATTTATTCAGAATGTGGCAGGGTCCCCTGGGGCCGCCTTCCCTGGGAGAACAACTTGACACAACGGGCTGGGTCCAAGCTAAGGCTTATTTAGCGAGTCCTTTTGACCCGGGAACTCCATTTATGTGCCCGGCCGGTTCCTTTTTACAGGTGGCTGCCGTGGATGCTGCCAACCATGTGATGGCCTGTACCACCCATCCGATGATTTCGACGGAGATAGCCCAGGCACCACGGGCCACCTTTTCGAAGACTGCCCCAACTCTTGTACCCGGTATATGGGTCTCCAGTACGCGCCTGACTGGTATTGAAGATAGCGCTTGTGCCTCACCGGGCGGTTATAAATGGATGTGGATGAACAAGGGCTTTTCTGCTTTTACTCCGGCAGATCAAATTGACATAAGTACTCAGGAATTATTAGGCTTTAAGGATTGCAATCTCATTGGAGGGGGGACTTCCCTGCCGGGGCTCCAAGCGGGTTATCATATAGGGTTTATGGGTTATGATAGTACTGGAAAAGTCCAGGTATTTCTGGACCATCCGCTGGATGCCTCCGAAGTAGCCATAACTCCAGCCGATAATTTTACAGCCAGTTTTACGACTATTACCAGCAACACGACTACATTGAACCCCGTAACCAGTTCGCCGACGGGAACGGATCATTATGCTTACATATATGTGTCCGGTTCCTCGCCTGGCGGTACCGATCCACTGTCGCCGGCAGCTCTTGGTTCTGACGGGTCTTGTTTAACACCTTATGTCAGCTGAATATCTGGTGTAAACGCCGGGGATCATATTTGGTTATTCGCGCTTGATAATACAAATAAGATATTAGGTTTTGCAAATTGTCTCTTGAATTAAGAGATGCAAAGAGTGCCAGAGAGAAATATTATGGGGTTTAGAGCTTCCCGATCGGGAAGCTCTAAACCCTAGCTTTTTGCTAAATTCCCCTGAATGTTGACGTAAAATAGGCCGGGAATGACGTTTGAAAATATGGTAGGCTTATTGGTCCAGTCGAAGGCTATCGTACAGAAAAAGAAAAAGCCACTCCCAGACTGAATAATGGGAGTGGCTTTACCAGGTAAACTGCTACTTAAAGCCTTTGTCCTTGGATTTCTCAAAGTGCAGGTCTAAATCGGTAAAAGAATAGACCTTGATGGGATTGGTAAAGCCCTTGACCAGTTCCTCACCCACATAGTTGAGAGAGTTTTTAATCTCCCCTTCCGGCAGCAGGTTGTAAGAACGTTCCGAGACCAGAACCAGGGTTTCAAAGAGTTTGGTCAAGGCCTCAACTCGAGAAGCCAGGTTGGCGTCTTCGCCGATCAGGGTGTAGTCCATGCGCTCCGGGCTGCCCACATTGCCGACCACTACCGGCCCGGTGTTGATACCGCAGGCGATCAAGAGGGGAACCTCACCTTTTTCGGCCCACTTCTCATTGAGTTCCTTTACCCTTTCCTGAATCTCATGAGCTACCTTGATTGCCCGCTCCACATGATCCTCGTAGTAGATGGGCGCTCCGAAAAAGGCCATCAGACCGTCGCCCATATATTTATCCAGGGTGCCGCCGTGTTTTAAGATGGCATCGGTCTGGGCGGTCAGGTATTCATTTAAGCGGGCGATTACGTCTACCGGGTCCTTGTTTTCACTGAAAGCGGTAAAGCCACGGATATCGGTAAACAAAATGGTCACTTCCTGCTTTTTGCCGCCCAAGGACATTTGCTCGGGATTGGCCATCAATTGTTCAACTACATCCGGGGAAACATAGCGGGAAAACATGGCCTTGGTCTTGCGCCGGTTCATCTCGGCCTCGATGAAGTCGATAGCGGTGGAACCAGCATAGGTTATAAACAGAGTTACCATGGGGGCCGCTGAATGGAGCCACCAGTGTGATTTCCAGGCCAGATAGGAACTGGTCAGTGCGATCCCGATGGCTACCAGGGTACCAAGGGCCCCTATCCAGGCGCCCCGACCATGAATGCCCAGTGCAGTGATGAGTACCAGCAGGAACAGAAAGGCAAAGTTCAACCACGGGTTTACCTCGCGCAGCCAGTCGTCATTCAATATATTCTGTACGACTGAGGCGTGGATCTCCACGCCGGGGCTGGGCAGGAGACCCTTTGAGACCATATTGCTGGCAGTACAGGGAGTGGGATAGGTATCATGATCTTCCGCGGTCTCCGGACCTATCAAAACGATCTTATTCTTGAAATAATCCGGTTTGTATTTGCCTTCAATTACATCGGCATAACTGATGGTCTTAAAGGTGGCCATGGGACCATAGAAAGTCGCCAGCGCACGGTTTTCTTTGTCCAGAGGGATGCGGTGTTTGCCTGCCTGCAGCCAGCCGGGGGTAAGCTTCAGATCATTATAACTGATATCTTCTGCTTCCAAAGCTACCGCCAGTCCGAGACAAGGGACGGGAACACCGTCGAAGATATTTACATCTACCAGAGTGGGCCGGCGGACAACGCCGTCATTGTCGGTTGCCATATTCACGAAACCCAGCGCCGGGTTACTGGCTACTATGGATTCGATAGGCGCTTCAAATCCTTGGACTAGCTCGCCGTTTTCATCCCGGGAAAAGGTGACTTTGCCGGAGAGTATCACATTTCCATGTTTGGCGATGCCATCACCGAAGGCCTGATCGTTTTTAGGGTCTTGCTCAGCAGCAAAGGTCAAGTCGAAACATACTGCGCGGGCGTCCTTGAGCAGATCGAGCAACTGTGCATGTATGGCACGAGGCCAGGCTAACGGCCCGATCCTTTCAACAGAAGAATCGTCTACCGCCAGGATCACTACATCATTTCCCGGGCTTTGGACCCCACGTGACATGAACCAGTAATCGTAGAGACTATTCTCCAGCCCTTGAAAAAATCCCAGTGCAACAAACCCCTGGACGATCAGTACCAGAACAATAGGAAGTATCCACTGTTTGTATTTGCTCAGGAACTCCCATTTGCTTTGTTCGTCTTTTGGATTCACTTCATCACCGACCCTTCCCATATTCTAACAATGACAAACAATATAATAATTGAAGGACAAATATGCCAGGAAATGAATGCCAGTACTCAGATCAACCAGGCAGTTTATCCTGAGAATTATATTCTCTCACACATATGCTGCCATCCTCTAAATAGGCGATCTCCGGGTACGGCCGTTTGGTCTCGCCTCTGGCGGCGCGGGATACCTTGCTTCCGATCCTTATTTGACCGGGAATCAGGTTTATGGCAAAGACTACGCTGGATTCGTCTCCATAGCATCCAGCATGTGCTATACCGCCGAGTTTACCCATTACTATGATGTCGCCGCCCGCAACGATCTCGGCGCTTTCGTGGACATCGCCCCAAATCACCACCGAGCCCTCGGCATGAAGCTTTTGTCCGCTGCGCAAATTGCGGCGGATAAACACATCCCTGGGGGGAGGAGGTGCTGCAAAACGCGACGATCTGACTGGTGCGGCTTCAGGTGCGGGTGCAGGGATATCTGATGTGTCGGGTTGCGTGATTACTGGATGGTTAACCGTATTGTTTAGTATCATACCGTGATCCAGGCATAATTTCTGTAAGACTGCTATATCGTCATGAGAGAGATCCGCCAGGCCTTTGCCCTGGAAAACCACCCGGGAGCCGGCAAAAAGTTGTGCACTGCCGGTGAATTTCTTTTCCAGAAAGGCCATATGTTCAGCCAGGCTGCCTTCGCCAAAAAAGAAGACCAGGCTGTCATTTACTCCTTTGATGGTAACCATGTTTTGTTCTACCTGCCTTTGATCGGAATGTTGATGTCCAGAGCTGCGTGTTTGCCTTCGCTGATCAGTCTGACTTCGGGTTTGCCGTCGATGTCAACGTGGCGGGCTATGACTTCCAGTATCTCTTCCTTAAGCGTCTCCATCAACTGGGCAGAAGAGCCCAGACGGTCATGGGTTAGAACCAGGCGTAGTCTGCTGTTGGCCTGATCACGCGGGGAGGAACTTTCCCCAGAAAATATCCTCTTGATAAAATCCAACATCTAGCAAATACCCCCTTCTAACGACTTGAAAAGAGGCCTCTTCTAAGCCTCTGCCAGAACGATTCGTCATCAAAACTTAAGAATTCAATGTCTTCACCGCTCAGGCGCCGGGCGATATTGTTGAAGGCTGTAGCTGCCTGCGAGCGTTCGTTGAGAACTACCGGCTCTCCTCTGTTAGTGGATACCAGTATCCCTTTGTCTTCCGGAACGATCCCGATCAGGTCAATACACAGGTGCTCCAGTAGGTCATCCACGCTCAACATATCACCCTTTTTGACCATTTCGTTGCGAAGGCGGTTTACCACCAGCTTGATGTCAGTAAACTCGGCCGATTCCAGCATGCCGATGATGCGGTCAGCGTCCCTGACCGCCGAGACCTCAGGATTGGTCACCACTATGGCCTGGTCGGCAGCAGCTATGGCATTGCGGAAGCCCTGCTCGATTCCGGCCGGACAATCAATGAATATGTAATCAAAATCCGGGCGCAGCTGGGCGCAAAGCGCTACCACCTGTTCCGGAGTGATATCTTCCTTATTTCTGGTCTGGGCCGCAGGAAGCATATATAGTTCCTGAAAACGCTTGTCTTTGACCAGAGCCTGTTTGATGGTGCATTCTCCTTCTATTACCTGAATAATGTCGTATATTACCCGGTTCTCCAAACCCAGTATCAGGTCCAGTTTTTTCAGGCCGATATCCAGATCGATCACAACGACCCGGTATCCCATTTTAGCCAGGGCTGATGCTACATTGGCTACTGTGGTAGTCTTACCCACCCCACCCTTGCCGGAGGTCACTACTATGACCTGACCGTCTTTGTTTTTTTTCTCCATTAAAACTGGCCCTCCCCAAATAGTATTACAGATTACAATCGTACTGAAGATGGTCACCGTCAGGCGATCACAAGTGGTAAATCAAGGTGCTATATTCTCCTCGATCATCCCATCAAATCAATAAAGCAGTTAAAAGTCGCTTTGGGTGACATTTTGCCGGGTAATTAGAAAAAAGTGCACAACTAGTTATATTTTAAAACAAAACTTTGTCTTAATAAATAGAATTATAATTTAACCTGGCAAAGCAAATTTGTGACATCCGCCGATAAATCCCTGGCAATTTGTTATATACTATAATACGGGAAACAAAGCAGGTTCCATCTGCTCGAGCTAATGTTATGAAAACTGTATTAAATCAGTATATGGAGTCGTATAGGGAATAGGTCAGATACCGGAGACCAGAACCAACAGCGCAGCGGAAGGAGGTCTCATTGATTTGAAAGGGTTACTCAAGGGATTCGCTCTTTTATTTTCTGCTGTCATTATATTCGGTGTATTTTTCATAATCGGGGCTTCACTCACCCAGACCCTGCCACGGGTAGTGCTCTTCGCTACCGGGCTGAGTGATTGGGAATACCAATCACGACCACAGACTGCGGTTTACTATGCCGATGGCAGCCAGATGACCACATTAGGCTATCAACGTGTATATCAGGAAGATTTTCCGGATTTACTGAAAAAGAGCGTTGTTGCCGTGGAGGACAAGCGTTTCTATCAGCACGCCGGGCTTGATGCCCGCAGTATCGGACGGGCTATCTGGAAGAACATCCGGGCCGGAAGCAAGGCTGAGGGTGGCAGCACCATCACTCAGCAATTGGCCCGTACCCTGTTCCTGAACCAGGAGAAGACCTATATCCGAAAGATAAAAGAGGTCTTCATCGCTACTGCCTTGGAGGAAAAGTACGGCAAGGACGCTATCCTGAATATGTACCTCAATGAGATCTATATGGGGCGCGGATGCTCGGGTATGGGCTGTGCTGCCCGCACTTATTTCAACCGGGATCTTTCCCAGCTCAATCAGGGGCAGATCTGCATGCTGGCCGGAATGATACAGGCCCCCGAGTTCTATGCACCCGAACGCAACTACAAGGGCTTGAAGGAGCGCCAGGAGACAGTGATCGATCTCCTGGTGGAACAAGGGGTCGTAACCGCGGCAGAGGGCGAACAAATCAAAGCGCAGTCGCTGGATATTCAGCCTTACGTGCCCGAAGGCGGCAGACATCCCTATCTTACCGTTTATATTCGAAAACAAGTAGAAGAGATGCTGGGCAGCAAGGGCATGTATCAGGCTGGTTTAAAGATCTATACCACCATAGACCGGCGGATGCAGGAAGCCGCGGAAAAATCGGTAGCCGACCAGGTAAAGACCTTGCTCGCCAGGGGCATAAATGCACACGATATGGCTTTGGTTTCAATAGATCCAACCAGCGGAGCTATAAAGGCTTTTGTTGGCGGGCCAGATTTCCTGCAAAACCAGCTCGATATGGCTATCCTGCCGCGGCAGCCAGGATCATCGATCAAGCCATTATACTATGCGGCAGCCATCGATCAGGGTCTGATCGACCCCGAGATGATGATAAATAATAAGCCAAGAGATTTCGGGGGTAATTATAAGCCCCGCAACCATGTTGCAAATGCGCCGGAAGAGGTCTCCGTGCGGGATGCCCTGGCGCTTTCGGAAAACGTGGCATCAGTTGAGATCATGAATATGCTTGGAGTTGAAACTGCCAGCTCATATATCCGTAAATTTGGAGTGACCACCCTCAAACCGGAAGACCAGCACCTAGCCCTGGCCCTGGGCGGGATGAACGAGGGGATACCACCGGTGGAGATGGCAGCAGCCTACTCGGTTTTTGCTGATGGAGGTTGGTATCATGAATATTACTCCATAGAGCGGATCGAGGACACCACCGGGAAGATCATCCCTAATACTAAGAGCAGTTCTGAGTCCTGGCGGGCCATCAGTGAGGATACCGCGGCAACCATGGATGAATTGCTGCAGGGCGTGGTCAACTACGGCACCGGGAGCGGTGCCAGGATAGCTGTTCGCAGTTCCGGTAAGACCGGCACAACTGAGGATAGCCGTGACCTTTGGTATATTGGTTACACTGGTCAGCTGTGTACAGCGATATGGGCGGGCAATAGCAGCGGCGCGGTGGTAAAGGGATATGATACCTTTGGCGGCAGCGTATCGGCCCCGGTTTGGAGAAATTATATGAACAGCCTCCTCTATAGCGGGGTCTTCCAGGGGAAAACGACGCCGGCAGTGGAAGAGGAGACTCCGGTGGAGGAGCCTGCCCCGGATGAGACAGTGGATGGAGAGCAAGCAACTGATACAGGTGATGAAAACGATACCTCGCCGGTGTTGGAACCGCCGGATGATACTGTAAATCAAGGGGAAACCATGACCAATACTGGTACAGATAAGACAACGGGTAGTGATATCAAGAATGATGACAGGAAAAAAACCACAATTGATCCTGGTAATCAGGTGCCGGTAGATGTCCGCAATGGAGCAGGATATTAGATAAAGATAATTTGGGGGTTTGTTCTGATGCGATACGAAGGCAACATATTCCGGCCTTTCAGTGAGGCCAGAAGCTACCTGCTGCAGGTGACCATCGGCTGTTCACACAACCGGTGCAGCTTTTGCGGCATGTATAAAGATAAAAAGTATCGGGTCCGCAGTCTGGAGGAGATAAAGACCGATATAAGTATGGCCAAACGGCACTATGGCGACCTGGAAAAGGTGTTTCTCTGTGATGGTGATGCTATAGCGATGGATACCGAAATACTGCTGGAGATATTGGATGTACTTTATACTGCCTTCCCCTCCCTGCGACATGTAGGAAGCTATGTCGGTCCGCAAAGCACCCTTGGGAAGAGTGCTTCCGAACTGGGAGCCCTGCGGGCAGCGGGTCTAACCAAGGCTTATCTTGGGGTAGAGACCGGCGACGATCGGCTGCTCACGGAGGTCAAAAAGGGAGTTGGATATGCCGGGATGCTGGCAGCAGGGCAGAACCTTGTCAATGCCGGGATCAATCTTTCGGCTATGGTATTGTTAGGCCTGGCCGGCCGCGGTTCCCGTTCACAGGAACACGCATTGGCCACCGCGCAGATAATAAATGAAATGAAGCCCCAGTACCTGGCGGCTCTCACGGTGACACCAGTCCCGGGGACCGGCTTCTACCGGCAGATCAAGAGCGGTGAACTAGAACTGCTGGATCCCTTTGAGACTCTGGAAGAGATGAAATGGATGTTTGAGAATATTACCATCGATAATTTGAAATTTGTAGGGACTCATGCTTCAAATTACCTGCCCATAACCGGGACTTTGCAGAAGGACCGGGATAAGATGCTGGCCATGGTGAATGAGGTCCTGGAAACCCGGGATAAGCGGTTATTACGGAACGAAAACGCCAGAGGTTTATGATTCGGGTGAATTCTTCAGAATAATCAGAAAAGGCCATACCTCAAGTGGTATGGCCTTGATTGCCAAATTTTATTTTATTGTTTCTCTATATTATAGTTTATCCCACCAGTGAAAGCCGTTAAAAAAGAACACGCCTATCACGGCAGCTACAAGGCCTACTCCAAGGCAAAGGACCAACACCAATACGAAAATCGATTCTGAATCCATATTATCACCTCTAGTGTAACCCCTCCTTACATCATATTAACATGAATTGTAAGCTCCGGGGTAGATTTTTTATACTTTAGGAAACGGCAAGGTTAAAGACGCGAAATGAGGGAACGATGCAGCGCGCATTGCTTGTATAGCCAGCCCTTATAGAATATACAGCCGTTTGGAGAGCTTATGACTCATGGCCGGCCTCTGAGCAAGAGCGTATCTTTTCCTAGTGAAAAAGAGGAAATAATCAGCAGGCTGTAGAATAATTTTAATATTAGGCCAGATTTATTGGGAGCTTGTGCACTGCAAGTAGAAAAGGAGATGATATTATGGCCTCTAAATTGCACATTTTTGCCGTATCCGATTCAGTAGGTGAAACCGCAGAAAAAATAGCGGTTGCATCAGTACTGCAATTTAACGTAGAAAGGAGCATCACCAGGTTTTCCCGGGTTACCAAGGAGGAACAGGTAATCAAGATCATGGATAAGGCAGCCGAAGAGGATGCCATTGTTATTTATACCATTGTAAAGCCAGAACTTTCGGATTTTGTCGATAAGCAAGCTGCCGAAAAAGGGGTAGTGGCGATCAATGTTATGCAGCCGCTGTTTCAAGCCATAAAAAATAAGACCGGATTGAATCCCGAAAACATTACCGGTTTGACTCATAAGATGGATGATCAGTATTTCAACCGTATGAAAGCCATCGAGTTCACCATAGAGCATGACAATGGGCAGAATCTCGATACGGTTGGCCAGGCCGACCTGATCATACTGGGATTGCCGCGCACTTCCAAGACTCCGTTATCCATGCATCTTGCCAATCTGGGCATCAAGGTGGCCAACTATCCCATCAACATTGACACCGAACTGCCTCACGAGATACTGGACCTTAAAGATAAAGTGTCGATGGTGGGTTTGACCATCGATATGGAAACCCTGCTGGAACTGCGCAAAGAGAGGCTAAGAAGCTTTGATGTGCCTGAAGAGATAGAAAGTATCGATGAAATGGTGGCGGAAGAGTTGGACAATGCCTACCGCATCTATGCCCGACTGAAATGCCTGGTCATCGATGTGACCCTGGATGACATCGAAGAGGTGGGCAATACCATCACACACAAGTTCAACTTGCCCTTGCGTGTTACCCACCATCGTTTCTAAAAATCAGACAAAAAGGGGGATATATCCCCCCTTTTTTATTGGTGTGCATCGTCCAATTGTCATTGCGAGCGCAGCGAAGCAATCTATCATTCGCACTGACGTTGTTTTAGATTGCCGCGCTTCGCTCGCAATGACAGTCCGGAAAGTTGCGTTTATTTGCTGCACATTACCGGTCTGCTGCGAAAGTTAGTTAATAATCAATGTTAATCCCCTTTCGGGGGCAACCAATGCGCCCTATCGGGTGCCATTAAAGACGCTGTGTTGACGCAGGCATTTGTGTTCATCAGTGTTTAATTTTACCTTGTTTAGGGAGGCTTCTTCGTGCCCTTCGTCTATATCCTGCAATGCAATGACGGAACCTATTATACGGGCTATGCGGTGGACCTGGAGAAACGCCTGCAGCAGCATCAGGATGGCATTGCCTGCAAATACACCCGGGGAAGGCTGCCGGTGTCTCTGGTCTATCGGGAAGAGTTGGCCAGCAAAGGAGAAGCAATGAGCCGTGAAGCCTCGATCAAGAAATTGACTAAAAGACAAAAGGAAAAGCTGATCGAATCAGCGAGTACATAAAGCCCGCTCCTTCGGGGCAAAAATATGCTAATGCAATTTTTTGTTTCGAGAAGGAGGCCTGGCTGTAATGATGAAAGGCAAAATAGTAAGCAAGACGGAGTTCCTGCGGGACGGCCTGTGGAGCAAGGAGCAGTATGAAGGGCTATTGGTCAGCGCCGATCGGTCCACTGGTCTGTATAATATCGGCGTGCAGTTGAGCGAAAATCAGGTCCTGGTAGTGGACCAGACCAAGGCCGATAGCATTCGCGAGCGCATCCAGGGATGGGCGCCCCAGATCTATGATATTCAAAGACAGCATGGTGTGGATATCGATCAAGGGAACTACACCAAATAGAATCCACAGCCAAATTTTATTAGACCTAATCCCTCTCCGCCAAGCATAGAAATTTACGGGGAGGGATTATTGTTTTGAAGGATTGGCAGGAATTGCTCCGGTATCCACTGGGGGATGACAGATGGATCCTCAAGGTCATAATCGGCAGCCTGATCACTCTGGTACCGGTACTCAACCTTGTGCTGTTGGGTTATGCCGTCGCCTGTATCGAGTTGGGTATGCAGGGAAGGCGCCAGCTTCCGGAATGGGAGGCCTGGCGTGACTACATCCGCGATGCCCTCTCTGCCGTCCTGATCCTTCTTGCTTATCTGCTCGTTCCTATCGTTCTCACCATTGTTTTGTCTCATATCCCCTTGATCGGCATCGTGTTGGGTGCCGTCCTGATCCTACTGGCCGGGGCGCTGGCTCCCATGGCTCTGGCCGCCTACACCATACGCCGTGATATCTCGGAGGCTTTCAGCCTGGGTGATATCATCCATCAGATCAACAATAACCTTGAGGCTTATCTCTCGGGTTATCTTTTCCTCATCCTGAGCACCTGTTTGGGGCTGACCTTGATCATTGCCCTGCCCTATCTCGCCTGTCTCTGGTCGCTGCTGATATTCTACTCGACAGTAGTCTATTCATATCTGATCGGCTGCCTGGCCTGCGGAGTATAGCTCACCGAATAATTTCCCGACAAACTATCAAATATAAAATATAGCTTTGCTGTTCTATTTCCGGAAAGAGGGTATGCCATGAAGACATTGTGGAAGGGTGCCGTCAGTTTTGGGCTGGTAAACATACCGGTCGCAATGTACGTTGCCACTGAGAACAAGGATATCAAGTTCAACTACCTGCACAAGGAATGCATGAGCCCCATCAATTATCAAAAATTCTGTCCCAGGTGCCAGCGAGAGATAAGCAACGATGAATTGGTCAGAGGTTATGAGTATCAAAAAGGCAGTTATGTAGTGGTCAACGAGGAAGACTTCGCCCGCATACCGCTAAACAATACCAAGACTATCGACATCCTGGATTTTGTTGAACTGGCCCAGGTGGATCCGATTTACTTCGATAAGTCTTACTATCTCGAACCTGCCCCCGGTGGCGAAAAGGCCTACACGCTGATCGTCGAGGCTATGCAAAAGACTGGCAAGATAGCCATAGCCCGGGTCATAATACGCTCAAAGCAGACTCTTGCTGCCTTGCGGGTCAAGGAAGGCTGCCTGGTGATGGAAACTATTTTTTATCCTGATGAGATCCGCTCACCGGCTTCCCTAAACCATGGTCTGGATACCTCGAAACTTCATGAAAATGAGATCAAGATGGCAGTAAGCTTGATCCAAAACCTATCTGTAGATTTTGATCCCGGTCGTTATCAGGATGAATACCGAAAAGCACTGTGGGAGATGATCGAGGCAAAGGTCGCCGGTCAGGAGATCGTAGCCCCAGCCACTCCGGAAAACCGCGGCAACGTATTGGATCTTATGGAAGCACTCAAAGCCAGCGTCAAGCTGGCGGAGGAAAATCGTCAGGCAGCAGAAGAAGTACCGGCATCTGCAGCCAAGAGCCGCAAAAAGGCCAAAACAGCAGCTAAATGACCGGGGCTGCAGCAGATAAAAACCTTCAGGTCATGGAACCGGTCAGCTGCGGGCAGGTATTTGAAAGGGCAGATTACCTTTATCAGGTGAAATGGGATGGAGTCCGCATGCTGGCATTTATTGAAGGAGGCCGGGTGACCCTCATCAACAAACGACACCATGAGCGCACCCAACAGTACCCTGAACTCCAGAAACTGCCCGGGCGAATCCAAGGTTGCAATGCTGTCCTTGACGGAGAAATCGTTGCTCTGAAGAACGGTAAGCCCAGCTTTCCTGCCGTGATGAGCCGGGACAACCTGCGGGATGCTGTCCGGATCCACCAGGCCCAGAGTTTTTTGCCGATAGATTATATGGTTTTTGACATCCTGCATTTGGATGGAGATGATCTGACTGGCCGGCCGCTTGAAGAGCGTCAGCATATGCTGCGCGGCAGGATCGATCCGGAAGGATGGCTCCATCTGGTGGAGGACTTTCCTGAGGGATCTGCTTTGTTCGAATCGGTTTGCCGCTTGGACATGGAAGGGATCGTAGCCAAGCAGAGGCAGGGCCGCTACATTGGGGGCAAGCAGCATCATGACTGGTTCAAGATAAAGTACCGGCGAAAGGAGACCTGCCGGGTCGGCGGCTATACTTTAAGGGGGGCCGTGGTAAATGCACTCTTGCTGGGCTGGGAACAGGGAGAGCAGCTTTTGTTCGTGGGACGGGCCGGCAGCGGGCTTACCGGTCAGCAACAGGAGACCCTGTCTCGCTTTCTGCCGGCGCAGGAGACCGCGTCCTCACCCTTCGCCAATATCACCCGCCGTCCAGCTGGTTATCATTTTGTCGAACCGGCTTTGAAGATCGAGGTAGAGTTTGCGGAATGGACCGAGGATATGCACCTGCGGGCTCCGGTAATCAAAGGCTTTATTGACTAAAGGGAAGAAAATAAGAATATGAGCAACACGTCAGTCCTCAATATTGCCGGCAATGAGCTTGCCCTCTCCAACCTGGATAAGGTACTCTGGCCGGAAGACGGATATACCAAAGGGGAGCTGATCGACTACTATATACAAGTGGCACCATATATGCTCCCGCATCTGAAAGGACGCCCGCTGGTATTTACCCGCTATCCCAACGGTA
>JBLMZJ010000128.1:0-12728 GCA_050258735.1 Deltaproteobacteria bacterium | reverse complement strand
ATAACGTATTCTCCATAAGCCAGGGCACCAACGCTGCTTCGGAAATGAGCGTCACTATTGATGATGAAGTTGGCCCCTGCCCGTTCTGCCTCCATTATAGCAGATAGATCAGGAAATTCATGACCGCAATTGATTTCGAACAGGACATCATTTCGGGCACAGGCCCGACCTACCTCATAAACATCCAGCGCAAAAAAAAGCCCGGGATGGGATATGATATCCAATTCCGGGTTTTTGTCTATAGCCTCCAGCACCGCAATGGTATTGTGCTCAATAGCCTTGTCCCGCTGACGGCGCCCCAAGTGCCGAAGTGAATTCTGCACAAAAATACCCATGCCATCCTCCAATGAAGTGGGCAGGGTGTAAGGATGTAATCCGGCAATGAGCAGATCAAGTTCTTCCGTTATCTCCCCGGGGATATCCAGGGTACCCTGCATATCACGGATATTGGCTTCGGCCCCTACCAGGACCCTGATATCTTCATATTCGGGCTGAGCCGCGATCTCTGCCTTGGTTTTAAGATAATCGCTGGCTTTTTCCACCCCGATCACCGCGACCAGAGGACCGTGATCAGTCACGGCGATCTCTTTCAGCCCCCGCGCCCGGGCCGATCTGATTATATCCTCAACGCTCTGACGCCCGTCACTAAAACGTGAGTGAGTATGATAATCTCCGACAAATTGCATATTTCACCTTATTACTGGACGCAGGCGGCTAACGCCGCACACAGGCGCAGACAAGAAGTTCAACAATAACTGCAACTAATCAATCTTAGACCGGCGAGGGACATTCTTCCCCCGGAGGTGTTTTCCTCTACCTTAACACTTCGCCAGTTCGGCCTTAAGGTAATCGATAACGGCTACCGGGGTGGGGTTGATGCCGTATTCTTCCGCCAGATATACACTTACATAGTCACCCAGATAGACCTGAGAGAAGAAACGGGCCAGAAACGACGAGCCCCGGCTTTTAACGGCGATGATATCCTTCACCCTGTCCCTGATGACTGAGCTGGTGATCTCGATGCGCTTCTTGACGCGCTCATTGTCCTGCTCATCCTGCAGGATGATGATGGTAGTCTTTGACAGGACGGCGTCTGGTTTTTCAAATCCCACCAGTTCATTATGGTTGAGCTCGGGAAAGATATTGTAATAGGCCGGACATTTGGCATTCTCATTGATCTGGGTCTTCCAGCGCAATGCTACCGTTTCGGATATACCAGCAGTTCCCCAGATGACCGGAATGCTATCTTTCAGCCCGGCTGCGATGGCCCGGGCTCGGTTTCCCGGTGCCGGCAGCTCAGGTTTCAATTCCTCACGTATGACCTTAAGCAATGCTATGGTTTCTTCAAGTTCAGCTCTGACCCCAGAAAACAGTCCTGCATTCTCCAGGGCCAGGACCAGGGCACCGAACAGATACCCGGTTGCTGCCCGCGGCATCAGTCCCCCCGGTATCTTTACCAGTCCAAACCCGTCCGCTGCGGCCATGGATGCCAATTCTCCCCCGCTGGTTATGCACAGGATACTTGCTCCCCGATCCCGGGCCTGACGATATGAACTTAGAGTCTCTTCAGTATTGCCCGAATAACTGGCTGCTACAAACAGAGTATCCTGGTTTACGAAGGCCGGTATATCATAGTCACGATTCACCACTACCGGAATACCAAGGCGGCTCGCGGCATAACTGCGGATTATATCACCGCCGATGGCCGAACCGCCCAGCCCGGAAATAATCAGGTTGTGATAATTCCGTTTACTGATGCTGCCTAAATCAAAGCTCAGCCCCATACTGTATTCAAACTGATCAGGCAAGCTGTACAGAGATTCCATCATCATTTCCGCCGTTAATTCAGCCAAATATTTTTCCCCCTCATATTTTATAGTACCGATAACCGATCCCTTTATTTATCTCTCTCCTGGAGGATAGCAGCCAGACAACCGTACAGACCGATATCTCCCCCGAGGGAAGTGACCTCGATCTGAAGGCCTGCTCCATGCAAAGGGAAAACCTCCTCCATCACTCTTTCCCGTAAGGGCTTAAGAATAAGATCCTGCAGGCCCTGCATTACTCCTCCGCCCAGTACAACGATCTGCGGGTTGAAGATATGCACCAGGTTGGCTATACCATTGGAAAGATCGGTTATGACATTGGCCAATATCCTCAGGGCAATTTTATCCCCTTCCCGGGCTGCCATACCTACCTCCCGCGCAGTGATGACCTGGTTTGCCTGGTCTCTCCAGGCGTTCTCCATACCAGTCATCATGTTCCCCGCCATTTTGGCTATGGCCGTGCCTGACGCCTGAGCCTCCAAACAGCCCTGACGTCCGCAGTAACAGTAGTAACCGTTCGGATTAACCACCATATGACCGAATTCACCGGCTCCTCCCCTGGTACCATGATAGATCATCCCATCAGCAATGATCCCGCCACCAATACCTGTACTGACGGTGATGTACAGCAGATGGTCATATTGACAGCCCTGACCGAAATAATATTCTCCCAGTGCCGCCAGGTCCGTATCCTTGCCCACGATCACCTTCTGACCCAGGCGTTTTTCAAGCTCATGTCTCAATCTGACCTGCTGCCAACCCAGATTGGGAGAATCCATTATTACACCGTGGGGATAGGTGATCGGTCCAGGAGCAGCACAGGCGAGTCCCATAACTTTACGGGCTCCCCCGGCTTCAGCCATCAATTCCATAACAGAATCAGCCATCCGGTCGATGATAACTCCCGGCACGTGACTGCCAGCTTCGGTGGGAATAAGTCTTCGCTTTAGTATTTCCCCATCCAGCGTCATTAAACCGGCCAGTATCTTGGTCCCGCCCAGGTCAATCCCTATCCCGAATTCCGGCATAATACCACCCCGTTTTAATGTATTTATGCAGATGTGATTTCGGGTCATTTGGAAGCGCGGCAAAAAACTTTGCTCCTGCCACATTCCGGGTACTAGATCTCAACCATCTTGTATTTCCTGGTGCCCAGGCCAATGCTTTCGGCGTGCTTCAGGCATGGTTCCCATTCGATGCCCGGATGAACCGCCATAAATTTATCCTGGCCGGGCGGCAGATCAGCTATCAGGCATCCGGGCAAAACCGGACGACTATTGACCAGATCGCTGCATGCCTGATCCAGGGCTACCGGATCCTGAGAGGCCAGCATACCGATATCGGCGACGATCGGTGCATCGTTATGGCTATAGCAATCACATTCCGGACTGATATCAGTCAGAAAGTTGATATAACCGACCTTGCCCTGTTTGCCCTCTACGGCACCTAGTGCATATTCGGCCATCTTCTCCTGCATGGCAGCCGGAGTGGTTCGCCAATTAGGAGTAATTGCGCTGAAATTGCAGGTGACGGCACACTCGCCGCATCCCCAGCACTTATTATCCAGTATATGTGCTTTTTGCCCTTTCTTATTCCCTTCCCAGGGCTGCACTTCCATGGCCTCGGCCGGACACCAGCGTGTACATTTGGCGCAGCCGGTACACTTCTCATCTCTGATGACCGGGAGGACATCAGAATGCATCTGTTGTTTGCCGCTGCGGGAACCCAGGCCCATGCCCAAGTTTTTGATCGCGCCGCCAATACCGGATAGTTCGTGGCATTTGAAATGGGTCATACAGATTATCGCATCGGCGTGCACTGCTGCACTGCCGATATTCACTTCTTTAAAATGCTTGCCGGGAATGGGGACCTTGACATAGTCCTTGCCAGTCAGCCCGTCAGCGATGATTAAGGGCGCTCCGCAAACAGAATAGTCAAACCCGTTCATGATCGCACTCTCCAGATGGTCTACCGAATTGGAACGTCCGCCCACATACAGGGTATTGGCATCGGTCAGGAAGGGCTTGCCGCCGGCATCCTTGACCAACTGCACCATCTTTCTGACATAAGGTGGTCTGATATATGCCAGATTGCCCGGCTCCCCGAAATGCAGCTTGATGGCTACCAGATCTCCGGGCTCTATCAGAGTCTTCAGCCCCATCTTACCAGTCAGTTTCGCCATCTTCTCCAGGAGACCGTAACCAGCTTTACTGCGCAGGTCAGTGAAAAATACCTTGGACTCCATCAACTAATCCCCCTTATTGATGTTCGGATTTAAATACTACAAAACATATTTACGCAAGGCTTCTGCTACACCGTGTTCATCATTGGAACTGGTGATATAGTCAGCTGTATCTTTTACCTCAGGCCTGGCATTGGCCATCGCTATACCTACCCCGGCCCAACGGATCATATCCAGGTCATTATAACTATCGCCGATGGCCAGTACTTCCTCCCGCTGCAGGCCATAATGTTCTGCCACTACCTGCAAGGCCAGTCCCTTGTTGGCCTTCAGAGCCATCGCCTCCAGGAATATCGGCTTGGAGCGGGTTATGTGCAGCTCATGGTACTGAGAAGTCAACTCCTGATAAAGGGCCAACAGCAATTCCTGGTCCCTGATGATAGCCATGATCTTCATGGCATCATTACGGCGGACAGTCTCAGAAAGATCATCTACCAGTACAGCTTTGATCCCGGCCAGCTCTTCATAGTATCGGCCTTCCGGAGTCAATTCCTCCATGAATAGTTCATCATCACTATAGGCATGACAGTGCAGATTGCGAGCCTTGAAAAAATCGATGATTTCTCCCGCCGGAATGCGGGGCAGGGGCTTATAGTATATAACTTCTGATGAAAAGGCGCTCTTGACCAAGGCTCCCTGATAGGTTATCAAAGGCAGATCCATATTCAGCTGCTGGGCATATGGCAGGGCCGAACGGTGCATGCGGCCTGTGGCCAGGGTGACCAGGATCCCCTTGTCGCGTACAGCTTGTATGGCTTGGGCACATTCAGGTGATATCTGTAAACCTGAATCGAGCAGGGTGTCATCAAGATCAATAGCAACCAGTTTGATTGGCACTAGTATCCTCCATCTTTATGAAAACCGGGTATCGAGCCGTCTCGGACCGTCAAAAAAGGCGAAATCCGGCACGAAAACCAATCTGTCCTTTGAGGTAAGATTGCCTTTTGTAACTTGACCTTCACCTTTTTTGCTCGGTCTGCTAACTTCTCTTATAAGCTCAGCTGACCCGACTTGGTTGTATAATAGCCTTATTTGAATCCAAAAGATTTATCATCAATAAAGAAACTGATAACGAAGCTCACCAGGCTTAGTATTATGGCACTGAGAATTGCCCAACCGAAACCATAGATGTCGAAACCCTTTACCGTAGCTGAGGTAACCCATAACATCAGTCCGTTGATAACAAAGGTAAAGAGGCCAAGGGTGACGATGTTAAAGGGCAGGGTCAGTATCATAAGGATCGGCCTGATTATGGCATTGACTATCCCCAGGAAAATGGAACCGACAATAGCCCCCCATACCGTGAGTTCGAAATGGGGCCCGAGGAGAGCCGCGGTTAGAATAATCGCAAAAATATTGAGCAGCCATCTGACGATCCAGCCTTGCATCCGGATTCCCCCCTTCCGCATTGTTTCCTCAAGTATATACGTTTTTACAGCTAATTGCCAAACGCTTTCAGAAA
Source organism: Deltaproteobacteria bacterium (assembly GCA_050258735.1). Classification (GTDB taxonomy): domain Bacteria; phylum Bacillota; class Syntrophomonadia; order Syntrophomonadales; family Syntrophomonadaceae; genus Syntrophomonas_A. Next base: position 7,198 of record JBLMZJ010000128.1, on the reverse strand, counting down.
ACTTTCAGCTTATATTCAGTACGGATTAAGACAGGGTCAGGATAATATATACAGGCAAATAACCAATCTGGAATCAAGACCAGGATGGTTATCCAATTCATAAAACAGGGATGGTGGATAAAGAATGTCAGAAAGCGATACCCCCATGGAACCTTTGGCAAACTACCGGGAGCCTCAGTCTGACTTGATGCATCTGGATGATGATAATGTTGAGGACATAATGCTCCGGAGCAAGATCCGCGGAATGTCCCGGACCAAAAAGATACTCATCGCCGCGGCCGCGGTAGTGGTCGTAGTCCTGGGGGCTTTCGGATACTACCGCTGGTCAGCCTCCAATTCCGCAAGTGATTACCTCACCATGGATGTTACCAGGTCAACGATCACCGATTCCATTGAGGCCACCGGCACCCTGGAACCGGTCAAGAAATCGGAGATGGGCTTCAAGAATGATGGTACGATCACCGCGATAAATGTCAACCCGGGAGACAAGGTGGTCCAGGGTCAGGTGCTGGCGCAGCAGGACCCCACTTCTCTCACAAGCGCGCTGGAACAAGCGCAGAACACCGTCGACCAGGACATGATCAGCGTTAAGACCTGCAGCCTCACCTACCAATCCCAGTTGCGTACATATGAACAGCAAAAACAATTGCAGGCAGCTGGAGCAGCGGCGCAGACTGACCTGGATACCGCCCGTGACGATCTGACCAAGGCAGAACTGGAACTGGCTACGGCAAAATCCAAACTGGCAAGCGATCAGATCAAGGCGGATCAGGCCCGGTCCGATCTGGATGAAGCCACCCTGATAGCGCCATTTGATGGCATCATCGGAGCCGTAAACGGTCAGGTAGGACAAATCAATGGCATCAACAGTACAACCAGTACCCTGCTTACGGTGATGAGCGAGGGCCTGCAACTATCTGCCCTGGTCAATGAGGCCGACATCGGAGAGGTCAAAGCCGGTCAAACTGTAGAATTCACCAGCACCACCTATTCCAATAAGACCTTCACCGGCAAGGTAGTCCGCATTACCCCGGAAGCCGAGACGTTAAGCAATGTTCAGTATTACCCGGTCCTGATCAGTTGTTCCGACCCGAACCGACTGCTTAAATCCGGCATGACCGTATCAGCTGAGATCATTATGTCCCGAAAGACAAACGTAGTGACCGTTCCCAAGATGGCGATAACCTATGCCCAAACCTATATACAGCAAAACGCCCCTTCTGGCACGAAATCGACCAGCAGTACTACGGGGGGCACAGATAAGAGCCAAACCAGCTCCGGGACCAAGCGCAGTTCAATGACCGGCAGCAGTGCAACCAAACGCGGTGCCGCCGGGACTCCGGCTGGTTTTGCCGCAATGAGTACCGCCAAGGGCCGCCCGGGAATCGTATTGGTACTGCAGGACGGCACCCCGGTGGTAAAGAGCGTTACCCTCGGATTAAGTGATGAATCTAATTATCAGGTGATCAGCGGCCTGGCCCAAGGAGACCGTGTAGTGGTAGGGACCAGTCAGTCTGCCAGCGATGATTCCACCAGTTCAAATAACTCGAACAGCAATTCCAGCCGCTCCAACAGAAAAAGCATGGAGGGCGGAATGGGCGGGCCACCGCCAGGCATGTAAGCAAACCGGGGAGATGTGATTATGGCCAAGACATTGATCGATCTTAAGGATATAACCAAAACCTACTATGGCACCGGCGAACCGGTACATGCCCTGCGCGGGATATCCCTAGCGCTCATGCGGGGAGAGATGCTGGCGATAATGGGGCCTTCCGGCTCCGGCAAGTCTACCCTCATGAACCTCCTGGGCTGTCTCGATAAACCGGATTCCGGCCGCTACATATTCGCCAACCAAAATGTGATGAAGCTGGACCGCGACCAGTTGGCCCGCCTGCGTAACCTGTTGATCGGGTTTGTCTTTCAGAACTTCAACCTGCTGGGTCGCTGCACCGCTCTGGAAAACGTCTGTCTGCCCCTGGTTTATGCGGGAGTACCCGCACGACAGAGAGACGGACGCGGGCGCGAAATGCTGCGGTTGGTAGGTCTTCAGGGGCGTGAAAACCACCTGCCCCGCCAGTTGTCCGGAGGTCAGCAGCAACGCGTGGCTATTGCGCGGGCCCTGGTCAACCGCCCGGGACTGCTCCTGGCCGATGAACCGACCGGAGCCCTCGATACCAAAACCAGCGAAGAGATCATGGGGCTCCTGCAGCAGCTGCACCGGGAACAGGGCCTGTCAGTGGTCATCGTCACCCACGAAGCCGAAATTGCTTATCACTGCCAGCGCATAATCCGTTTAAGTGACGGTCTGCTGGTAAAAGAAGAAATGGTGCCTGAACCCCGTCAGTCTGTACAGGCTGGATAAAGCGAAAGAGAGGAACACCTCATGGATCTGATCTCAAGTCTGAAAATGGCCGGTCAAAGCCTTATGAGCAACAAGCTGCGCTCATTTCTGACCATGCTGGGGGTGATAATCGGCGTTGGTTCTGTTATCATTATGGTCGCTCTGGGTCAGGGCACCTCCTCGGGTATCACCTCAAGGCTGTCGAGTATGGGGGCCAACCTGCTCACCGTATCCTCCGCCATGTCAGCCGGTCCTATACGGGGAGCAGGCAGCTCGACCCTTACGATGGGTGATGCGGAGGCTATCGCCCAGCTGCCATTGGTCAAATATGTTGCACCGGAAGCCAGTACTAACAATGCAACTGTCTCAGTGGGCAGTATTACCTGGTCGACTACCGTCGACGGCACTGTGCCTGAACTGCAGACTATCAAAAATTGGCCGACCGTACAGGGTTCATTTTTCAGTGAAGGCGATGTCAATGGTCTGAAGCGGATAGCTGTTTTAGGTCAGACAGTGGTTACCAACCTGTTCCCCAATGCCAATCCGCTGGGACAGACCATACGTATCAATGGCCTGAGCTTCACGGTGGCCGGCGTCTTGAAAGAAAAAGGTGACAGCGCTGGTTCCGACCAGGATGACGTTATTTATATCCCCATCACGACTGCGCAGCAGCGCCTGTTAGGGACCAAAACCGTACGCAGTATCAACGTTCAGGCCGAAAGTGCCGAAGCGCTCAGCCCTTTGAAGGAATACATAACCACCTTGCTTCGCCAGCGGCATCGCATTTCTACCTCAGCTGATGATGATTTTCAGGTGCGGGACATGACGGAAATACTATCCACAATAGAGGATACCACTAAAATGCTGTCGTTCCTTTTAGGCGGCATTGCTGCAGTTTCCCTGCTGGTTGGCGGTATCGGCATCATGAATATCATGCTGGTATCGGTAACTGAACGCACCCGTGAAATAGGCATTCGTATGGCCATTGGCGCCACCACCCGTGCCATCCTTACTCAATTCCTGATCGAATCCCTGCTGCTCTGCTTCATCGGAGGTCTTATCGGGGTTGCTCTGGGTTGTGGAGGTGCCCAGCTAATGAGTGTCTGGGCCGATCTCAAGATGAAGGTATCACCATGGCTGATAGCGGTCTCTATGAGCTTCGCTATCATGATAGGCCTGTTCTTCGGATACTATCCGGCCCGTCAGGCTGCCAATTCTGACCCAATTGAAGCCTTGCGATTTGAATAACTGCTAAAGCCTGCCGTGAAGGGAGGTGGGATAGCTGTCTCTGTTTATGCCCCAGAAATTATTATCTTTTTGATTTTAAGTAATACAAAGAAGGATGTGTTTCGATGAAGAAAGTAACTACATTAGTGTTGCTCCTGATTTTTACCTTAAGCCTGGCGCTACCCGTATCTGCGGCTAGCGGCACCCCTGGCGGTCCGGGTGGCGGCCCCTCCATGAGCCAGGGCACTGGACAACAGGGCGGAGGCCCGGGCAAGATCCAGGCGGGAAGAGGTCCGGGCATGGGCGGTAATGGTTTTTCCGGCCAGTTAAGCAGCCTGGTTACTGATGGGACCCTTACCCAGGATCAGATCGATGCAGTGGTGGAGGCTCTGAAACCCTCTGACAGCGAGAAGCCCGGCACTGATTCCTCTTCAGGCAACAACCCCGCCAGCTTGATGAAGAGCAAGCTTGATGCCCTGGTAACTGCCGGCACCATTAGCTCCGATGAGGAAGAAACGATCCTGGATGCTATCAAGCCACCAAGTGACAGTCAGGGTGGCCGTGGCGGCAATCCCATGGACAGCGCCCTGAGCTCCCTGGTCACCGACGGTACGATAACCCAGGAGGTAGCTGATACTATTCTGGAGGCCCTGAAACCGTCAGGTGATGGTTCAACGACTACTAAAACTGATATGAAAACAGCTCTCGAGACCGAATTGGCAGCCCTGGTCACAGCGGGAACCATTACCCAGGATCAGGCTGATGCCATCAGCAAGGCCGCGGCTACTGCTGCCCAAAAAAATGGTCATTTGAAGCTCCGGATCGGCAGTGCTAAAATGACTGTCGGTTCCGGCGAGGAACAGATCGATCCCGGATATAACACTGCTCCGGTCATCGAAGATGGGAGTGCTTTCGTACCCATCAGAGCCATAATCGAGAGCCTGGGCGGTACAGTCACCTGGGACAGTGACGCTCAAACCCTCACCATAACCCTGGATGACAACACCGTCACTATGACCGTCGGCAGCAATACCGCCACGGTCAACGGAAAAACCGTCACGTTGAGCAATGACCCCTATATATCCGGCACCGGCCGTACCATGGTCCCCATCCGTTTCCTGGCTGAGAGCCTGGGAATGACGGTAAATTGGGATCAAAGTACCCGGAGCATCGATATAGAAGAGTAAGGTTTCGAAAAAGGAGTTGGTTGTCCGTGCTGAAAATGAGATCCCTGCTGCCCCTCCTGCTCAGTCTGGTTCTGGCAGCAAGTCTGACAGGTTGTTCCAGTAGCTCTGAGGATGCATCAAGCAAGAAAACTGCTGCCAGTAAAAGCGCAAAAGCAATATCAGAAACCGCCAAAACAACTCAGTCCAAACCATCTGGTAACGCCCCCGGCGGAGCAGGCAGTGCAATTCCTGCCATGAAGGATGCAGCAGGACCCGGTGCTGCCAGCGGCACCCGGATCATAGGGCAGATAGCCAGTGTCAACGACCGTACTGTGACCCTGGCCCTGTTGAAAATGCCCTCTCCGCCAACCGATGGCAGCAAACTGTCTGCGCCTCCTTCGGGCGGGACTCCTCCCTCGGGGAATCAGCCGGGCAGCACGACTCCTCAGCTCAGCGGTGAGAAGAAGACCGTAACCATCCCTGCTTCGGTCAAGGTACTCTCCGGGGGATGGGATGATTCCACCGAAGTAAGCTTGAGTGACCTGAAAACTGGACAGATGATGGAGATCCGGCTGAACAGCTCGACCGGTACAGTCGAAGAAGTCCGGGTCATGGAACAAGGCCAGGGCGGGCCACCGGCCCGAGGTACCCCCCCCGGCGACACGAGTGCCAACAAGTAGGGCTATCTGCAAAATAAAAGGGTGGCACAGTGTGCCGCCCTTACTTTTAGTTAATCATGGATTGAAGTGACGATAGACCTTTTCAGCCGCGCTGCGATTCATGCCGGGGACCTGCTCCAGTTCTTCCTGGCTGGCCTGCCTGATGCGGGCTACCGATGTAAAGTGATGGAGTAAGGCCTGCTTGCGGCGCGGGCCGATACCTTCTATCCCATCCAGGGCCGAAGCCGTGATCTTTTTACCGCGGCGCTGGCGGTTGTATTCGATGGCAAAACGGTGCGCCTCATCCCGCATCCTCTGTAACAGCATCAAAGCCGGATCCCGCCGGGGGAAAACCAAGGGTTCGCCAACCCCGGGCCGGAAAATCACTTCGTCCTTTTTGGCCAGACTGCACAGGGGCACCTCTACCCCGATGTCATCCAGTGCCGCTTTCACCGCATTGACCTGCCCCAGTCCTCCATCGATCAAAACCAGATCCGGAAGCGGCAGAAATGCCTGATTCCCTTGTTCAGCCTGGCTCCACCTTCGCTGCAGGGTTTCAGCCAGCGAGGCATAGTCATTATTCTGATCACTCTTGATCTTGAAACGGCGGTAGGCTTTGCGATCCGGTACGGCCCCGGTAAAAACCACCATGGAGGCGACGGTCTCCTCGCCTCCGAGGTGTGAGATATCATAGGCTTCGATGCGTTCCGGTATCACTTCCAGGCTCAATACCCGCGACAAGTGCAGGAGAGTCTCCTGGTTCTGCAGGTTCTTCTGTTCCCGTTCTTCCCAGATCAGGCGGCCATTGTTCTGGGCCAGTTCCAGCATGCGCCTGCGTTCGCCGCGTTGTGGCTGGTGCAGCTCGACCCGGTGTCCGGCTATATCTTTCAGCCAGGTTTCCAGCACCTCCTGTCCGGCCGGCAGATGGCTGACCAGGATCTCTCCCGGGACATCAGGATTATCATCATAGTGGAATTTTATAAAATACTCCATCAGCCCGGCATCATCCTCATCTACCGAGCGGCTGAGCCAGTAGCTGTCCTTGGTCAAGACCTTGCCGGCCCGAACCTTGAAAACAGCCACCAGTTTTTCCTTATCTCCGCCGACCATAGCGATGATGTCGAGGTGGTAGCTCTTGTCAAAATTGACCTGCTGGCTTTCCTGAACCTTTTTGATGCCATTGATCTGATCCCTCAACTGGGCCGCCAATTCGAACTCCATCCTGCCCGCAGCAATCTTCATTTGTTCTTCCTTTTGCCGCAGCAGATCCTTATAATCCCCCTCCAAAAAAGCCAGGACCTGTCCCACCATTATCGCATATTCTTCTTCCCCTATCATTCCCTTGCAGGGACCCTTGCAGCGCCCTATATCAAAGTTGAGACAGGCCCGTTCTGCGGGGCGCAGGGTTTTGCAGGTACGCAGGGGGAACAATCCGTTCAGCAGTCGAAGGGTTTCTCTGACTGCTCCGGCATCGGTGTAGGGCCCAAAATATCGGGAGACCCCGTCCTTCTTTTCCCGCACCAGGCAGAGGCGCGGGTATTTCTCTTTCGTGGTGAGTTTGATATAAGGATAGCTCTTATCATCGCGGAGCTGGATGTTATAGCGGGGCTGGTAGGCCTTGATCAGATTACGCTCCAGGATCAGGGCCTCTACCTCACTGTTGGTGACGATAAAATCGAAGTCAGCCACCCGGTTCATCAGGGCTCTCACCTTGGGGTGCAGCTTATCCGGTGATTGAAAGTAGGAGCGCATGCGCTGACGCAGTGAGCGGGCCTTTCCCACGTAAATTATGTGCCCTTCACTGT
>JBLMZJ010000127.1:0-9582 GCA_050258735.1 Deltaproteobacteria bacterium | reverse complement strand
ACCCTGCTGGATGCGCTGGAGGCAGGTATGGCCGGTTCTAGTCTGACCGGCTTTTACTATCTGTCCCGGGCCCTGCTCATCAAGACCGAAGCCCATTATGACCGTTTCGATATGGCCTTTGCCAACTTCTTCGGAGATATAGAGACTCCGGAAGGGCTGCCCGATAAGATCTGGGAGTGGCTGGACAAGGAACTGCCGCCGATCGAGGTCACCGATGAGATGCGCCGCAATCACCACCAGTTGGATCTGGAAGAGATGAAGCGTATGCTGGCGGAACGCCTGGCCGAACAGACCGAAGAGCATTCCGGCGGCAACCGCTGGGTAGGAACCGGCGGTACCTCACCCTTTGGACATTCCGGCTATCACCCGGGGGGTATCCGCGTAGGCGGAGATTCCCGTAATCAATCAGCGGTGAAAGTGGCCGGAATGCGGCGTTTTCAGGAGTTTCGTACCGATGAGACTTTGGGAGTCCGTCAATTCCAGGTTGCGCTTCGCAAATTACGGCAGTTTACTACCCGTCTGGATGGAGCACGTACCGAGCTGGACCTGGATGCCACCGTAAATAAGACTTGCGATAATGCCGGAAGACTTGAGCTTATCTGGGAACGTCCGCGCGAAAACGGTATCAAGGTTTTGCTGTTGATGGATGCCGGGGGATCGATGCTTTCTTACAGCCGCCTATGCAATCAACTGTTCACGGCGGTCAACCGTTCAAATCATTTTAAGGATCTTAAGGTGTTTTATTTCCATAACTGCATTTATGACTGGCTCTACCACAGTTCTGCCTGCGTTCAGAGCGATTATACCGATACTGAATATGTGCTCAGGACATACAGCCCGGATTATCGCGTACTGGTGGTGGGTGACGCCAGTATGGCCCCGTATGAACTGCTCAAGGTGGGCGGGATAATCGACTGGGATCTTTATAACGACAAGCCCGGAATTGACTGGCTGCGCAGGATCCGCCAGCATTTTGAATACTCGGTATGGCTGAACCCGGTACGCCGCGACTACTGGGATTGGATGGAGGGTTCCTATACCCTGAAAACAATAGCCTCGGTTTTTCCCATGCATGAGATGACAATCGACGGACTGGAACAAGCTATCAAGGGACTGAAGACCAAGCAGGCGGTCCAGACGCTGTAGCAGTCGTGGCAAAAGGAACGTCCCTGTGTCTCGCACACCTGTGCAAGCAAAATCCTTCAATTATCCGCTTGTTCTACAAAATATTGTTCATTTCCCGACCGTATGTTATATTCATACTATAATCAAGTAATCCGCCGTTGTTTTGCTTACCTGCTCAATCCGATAAGGTTTTCTTTCCTAAGGCCCTTAGAAATTGCAGTTACTGTGACAGTCGACTAATTATCGAATTATGTACCGCTCCCCGGGCAAACTGTTTGGTTCAATGTCCCTGTATTTCAAGAGTAAAACTTTTCCTGATTATTCCAATAAGATTCAAGCCATGATCACATTATTGGCATGTGAGGTGTTGGATGGATGGTAACCGAATCTTGTGGTGAAGGAAATAACAATGGGATGCAGGTCATGTTGGTGGAAGACTCTGCCGACCAAGGACTGATGGTGTGCCGTATTCTCCATCGGGATTGCGATATAACCTGTAATCATGCTCTTTCGCGCGCCGAGGCTCTGAAATGTCTGCGGGAGAATCACGTCGATCTTATGCTGCTGGATTATAACCTTTCCGACTGTACCGCCCTGGAACTCCTGGAGGATATCGAACGAGAAATCGGCCAGACTCCCCCTTTCATTGTTATGACAGGTTACGGGGATGAGAATCTGGCAGTAAATATGATGAAGCGGGGTGCCCGCGATTACCTGGTAAAACAGGACAACTTCCTGCGGGACCTGCCGGTCACTGTGAACCGCGTCCTGGCCGACATCGGGCTTGAGCGTCGGCATGAGGCTTCGCGCCGGGAAATGCGGGAAAAGGAGACCAGGTATTTTCAACTCTTCCAGAGCTCAAGGTCCATTATGCTGATGGTCGACCCGGAAAATGGCAAGATCATGGATGCCAATGCTGCCGCCTGCGCTTTCTACGGTTATAACTACCGCCGCCTGACCACCATGAGGATGACCACCATAAGCCAGGATCCACCCAACGAAGTCATGAAGTCAGCTCTAGAGGCGGACAACGAACAGAATAATCACTTTGAGACCCGCCACAAGCTGGCCAATGGTGAGATAAGAGACGTAGAGGTCTTCAGTAACCCGGTGGATTTCGGGGACAAGCGTTATCTGTTTTCCATCATCCACGATGTCACGGAGCGCAAACAGGCCCAGGAAGCCCTTAAGTACTCCGAGAACCTGTACCGGACCATCTTTCAGGCTACCGGTACTGCTTCAATAATAGTAGATAATGATACCACAATATTGCTGGCCAACGATGAATTCGCGAAGCTTTCCGGCTATAGCCGGGAGGAGATCGAGAAGAAAATGAGCTGGACCAAATTTGTGGTACCGGAAGACCTGGAACGCATGGTCAACTATCACCGGGAGCGTCGCAAAAGCCAGGTTGGTGTACCTATAAAATACGAATTTCGCTTCGTTAACCGCAGCGGGCAGATATTCACCTGCATTAATACCATAGGGATGGTTCCCGGTTCCAAACGCAGCATAGCTTCGGTCATGGACATCACCGAGCGGAAGATGCTGGAGAACCAGCTCCGCATTCTTGCTACTACAGACCCGCTGACCGGTGCCTACAACCGTCGCACCTTTTTTGAACTGGGCGCTGCCGAATTTGCCAGATCACTGCGTTACAGACATGGAATGTCCGTTTTGATGATGGATATAGACCATTTCAAACTGGTCAATGACAAATATGGACACAATGTGGGCGATGTAGCCTTATCGACCCTGGTGGCCAACTGCATGAGTATCCTGCGCGGTATTGACATACTGGGCCGGCTGGGCGGAGAAGAATTTTCAATTATACTTCCGCATACCTCGGGCAAGGAGGCGATGCTGGCTGCGGAACGGCTGCGCCAGGTGATCGAAAAGAGCATCATGGAGAGCGATAATGCGGTTTTCTTCATAACCGTAAGCATCGGCGTTTCTGAGATCAAACCAGACGACCTGACCATAGACGACATCCTCAAACGGGCGGACCATGCTTTGTACAAGGCTAAGAACAATGGCCGCAACCGGGTTGAGATGGACTAAGAAAATTTTATCCTATATGATTATTTTAATTGCGTAAGTTATGAAATAGAAATATAATAGAACTAGATTTATTACTTGTACTTAAAGTTTAAGTACGGAGTAATTAAAGGGGAGGAAAGGGTTAATGGATTTTTCATTAAGCAAAGAACAATTAATGATCCAGGGGATGGCCAAAGAATTCGCGGAGAAGTACATTGAACCGGTAGCGGAACAGATCGACCGGGAGAACAAGATACCGGAGGATATCCTGAAAGGTCTGGCTGAATTGGACTTGTTTGGTATTCCTTATCCCGAGGCTTATGGCGGAGCCGACGGCGGTTATGATGGTTATGTACTGGCAATGGAGCAGTTATCCAAGGCATCAGGCGGCGTGGCCATGACTATTTCTGCGCACAGCCTGGCGCTTAGTGCCATAAACGTATTTGGAACCGATGAACTGAAGAAAAAGTATATGACTCCTTCCTGCAAGGGCGAACATATTGCTTCTTTTGCCTTTACCGAGCCGGGCACCGGGTCCGACCCCAAATCACTGACTACCACTGCCAAGAAGGTTGGCAACGAATATGTCATCAACGGGACCAAGCGCTTCATTTCTAATGCCAACTGGCCGGGCGTCATCGTGGTATTCGCTGTGGACGACCAGACCAACAAACCCAGCGCATTTCTGATCGACAAGCAGTGCGAAGGCTATTCGATTTCCGAACCCTGGGATAAAATAGGTATGCATGGCGGTATGCTGTTAGATGTATATTTAAACGATGTAAAGGTGCCGGTGGAAAATATGTTGGGCGGACCTTCTATGGGTTACCCGATCCTGCAGCTGGGCATCTCCTTCGGCAAGATCGGCGTAAGTTCCACTGCCCTGGGAGCTACACTGTGCTGTTACGAGGAAGCCATGAAGTACGCCACTGAGAAGATGCACCGGGACGGCCCCATTGCCAAGTTCCAGGCTGTCCAGCTGAAACTGGCCGATCTGGCCATCAAATACGAGTCCGCCCGCTGGCTGACCTATCGTTTAGGCTGGCTGGCCAACAACCTTAAAGATCCGCGAGCCTTTGCCCGGGATGCAGCCCTGACCAAGACCTATGTCTGCGACAACCTGGTGGACTGCGCCCGCCTGGCTATGGACGTGCATGGTTCCTACGGATTGATGAACGACTATAAGATCGCCCGCATCTGGAAGGATTCTATTATTGCTCCGCAGATCGAGGGCGTAGCCGATATGCAGAAGATGATCGTGACCGGCATCAATCTGCAGGAAAAGAAGAAATAGATCAGTTTAGCCGGGGAACCCCTGTGGTTCCCCTTTTTTACTAGAAACGAGGTGTGCAGCTGGTGGAGAAATTTGATGTAATCGTAGTAGGAGGAGGACTGGCTGGTCTAGCAGCCGCCTATACCCTGGCCCAGCAGGAACTGGAGGTACTGGTCCTGGAGAAGGGAGATTATCCCGGCGCCAAGAATGTGACCGGCGGCCGGATCTATGTCAGCCCGGTACGCGACCTGTTCCCTGATCTGTGGGCTAAGGCCCCGCTGGAGCGCTTTATTGCCCATGAAGGTGTTACCATGATGGCCAGGGAACGTTCGGTAGCCATCGCCTATCACGGGCAGGAGCTGCTGGAGGAGCCTTACCAGAGTTACAGCATACTTCGGGCCAAATTTGACCGCTGGTTTGCCAAACAGGCCGAGCGCAAAGGAGCTATGCTGGTCACCAAGAGCCGGGTGGATGAGGTGATCATTGAAGACGGCAAGGTTTGCGGAGTTTGGGCCGGAGGCGACGAACTGCGGGCCGATGTAGTTATCGCCTGCGACGGAGTGCTGTCCCTGACCGCCGAAAAGGCCGGTCTGCGCAAGCCGGGCAATCCGCATGATTTCGCTGTAGGTTTCAAGGAGGTCATCGAACTGCCGGCCGAGACCATCGAGAACCGTTTTGGTCTGACCGATAATGAAGGCGCTGCCCAGATGTTTATGGGCGAAGTGACCCGGGGCAAGTTTGGCGGAGGATTCCTTTATACCAACAAGGAAAGCCTTAGCCTGGGCATCGTGGTAGGCATCAAGGACCTGATGGAAGGGAAGCCGGCCATAGAGGCTCCGATCCTCTTGGACGAGTTCAAGCAGAGACCCGAAATCGCCGCCCTGATCCGCGGCGGAGAAACTGTGGAATACTCAGCCCACGTCATTCCGGAGGGTGGGCTCAAGGCCCTCACCAAACTGACCGGCAACGGAATTGTGGTGGCCGGAGATGCAGCGGGCTTTTCGATGAATATAGGAGTAACGGTCCGGGGAATGGAATATGCCCTGGCGAGCGGCTATTATGCCGCCCAGGCAGTACTCAAGGCCCGGGAAGCAGAAGATTACAGCGCCTCCAGTCTGGCGGTTTACGAACAGTTGCTGAATGAAAGCTTCGTGATGAAGGACTTCAGCAGCTTCAAGGATGCTCCGCAGGCCCTGGAGAACCCGCGTCTCTTCACTCATTATCCCGAACTCCTGGGTAACGTCATGCGTGACCTGTACAATATGCCGGCCGGTCCCAAAGAGCGGCTGTATCCCACTGTCATGAAATATATGAAGTTTACTGACCTGTTGAAGATGTTTGGCGACTTTAGGAAGGTGAAAAGAATATGAGCGAGATCATGGGCCTGAAGGCCAAGCTGGGATTGGATGTTTTCAAACACGACAGCGAGCCGCACATAAAGATCAAACCGGGTATGGAACGTGATCCCCGCCTGAAGAGAGCGGTCCTGGTTTGTCCGGCCGGGCTCTATTCGATCAATGCCGAAGGTTTGGTGGAGCTGACCATTGATGGCTGCCTGGAATGCGGCACCTGCCGTATCGCCTGCGGGGTGGAAGTCCTGGACTGGAATTATCCTACCGGCGGGGCGGGGGTACAGTTCCGCTTCGGGTAGGGTGTAATAGATACACGCTCGCCAGACTCATACACAAATTTTCGGTTATGTCATTGCGAGCGAGGCTCGGCAATCTATGAATGCGTAGGGGCGGATTCGATATCCGCCCATGTAACTAGAAATAATGAGAAGGGGGTATAGTGGATGAATATTGTAGTAGCGATGAAACAGGTGCCGGATCTCCAGCAGGTTCGCATCAGGAATCGCGAACCAGTTTTCACCGATGTGCCACTGGTGCTGGGGAATATCGATAAGAACGCCCTGGAAGCAGCAGTAGCCATCAAGGAGAGTGGGGATGCCAATGTCATAGCCCTGTCTGCAGGTAATGAGAATGTGGAGGACACTATCAAGGAAGCCCTGGCGGCAGGCGCCGACGAGGCTTTTCTGGTCCTGGATGATAAGCTGGACGGAGCCGAGAGCGGGGTCATCTCCCAGGTCCTGGCCGCAGCCGTGAAAAAGATCGATGATGTCGGACTGATCCTGTTTGGCGAGGGTTCCGGCGACAATTATTCCGGTCAGGTAGGTTCCCGGGTAGCTGAATTACTGGGGCTGCCCCAGGTTGCCTATGCCAGTGCCCTGGAAGTCAAGGGCGACAAGGCAGTTGTCACCCGTTCCCTGGAAGACTGCGAAGAAGTGGTGGAAGTGAGCCTCCCCGCTGTAGTCACGGTATTATCTGATATCAATGAAGCCCGAATCCCTTCGGTAACCCAGATCCTCAAGGCCGGCAAGAAGCCCAAAGAGGTGCTGGAACTGGATGAAGTAGGAGTGAAGATCCCTTCAGCCGCTGCTGTGGTCACCGTCTCCAATCTGGCTCCGGAGACCGAGCGCAAACGCATCGTCGTCAAATCCGTGGCAGAACTGATCCAGTCCCTGACCACTGAAGGCGTAATAGGGAGGTAGGTGAAAACGATGGCAACATTTATGATATACAGCAGCAAGGAAAAGCAGGCACTGGAACTGATCACCGCGGCCAAAGCCGCTGGTGCCGCAGCCGTAAAGGCAGTCTCAATCAATGACGAGGCCCAGGCCAATGCCCTGGCCGCAGCCGGTGCCGAGGTTTCACTTATAAACAATGGCGCCATCTCCCTGGCTGATGTGGCGGCGGTGGCTTCAGCCCTGGGACAGGCGGCCGCCCAGTTGGGAGTTGACACCGTCCTGCTCTCTTCCGACCGGCGGGGCAAGGAAGTAGCCGGCCGGCTGGCCGCCATCCTGGATGCCGGTTGTCTCACCGAGATCAGTGCTATCAAGGCCAACGGAGACAAGATCGAATGCCAGCGCAATGCCCTGGGCGGTGCCACCGTGGCTACCCAGTACATCGCTTCCGATAAGAAGATAATCGCTATCCGCCCCAAGACCTTCGATGCTCCCGAAGCCGGTTCCGGCAGTGTGAGCGCAATGACAGTAGATGTCAAGCCTTCGGCTGTTAAACTGATCGAAACCAAGACCCGGGGCGGAGATTCCGTGGACATCGAAGCCGCCGAAGTTTTAGTCGCCGTAGGACAGGGGCTCCACAGCAAGGATGAACTGCCCGCCGTCGAAGCCCTGGCCAAGAAGCTGGGCGGCGAAGTGGCCTGCTCCAAACCAGTGGCCACTGACAAGAAATGGCTGTCCGAGGAGCGTATCATCGGCCTCTCCGGTAAGAAGTGCAAACCGGAATTGGCCATCATACTGGGCATCTCCGGTCAGGTCCAGTTCACTGTGGGCATCCGTGACGCCAAGGTCATCGTAGCGGTCAACAGCGACGAGAACGCCACCATCAATCAGATGGCGGATTACATCCTGACCGCTGATATGCATGATGTGATCAAGGAGATGAACTCCAGCCTCTAGAACCTATAGACTGAATTGAATTTGAAGCCCGGGGTTGAATGCCCCGGGTTTTTTATGTGCTAATATATAACAGGGAAATATAAGGCATATCCCATATCCGGCGTTCTTTATTATAGTGCCTGCATTTATGCTCGTAATATTCTTCAACATTTCTATATGCTATACTAAAAAAAACTGCCAGACATTACCTCTTTTACACCGCATCCTACACTGCTATGAGTCCATTACAGACACAGCTTTTGTTAAACCAACAGATTTTGTTTTTGTCAGTCAGGGAAACAGTTGTATCAATATAACATCGCTATCGGCGTTTATAAGAAATAGCAACCAATCATTTAAGGGGAGAGGGGGACTTTTATATGAGAAAAAGAGATGTCGAAGGATTCCTGTCAATCGCTTTGCCGCTGGCTAATAGTTATCCAAATGGGTGTGTCATCGGCGTAATGGAAGGTTACACCATTGCGCACAAGTTCAATTCTGATGGTTTTGATTTTCCCGTTTTTCAGGTAGGGAACCCGGTTAGTAAAGAAGGCGGGGCGGCCAAGGCCATGCGGGAAATGAAACCGACCCTGGCCAATGTTCCGCGCAGAGTATACGGGACTCGTATGAACATACATTCCTGGCCTATATTGGAGGACGAGGACAACCAGACATGGGGTGCAGTAAGTATTGTCTTGCCGGTCAAACATCCGGTGATCAGCTCGTTGGAGACTGTTTCACCTATCCTGGTCGGGTTGTTCCCCGGCGGCAGTGTTTTCTATATGACCGATCTGACCAAGTTCACTCACAAATTCAAGTCCAAGCATTTCGATATGGCCAGCATCCAGATCGACCAGCAGTTCAGGGAAGGTGGGACCGCCTCCAAGACAATCGCCACCAAAAAACCGGTAGTAGAGGAACTGCCGGCAACGATGTACGGAATACCCGTGCTGGTAATGAATTTTCCCATATTCGATGAAGATTTCCCCGATGAGATTATCGGTACTTTTGGGATAGCAATACCCAGACAGACCCATGTGGATCTGCAGGAAATGTCGCTGCATGTGAAGGACGGCATGGTCCAGATCGCCGCCAGTCTGGACCGGATAATGGAAGCCAGCGCCAATTACAGCGATGAAGAAAAGCAGTTGGGTAATACCATCACCGAGATTTCCTCCCTATCGGACAACATCGCCCAGATATCCAGTTTCATCAGCGCGGTGGCCTCAGAGACCAAGATGCTGGGTCTCAATGCGGCTATTGAAGCGGCCCGGGCTGGTGAACAGGGCCGCGGCTTCGCGGTAGTCGCCGAAGAGGTACGCAAACTATCGGATCAGTCGAAGGGAACGGTGGCTTCTATAAAGAGCTCAGTCGATGCGATCAAGACTAAAATAAAGTTAGCCACTGATGAGAGCCTGAAAGCCGTCGGAGAACGCGAAGCCCAGGTCAGTGCCATCCAGGAAATAAACGCCAGGATCGAGGAGATAACCGTTATCTCTGAAAAATTGTCCGATCTGGCTAACAAGATTTAGTATCATACATTATCCACACCACTGAAAAACCCGGCTATAATCCGGGTTCAGACCGTCAATAAAGACGAATCCAGTTCGGAAATAAACATTACCGTTGAGGTTAGGGTCAGTAGACACCCTAACCTCTGGTTTTTTTACGAAACTTCGTTGAT
>JBLMZJ010000126.1:0-25955 GCA_050258735.1 Deltaproteobacteria bacterium | reverse complement strand
AAACTGGGCGCCCCTCGATCAACTTAAATGCATCATGCAATGCCAATGCATTCGGGCAACTAAGCCTCGGATCCAGGCCCAGTACCCCGGTGGAGAATTTTTCTGCCCAAAGAAGATTCACCCGGATCATGAAGATGCCTGATCAGGGGGTATCAATCATAACCTGTGTACATCGATCCACCTATATCGACCGGGCATTCGCCAATTACCTGGCCCAGGAATACCCCTATAAGGAACTTATCATCGTGCTCAACAATGATAACATGTCCTCAGCGGAATGGGAGGCAAAAGCTTCACTCTACCAGGGCATAAGAGTTTTTCGTTTGCCCGAAGGCACCCCGCTGGGAAGTTGTTATAACTTTGCCATACAGCAGAGTCGTTATGAGTACCTGGCCAAATTTGACGATGACGATTACTACGGTCCGCAATATTTAATGAGTTCTATGTTGGGCTTTCAACAGTATGATGCAGAAATCATAGGCAAACTCGCCAGATTTGTATATTTTGAGAGTATTGGCACCCTGGCCTTAATGGCCCCGCATGGCGAGAATACTACGGTTCCATATGTGGTAGGAGCAACGCTGGTGTTTAAGAAACATATCTGGGCTCAGGTACGCTTTCGGGATATAACTATGGGAGAGGATACCGCCTTCCAGAATGATTGCTTGGACCGCGGATACAAAATATTTTCGATCGATCGGTTCAATTACGTGACCATACGCCATCCCAATACCGTGGAACACACCTTCGTCATCGACGACATTACCTACCTGGCCCTCGGTGAGTTTGTGGCCACGACTGATGATTTCCGGCCGCACGTGATAAGGAACCAGGCCTATTTCCTCTAGATCCATAGTGTCCCCTGTTTTGCCTTCCTGCTTCCCAACTATGTTATAATGAGGCTCATATAATGGAATATTGATAAGAAATAGCAGCCTGTGGCTTATTTATGTCATGATCAAGAGGAGGATAATCAAATGAGCGCGGTCGCTCTTGAGTTTCTCAAACAGCACGGGATTTGGGGTCTGATCTTTACTGCTTTTGCCGAATCATCGTTTTTACCGGTAGCACCGGATATCTTTTTAGTCCCTCTGGCCCTGGCTCTGCCCAAACGCGCCTTCGTTCTGGCTCTGATCTGTACCTTATGCTCGTGCGCCGGCTCATTATTCGGCTATTTTTTAGGTGACAGGATCGGACATCCCTTGCTTAAGAAGGTCACCTCACCGGCTACCATGGACAAGCTGGAGATGGTAGTCAATAAATACGGGGCCTGGGCAATATTTGTGGCAGCCCTGACCCCGATCCCTTACAAGGTGTTTACTATATGCTCGGGCGTTTTCTCCATGAATATACCCCGCTTTTTACTGGCCGCTCTCCTCGGTCGCGGGGTAAGGTTCTTCACCGAAGCCATATTGATCTACACCATGGGCCAGCAGGCGATCAGATTCGTTCAGGCCAATTATGGCTGGATATCGCTGGCTATTGTGATAATCGTTGTTCTGGCATATTTAGCGGTTCGCTATGTGCCTTCCGTCGAAGTTGAAAACGAAGCCTAAACTGCCTGCATGTTTTTGACCGCACACAGATCACCGCACATGCTGCAGGTATCCTCGTCATTGAACCCGGATTCTTCCCTATAGCGCCTGGCTTTTTCCGGATCGATAGCCAGCTGGAACATGGCCCTCCAGTCCAGTCGTCCTCTGGCTTCGCTCATAGCCTTATCCATTGCTGCGGCACCAGGCCTGCCTTTGGCAATGTCACCGGCATGAGCAGCTATTCTTGCCGCGAATATTCCTTCGGCCATATCATCCATGGTAGGCAACCGTAAATGCTCAGCCGGGGTGACATAACAGAGGAAATCGGCCCCATGAGCAGCGGCTATGGCTCCGCCTATCGCACTGGTTATATGGTCATAGCCCGGTGCGATATCGGTCACCAACGGACCCAATACATAAAAAGGCGCCCCATGGCATAGTTTTTTCTGCAGCAGCACATTGGCTGCGATCTCATCCAAAGCCATATGCCCTGGACCCTCGATGATCACCTGAACATCCCTTTCCCAGGCGCGCAGAGTCAATTCTCCCATGGTAGTAAGTTCGTCTATCTGACAGGCATCAGTCGCGTCACAGATCGAGCCGGGTCTACAGGCATCTCCCAGGCTGAGTGTGACATCGTATTCACGGCAAATGTCGAGCACTTCATCATAGTATTGATAAAAGGGATTTTCAGCACGGTTGTATTGCATCCACCTGTAGAGCATGGAGCCGCCACGGGAGACTATGCTGGTCAAACGTGGAGACCTTTCTAATCTGGCGATTGTGTTCCGGGTAAGGCCGGCGTGAATGGTCATAAAATCCACTCCATCCCGGGCATGAAGCTCGACCAGCCTAAGAAAATCGGCTGCCTTCAGATCGCTCAGTGCTTTCTTACTCTCGGAAGCGGCATCATATACCGGTATTGTTCCGATCATGGCTTCTGAAATCTCCACCAGCCTGCGCCTGAATTCCCGGTTTTCACCATAAGAACTCAAGTCCATTATGGAGTCTACCCTTAGTTCTAAAGCCTTTTTCACCTTATCGAATTCTCTTTCCCAGTTACTGCAACCCTGAGAAATCCCCAGATTCACATTTATCTTGGTAGCCAACCCTTTCCCTATGCCTCGTGCCCGCAGCCTGCCATGACGGTGATTGGCAGGGATGACTATATGTCCCTTTTTCATACTACTCAACAATACCTGCAAATCTATATCCTCTGACTCGGCTACCAGGATCATTTCCGGGGTGACGATATCCTGGCAAGCCGCATCCCGTTGGGTTGTATATCTCATTTATCTTATCCCTTCTTTACTCTCAGCATCTCATCCAGTTCACTTACGATATCGTAAAAATCGTGGTAAGCGATATAATCTATACCTTCTTTCTCACAATAAGCCGCCAGGCTTTTCTTGGCAAAGACCACATCGCAAATGGCGGCGGCACAGCGATCCGAATAACCATCCCCGATATATATGTTGGTAACTCCTTGCTCAATCCGTTCCCGCACCAATCTGCTCTTGCAAACTCCGCATTTCATGCATTCCGGGTTGGAATGTATCGACCGGAATTGCCATCCCGCGTCATATTCGAGATGATTGGCATAATATTCGATATCAAGGCCATATTTCTTTTGGATCAGCTCTATATAGTTGTCGTAGCCGTCACTAAGGATCAGGAGAGGATAGCCCCGTCCTGCCGCCCAACCAACAAAGTGCTCAAAACCGGGATCCAACTCAAATCTCATGAAGAAGTCGTCCAACTCCCCTGGAGTGACCTGCATTAAGTCCAGGGTCCGCTGCGCACACTCCCCGGTGGAGAGAACCTCTTGTTCCCATAAAGCATTCAGCTCGGCCCATCCCTGGCCGGCATATTTCATGACCATGCTGGCGCAAATATCACTCGCCACCACTGTCCCATCAAAATCTATAAAAAATTTCAACTTTCTCTCCATAGTCTGATCAACCTCCGTGCAGCAGTCTCGATATCCGGAGCGCCCATAAGGGCAGATACTACCGCTACTCCTTCAGCCCCGGCGTTTTTGACTGTTGTCACATTGTCTTCATTGATCCCGCCGATGGCCACCAACGGAATATTGTTTTTCTCCTTGATATTCCGCAGGCCTTCCAAACCGATCGGAGACCTGGCATCTTCCTTGGTAGTGGTTTGAAAAACCGGTCCTACTCCCAAATAACTAGCCCCGTGTCGTGCACCTTCACGGGCTTCCAGCTCACTGTTCACTGATAAACCAATAATACTGCCAGCCGGCATTATCGCGGCAGCCGTCTGCAGCGGAAGGTCCTCTTGGCCGATATGTAAACCGTCAGCTCCCGAGGCCAGAGCTATATCGAGACGGTCATTGATAATAAGAGGTACACCGGTACCAGACATTTCCTGTTTTAAGGCCAAAGCCATCTGGTAAAATTCACGGGCACCGGCTTTTTTCTCCCGTAGTTGTACCGCAGTTACTCCACCCTTTATTGCCTTCTTAACTTCTTCTATAAGATTGCGTCCGCCTAGCAGATCACGGTCAGTAACCATATAGAGAGAAAAGTCGATCACAGCCATTCAACCTTTCCCTCCTCCAATATATCATGGCCGCTAAGGCGGTGGAGCTCATCGTCCAACATTATCCTGAAACTTCCCGGATTAATGCCGGACCGTTCTGCCGCCTTCTGACCGGCCAGGCTGAAAGCCAGCAGGCCGGTAATGCTAGCCAGCCATGCTTCTTTTGGTGCAACGGCAAGGCAGGCGGTCATTACCCCTCCAGCCATACAGCCCGCACCGGTTATCTCACGAAACATAACAGTACCGTTATATATCCTGGCAAGATGCCCTGGTGCAGCGATCACATCGACTTCACCGGTCCCTGCGATCACTGCGTCAAACTTTTCTGACAGTCCCATACATGCTTCAGCCAGACCTTCCCCGCTATCCATCGAATCGACCCCTCGGGCCGAGGCCTGCAGACCAGCCAGGCTTTTGATCTCGGCACTATTCCCCTTAATTACAGTGGCTTTTCCCCGCATCATTAACGACTTCAGGACTTCTATCTTGCGCGGTATCACACCGCAGGCTACCGGATCGATGAGCAAAGGTATCCCAACCTCCCGAGCCCCTATGGCTGCCGCTGTCATCGCCTGCTCCTGTTCGACGGTCAACGTCCCCAGATTCAAGTATAATCCACCGGCTAGGCGAACAAAATCGCCGGCTTCCCGGGGATGTTCACACATGGCCGGTGATGCGCCGATGGCCAGAATGCTGTTGGCAACTGCATTAACGGTTACGTAATTAGTGATACAATGGATCAACGGTCTGCTCGCTTTCACTTGATCCCAGATTTCCCCACATCTTTCTAGCACTTATCTCCCCTCCAATTATTTTCTTGATACAGTCCTGCAAAATGACCCAGTATTCCGACTCCTTCACCAATGGCAAAACCATTTTCTAAAGCATCCTGGATATATTCTCGCGCGCGGGAAATTGCCTCGTAGACGTCGAGTCCCCGGGCTATACCAGTTGCTATAGCTGAAGAATAGGTGCATCCTGTCCCATGATTATTGTTGCCGCCGACCCGTCTTCTCTTGAAAAGAGAAATATTTTCACCATGCCCAATGACATCTACCGGTTCTTCCGGCAAATGTCCACCCTTGATCACTACCCAGGGAATACCCCATCCCAGCAGCTGCCTGCAGGCCGTAACCATATTATCCAGGCCGTCTATGCTATTGCCGGTCAACTCCTCTGTCTCATGAAGATTAGGGGTTATTACTGTAGCCAGCGGCAGGAGCTGTTCCTTGAGCACTTCCACCGCTGAAGGCTCAAGCAACCGGTCACCGCTC
The DNA here is from genome assembly GCA_050258735.1 of Deltaproteobacteria bacterium. GTDB lineage: Bacteria > Bacillota > Syntrophomonadia > Syntrophomonadales > Syntrophomonadaceae > Syntrophomonas_A. Next base: position 20,581 of record JBLMZJ010000126.1, on the reverse strand, counting down.
TTGGCCACCATGACCGGATCAAGGACTAATGGGAGCCTTAATGGAGCCAGATAACTGGCAACAGTCTTTATGGCAGCACTCCCCCCCAGCATGCCGATCTTAACCGCATCGATCCGAATATCTTCAAAAATTGCATCTAGCTGGCTTTTGATGAACCATGGTGGCATCTCCAGCACGGCAGTAACTCCCCTGGTATTCTGTGCTGTAAGCGCGGTAACCACCGTAAGCCCATAACCTCCGAGAGCGCTGATGGTCTTCAGGTCTGCCTGTATGCCGGCACCGGCGCAGGTATCCGAACCGGCAATTGTCAAAACATGATCGATATTTCCTCCTCCTCTCCAAAATAAAAGGTGAACCAGCCAGAAATGCGGTTCACCTGTTACTCCAAGTAAATTACTTCCCTCCGCTGGTATTAACCAGATCAGGTACAAAGGGTCAGAAGCTTCCGCTTCTATCTCAGCCCCGGATGATTATGGAGCCCCCCCAGTAGCTTATTCAATTATATGTTCAAAATGATATACTATTGTTCTTTATTGTCAAGAACTTTACTTCTAGGCTAATTTAGCTTCCAGCGATGTCTCCCATTTCTTGCAGCGGTCACCCCAGTAGGCTATGGGGTGATTATCCCGTTTGATACATACTACCTCGCAGAGGTTGGGGCACCCTGAGCATTCATGACTGCGACTGGAGAATTCCCCTCCGCTAACATAAGCCTCACCATTAAATGCGCTGGGCTGTCCATTGGTCGTCATCTGTTCCTCGGCCAGGATGGCAGCGCCAATGGCTCCCATCACTTCGTGGTGAGGCGGTACCTGTACACTGATCCCCAGAACCCTTTCAAAGGCCTGTTTGATGCCGATATTCGCGGCTACTCCACCCTGGAAGACGAGCGGAGCTTCAATTTTTTTGCCCTTGCCAACATTGTTCAGGTAGTTTCGGACCAGCGCTTCGCATAGTCCCATCATAATGTCCTCGACCGGGTAACCCATCTGCTGTTTGTGGATCATGTCAGATTCAGCAAAAACCCCGCAACGACCTGCGATCCTTACTGACTTCAACGATTGAAGGGCCCGGATCCCAAAATCCTCTATATCTATGCAGAGACGGGAGGCTTGTTGGTCGAGGAATGAGCCAGTACCTGCAGCGCAAACTGTATTCATGGCAAAATCATTGACTATCCCATCCCGCAGTATTATGATCTTGGAATCCTGCCCGCCGATTTCAATGATAGTCCTGACATCGGGGATCAATGAGGAAGCAGCTACCGCATGAGCGGTTATCTCATTTTTTACTACATCTGCTCCCAGCATGATAGCGGCTAGATGACGTCCGCTGCCGGTGGTCCCAACTCCTTTTATTTTTATGGAATCGGGTACAGCCGCATTGACCCGGGCAAATCCTTCCTGTATGGCCCTGACCGGATTGCCCTGGGTACGCAGGTATACCTTGGCGGTAAGCCTTTTTCTGCTGTCAAGTAAAACAAAATTACTGCTGACCGAACCGATATCCACACCCAGATAATAGTGCAAACCCATTCCTCCTTAGCCTGAAGCCATAAGGCCCAGATTTTTCTTGCGCTGCAGCATATCGATATAAGCTTCCAGCCTGGTATATACTCCGGCGGTTCCCGAATGCTCATCAAAGTATATAGTCATACATGGTATCGCTTCTTCCTGACTGACCCGTCCCAGCACAGACTGCGCAACGATCTCCGGCATGCAGGTCAGAGGACCGATCTGGATGATGCCGTCATATCCGCGGCGCGCAAAATCCACAGCATTGCCCACTGTTTCCCGGCCATGTCCTCCCACCTGGTAGTTGAGGTAGGGACGTGAAGATCGCATGATCTGGCGGTGATTGGATGGTTTGATCAACCCTCCAGCCAGGTGATCATTTACCCAATCGCTGATGTAAATGGAGCGGGTGACTTCCACCCCGATCCGCCCTAGATGCCTGGCTACATGACAGTTGGTGCTCGGCTCCAGGATCGTATATATCTCTCCGATCAAACCAATCTTAAGGATATCCCTTTGATGACGGTCAAGCCCCTCCATCGACCTAATGGTGTCCTGACGCGCCTTCCTTACGGCCGGGCGGTCAACGGCTTCATCGATTTGCCTGACCCCTGCTTGGTAGATCCGTTCGATCCGGTCTGGATCGATGACCCGCGGCAGCAAATACTCCAATTTCTTTTCCAGCAATTCTACTTCGCCCAACTTGAACCAGGCGAATTTTATTGCCCCATAGGCTTCTCTCACTGTAGTGTTTTGGCCCAGGGCCCGGATCTGTTTGAGAAGTTCAGTGAGCTTGGAGTCAGGCGCCTCCAGTACGACCATTTTGAAGTTATAGCCCAGATCTCTTAGTATCTCCCTTTCTACCTGAGCATAATAACCGAAACGGCAGGGTCCCCATCCTCCGGCCATCACGATAGTGTCGGCACCATTCTCCAGTGCTTCGACGAAGTTGCCCACATTTATCTTCAACGGCAGGCATGCACATTCCGGCGAATACTTGACCCCCAATTCCAAGGTGCGGGCCGTTATAGGCGGTGGTGCCACCACATCGACATGGATCCCTTCAAGTAATGCCTTTAGTGGTATATATACATTACCCATATGCGGGAAACTGACTCTCATCGATTCGCCTCCTTCGTCTCAACATGTCGCAAAAAGCTTCCAGTCTCGTCAGCATTCCGGCTTCACCGCTATGTTCGTCGATAGTCAGCAGCATAAACGGCTTGTTTGTTGCATAACGTTCTGCCATTTCTCCTATCAGGGAATCCGGGCCGCAGCCGAAGCAGGCCAGGTATATGATACCGTCGATATCTTCACTGTTATCCATATTTATGACACTGCCCATTATTTTGCGCCCCAGGGTCCAAAAAACCCGTTTGGGTAAGGTGGCCGCCTCTGTTTCGATCGTTTCCGGGTCCAGGCCCTCCAACATGCATACCTTACATCCCATCTGTCGTATCTTACGGATAAGGCCCATGGATAAGCCTTCATCATAAAGCGAATATCCATGTCCCAACAATCCGATTGAGAGGTCCCCTGTGTCTGGTTTATCTAAAATATCACCCTCCCAGATCCTGATGGCCTCCGCCATTGACCAGCCTTGATGGGCAATATTATTGCAGCGCCGGTTTTCTTCAAGGGCATGGTCAAAGGCCTCCTGGATTGTGCGACGTTTCTTTCCCAGCATTTTGCCCAGTCTTATTATGTCGCGATTCAGCCAGCGGTCATCCTTGCTCAGGTCAATAGTGATATCGATCAATTCAGGCAAATCAGGCACCTGTGCCCTCAACATATCGGGAATACCCATGAACTTAGGACAAATATAGGATCTCGGCTCGACACTTACCAGGCGGGGAGCAAATAAGTAATCAAGACTTCGGGAACACAATTCCCTGATATGCCCGTAATAAACCTTTACCGGTAAACAAGCCTCATCTACCGCCAGTCCGCTTCCTGCATCAATGGTCAGTCGGCTGGTGGCTGACGAGGTGATCACCTCAGCTCCCAGATCGGTAAAAAAGGTCTTCCATAGTGGGAAATAATAAAAATAAAAGAGGCCGCCAGGTATCCCTATCCTCATTCCTGCCTCCTTAACCCTTGGGATTGAACAACACGGCCGTTACATAGCCAAAGATGATAGCAGCTGCAATACCGGCTGCAGCTGCTTCCAGGCCGCCGCTAAAGGCCCCCAGCAGGCCCTTTTGTTCCACCCCATTGATCACACCTTCGGTCAGCAGATGACCAAAGCCGGTCAGAGGGACCGTAGCGCCTGCCCCTCCCACCTTGACCAACGGCTTGTAAAGGCCGAGACCGCTAAGAATCGCCCCGGCAGTAATGTAACCCACCAGTATATGGCCCGGGGTTATATCCGGTTTAGTAAGGTCCATGATCAATTGTCCGATGAGACACAGCGTCCCTCCCACAAGAAAAGCCATATATAAAGGGACCATAATTATGCTCCTTCCCGATTTTTATTGAGACATCATTATTGCAGGCCATAACCGGCCGGAATCGTCGCCTGTTTATCCCATTTCAATGGCAACGGCGTGTGCGATACCGGGAATACTTTCTCCCTGGTAGCTGGTGGTTGGGCTCATCAGTGCGCCGGTCCCAACCAGAAGCAATTTGCTGACTTCCCCGCTCTGCATCTTTGCCAGCAGAGGACCGCAGAGCATAACGGCAGAACAACCGCATCCGCTGCCGCCCGCATTGACCCCTTGTTGCTCGTCGTAAAGCAATACCCCGCAGTCACTGTAATAGGGGGAGGGAACAAGACCGTCTTTTATTAAAAGCTGTCCTGTCAATGCCATACCAACTATCCCTAGATCTCCGGTCACAATTAGATCGTAGTAATCTGCAGCATAATTAAGATCTGCCATATGCATCTTGATGGTATCCGCCGCAGCCGGGGCCATCGCACTACCCATATCGGACGGATCGGTCTGTCCCAGATCCACTACTTTGCCGATGGTAGCGGCTGTGATATGCGGACCGCTTCCCAGTGCTTCAAGTACTACAGCCCCCGCGCCGGTGGCAGTCCACTGCGAACTTGGAGACGGCTGTACTCCCTGCTCGGTGGGAAAACGAAATTGCCGCTCTGCTGTAAAGTGATGGCTGCACGCAGCCGCTACTACCCGTTTGAAGAAACCGCCATCCAGAAGCATGGCACCGATAATAAGGGATTCCGCCATGGTCGAACAAGCCCCATACAGGCCTAGAAATGGAGTTTTCAGCTGCCGGGCTGCAAAATTTGATGATGCCAGCTGGTTTAGAAGATCCCCGGCCAGAAGTAATTCGGCATCCTGCGCCAGCAGATTGTTTTTTGATAATGCCAATTCAACGGTCTCCTGGAGCATCTTATTCTCAGCCTTCTCCCAGGAAGCTTCCCCGGTCAGGTAATCGCTCATAACCCGGTCAAAATCATTGCCCCAGGGCCCTTCGCCTTCCTTGGGCCCTACTATAGAGGCCCAGGAGGTAAGGATCGGGGGGTTGCTGAAAACCACGGTCTGCAGACCTTTTTTCTTTTCTCCCGCCAAGAGAACCACCTCGATCCTTTAACTTGTTATAAAGACCTTGATCAGCCCGATCAAGGTAGAAACCGCAAAGCCGAATACCAGAGTAGGACCAGCAATAGCAAAAATCCTTGCCCCGACCCCAAAGATATATCCTTCGCGCTTGAATTCCAAGGCCGATGCCACAATAGCGTTGGCGAACCCTGTTATCGGAACAATAGTACCAGCCCCGGCATATTTGGCCAATTCATCGTAATATCCAAGTCCAGTCAAGAGGGCGGCCAGGAATATCAAAATAACAGCGGTCGCCGAAGAAGCGTCCTTGGTACTCACTCCCTGCAGTATCAGGAAGTTATTGATTATCTGCCCCAGCACACAGATCAGCCCACCTGCCACAAAAGCCCAAACTGCGTGTTTGAAGACCTGTGGTTTGGGTTTAACTTTTTGAACCATGGAACTGTATTCCTGGATCTCGATCTCCTGAAGTTTTTTATCATCAACCATGCTTTTTATGCCTCCTGATAGCATATTATGGGCATCTTCCTGGGTTATTATGCGGTTTGAGACCTCTTTTACCATTATTCTGAAAGAGATGATACAATATATAGTAGCTTGCCCAGGGAGGTATATATTTTGGGAAACAGGGTCGTTTTATTCTATAATCCGGTCGCTGGTGAAGGACGCTTTAAATACAAACTGGACAAAGTCATTCACAGCTTGCAATCTCATAACCTTTATCTCGAACCGGTCAGAATCAGTAACAATGCAGATATCTTACAGCAGGTATCGCGCCTGGATCCTAAGGAATACCATACTATCATTGCAGCTGGTGGAGACGGTACCATAAATGGTGTCCTGAACGCCATGATGAAGAACGACTTTAAAGTACCGTTGGGCATTTTCCCCGAAGGAACCTCCAATGATATTGCCAGTTATCTTGGAATCTCCCGGGATGTCCGCAATTACTGCAAGGTCATAACTCAGGGAAGGCTGATGGATTGCGATGTGGGAAAGGTTAACACTGACTATTTTATCAACGTAGCTTCCGCAGGATTTTTGACCGAAACTGCCCACGAAGTCGACTACCGTCTCAAAAATTCACTGGGACGGCTGGCTTATTACCTCAAAGCAGTGGAAAAACTCCCCAAGCTCAAGCCATTCAAGATGTTTACCACTATTGACGGTAATGATCATGAACTGGACGCCCTGCTCTTTATCCTTCTTAACGGAGGTACTGCCGGAGGTTTCAAGGATATTCTTCCGCCCGGCAGTATGAGTGACGGTGTGATGGATCTTCTGGCTATCAAGCCTGCACCGCCGCATAGTCTTGGCCGTATACTGCATAATTTCTATCGTGGGCGTCTGTTGGAGGACAATGATGTCTTCTATTGTCAGGGTCAGCGGATCAGTATCAGCCTGAAGCCGGATACAACTACTGATCTTGATGGAGAATCCGGTCCTCCATTACCCTGGGATATAGAGGTACTCGCTCAGTCCGTACAGATCCGCATACCCTGATCTGCACTAAAAGCCCAGGCATTACTCCGTTACCGGGACCAGATCAATAACAAAGGTCCATTGAACGTGGTTCCATGTCCCGATGAAACACAAAAATAATCAAGGAGGAAATATAATGATCCGCAGTAAAAGCCTGAAACTGCTTTGCCTTTTCCTGACAGTCTTTATGTTTGGCATGCTTATTCCCTATGGCAGTATCCCTGCCCAGGCATCAGTCTTCAATGATCTGGGCAGTGCCCCCAATGCTGCTTACATCACATACGTCAGTCAACTCGGTTTGATGACTGGCTATCCCGATGGAGGTTTTCATCCCAATGGAAGTATCAGCCGGGCCCAGGTCGCAGTCATCATGGTCAAGGCGATGAAACTTAATGTAAGTACAGGTATGGCAAGCGGATTTAAGGATGTCCCTGCCAGGCATTGGGCGGCACCTTACATAGGCACTGCTGTAAAAGCCGGTTATCTTACCGGTAGTACCGGGTTATTCCGGCCTGATGATAGTCTCACCCGCGCACAGGGGATCAGTCTCCTGCTCAGGTTATCCAAACAACCCGATTCAGGGGCAGCACTGCCTTCCATCGGTGATGTTGATGAGAAATATTGGGCCGCACGAAGCATTGCTGTCGGCCTCGATGCCGGCATGGTATCACTGGATTCCAGCAACAACTTTAACCCCAACACAGCCATGACTCGTGCTGATCTGGCCAAGGCCCTGGCGGTACTGTTGACCAACGATCCCGATCTGTCAACACAAGCCCTTAAAGCTTCTCTAATATCATTAGGAAGCGAGGTCGTTATCATTCATCTCAACAAGGAAAAGTCCCTCAAGATTTCCAATTCATCCAGTATAGAGATCGGTGATACGGTAAAAATCGGTGATAAGGGCAAGGCCCGGATAGAATTCCCCGATGGCAGCAGCTTGCTTTTGGAGAACAATACTGAGCTAGTGATAAAAGAAATGCAAGGAAGAGCCTATATAAAAAAATCAGGACTTCCAGGCGTTGGCGTAGACTATATCGAGGTGGAACTCCCCCACGGAACACTTTTCGGTGGCCTATGCAGCTTAAGAAAGAGCAACAGCAGCATTGCGTTTAATTCCAGACCGGGTGGAAGCTTAGTATGTTTGAACGATAGGTTCGATTTACTAGCTGCAACTGACCAAAAAATACCGTGGTATAAAGTCGCAGAACAAAAGCGAGTAAAAGTCAAAGTAGATATGCCCTGGGGGATATCCGCCATCCGCGGAAGCTTCTGGAGCAACAATTGTAATGAAACGTCTACTTATATGACACTTCTTGAAGGAGATGGAGAATTTATAGTCGGAGATCAAGCAAGACAGCTCACGCCAGGTCAAGGCAGTAGTATTAAAACTGCAGGTGGGATGCCCGATAAGCCGTCTATTATGACTGTTGATGAACAAAGAGCCTGGTCCAAGCAAAAAGATTGGGCCCAATCCACTGTGTCAAAAATGAGTTATAATCAGGAATACGGAGTAGAAGTGAATTCCGGAGCACAATTAAAGCAATTCATTGACAAGAGTTTTGAAAATCTAAATGACGGTAGCGCAGGATCCGGTGGTGGTGGCGGCGGCTGCGGAGGTTAATCTTTTTACAAATAAGCAGGCACAGATATTCTCCGTGCCTGCTTTCTTTATTTTATTCTACGTAAGCTATTTTGACGTTGGCCTTATATTCTACGATCCGGTTGTCACTGCAGCTGGCGGTCCAGTTGTAAACTTCGACACCGCTAATATTTCGACAGGTTTTGCCTGCTTCAAAAACAGCATTTTCTATGGCGTCCTGCCAGCTTCGGGTTGATTCACCCACAAATTCTGCTACCTTGACCTGCATTATATAACCTCCTTGAAGTATTTTAAATATCTTCTGTTGCTTCCGGCGCTTTTATGCAAATGTTCCTCGTCACCATAGCGCAGGGACGCACATATTATTCTAATACAACACTTGCGCCGTTAGGGATCCAAGCGCTGCCAAGGAGGACAAATGGTTCAAATTCGAGTCAGCAGTACGCAAACCTCAATAAAGGTGGGCCAAACCGGGCAAGGCCAACCAATCATAAGCAATCCTGCCCCGGTTTACTCGCAGCCTTCTCCCGTCCCTGCTAATCCTCATGTCAACATTCGTATCAATCCGCGACCGCATCCTGCCCCTCCTCCGCCAGTTCCTCCGGAGCCGGCACCGTCTGTCCTGCCCGGGGTATCGATCCTGGTCTCGACTAACCGACCCGAGTTTATGGATCGGGTTTTGGACAACTATTCGCGCCAGAACTATCAGGAAAAGGAACTTATCGTTATCCTCAACAACAACTCCATGAATATTGAGCATTGGCTGAATCGATGCTCCGCTTTGTCTAATGTGCAGATCTATCAGCAGGATGAGAGCCGGTCACTGGGTGAGTGTTTGAATGCAGGAATCGAACATTGCCGATATGATTATGTAGCCAAATTCGATGATGACGACTATTACGGCCCCAATTATTTGCAGCGGCAAATGCAGGCCATAGTTTCTTTCCAAGCTGATATTGTAGGGAAATCAACCTGGTATCTCTATTTTGAAAAAAGCAATACCCTGGCGGTCTTTTCAAGACACCCGGAGAACAGTTTTGTCAATTACGTCACCGGTGCTACCCTGCTGATTAAGAAGGATGTCTTCAACACCATTCGGTTTTCCGCGATGAATGCCTGCGAAGATGTTGATTTCGTGGCTAACTGCAAAGAGCATGGATTCAGGATCTATTCTACAGATCGCAGTGATTTCGTGGGCATAAGGCGGGCCTTGACCTCCAGTCATACCTGGCAGGAGGCCGACGAACACATCCTGATTCAGTGTCAGGTTGTGGCCCATACCAATAACTATATCAGTTGGGCCAACTCTCACTAAAGCTTCATAGACTTGACAAGGGGCAGTTGCTATCTACGATATAACAACTGCCCCTTCTGTTTTGCTATGATAATTTTGCTTAACCCGGACTGAGCGTCACTTTGCGTTTAGCCCCTCCCCCGGTGCTGTTATAGTTTAAAGATGTAAACTGAGCTCCCTTGTTAAGTGAGATACGCATGCGTCCACCCTTGCGCAGCAATTTCATTATCATGGGAAACATATTATACTCATCCAGCACCTTGTTTCGGGCAGTAGTAATCGCATTAAACGAATTTTCATATTTGTTGCTGGCTATACAATTCTCGATAGTGGCTATAGCACCAGCTGGATCGTTTACATCGATGTGAGCAAAGGCATTTGGTGAGAAATATTCCTTCAGATTGGGGCAGCCATAATAGATGGGAAAGGCTCCGGCCAGATAGCTGTCGGCCAGTTTCTCGGTCCAATAATGGGGAAGGTAGCTATTCTCGATAGCAATATGATATTTATAATCCGCTACCGCATCCCATTTATCCTGAACCTCACGAATGCCTTTACCGAATACATCCAGCCGGTCACCGAAATGCCCTTTCAAGCGTTCGGTTAGTTCGAGCCTTTTCCGGTGTCCTGGAGTGAAGGCCTTGCTGGATGTCACCAGGGATATCAGTTTCGGCTTATTGAAGGAATGCATCTTCTTAAAATCATCATAGGTCTTGGTGACGATACTCTGCCGATTATTAATATCGGTAAGTATACGCCCCACATGCCAGTTGTTTCCGGTCTGGCTCAAAGTGACCCGGGGATGGTTAAGGTTCTGGTGACAGGTGATAACGCGGGCAAACTGCCGGATAAATTCAGTTTTATATCCCCGGATATCCGGCGGCTCGGCCGTAATAAATATGGTATTCTGGGGAGGACATACTGTGGTTTCGGTTTGGAGCAGATCGTTAAAAACTACCCAGTAATCGCATTCGGCGCATTCCTGATCGATAATGAATTCAAAATCCCCCCAACGTCCTGAAGAGTTGGGGGTCTGTCTTCTGATAGGCTCATACGGAAAATCTGTGCTAAGTTTAACTCTGATCATGGCATACCTCCATACTTCTCATTATCATTTGATTCAACTACTGGCCATTTATGCTCAAGAAACCACCGCCAGGTGGCTTCAATACCTTCTCTTAATGAAATCCGGGGGCCCCAGCCCAGGGAGTTGATCCTGCCGCTGTCCAGCAATTTACGCGGCGTGCCATCCGGTTTGCTGGTATCAAAAACTATCTCTCCGGCGAAGCCAACGATCTCTTTGATCATACCGGCCAATTCGGCTATGCTGATGTCTTTTCCGCTGCCGATATTGAGAATTTCTGATTGATTATAATTTTGCATTATATACCAGCAGGCATCAGCCAGGTCATCCACATGCAGGAATTCGCGGCGGGGAGAACCGCTTCCCCATACCACCACCTTCTCCTGTCCCTCGATGGCTGCCTTCTGAAAACGATGAATTAAAGCCGGCAGTACATGGGCATCATTCAGGTCGAAATTATCATGGGGCCCATAGAGATTAGTGGGCATTACTGATACATAATTCGTTCCATACTGGCGGTTGTAAGCCTGACACATCTTAATCCCTGCGATCTTGGCAATAGCATAGGCTTCATTGGTAGACTCCAGCCAACCGCTTAACAGGTGCTCTTCCCTGATCGGCTGGGGAGCCATTTTCGGATAGATACAAGAAGAGCCCAGAAAGAGCAGCTTCTTTACCTGGTTTTGATAGGAGGTTTCGATCACATTATACTGAATAGCAAGGTTATCCCGGATGAAATCGGCGGGATAGGCTGAATTAGCAGCTATACCACCTACCCGGGCAGCGGCCAGGAATACGTATTCGGGTCTTACCCGGGAAAAAAATTGATCAACTGACGATTTATCGCGGAGATCGAGTTCATTCGGGGGTATACAAACGATGTTGCTGTACTTTCTGTTTTCCAGGTTTCTGACGATAGCTGAGCCCACCAGTCCCTGGTGGCCCGCCACATAGATCCGAGCCTTCCTATCCAACCGCTATCCCCCTCGCTACCACCTGGTGTCCGGCATCGCGCAGGGTTTTCTCCTGCCGGGCCAACTCCAGATCATGTTCGACCATCATGGTCACCAGGTCATCGAATGAGACCCGGGGTTGCCAGCCCATTACTTCATGGGCTCGGGCGGGGTCTCCCAGCAGGAAATCCACCTCGGCTGGCCGGAAATAACGGGCATCGATCTGCACATGATTTCGCCAGTCCAATTCGAGGCTGGTGAAAACCGCCTCCAGGAATTCCTGTACCGAGTGAGCTTCTCCGGTGGCAACAACATAATCAGCCGGCTTCTCCTGCTGCAGCATAAGCCACATGGCTTCTACAAAATCTCCGGCAAACCCCCAGTCGCGGCGCGCAGCCAGATTGCCAAGATAGAGTTTCTCCTGCAAACCCAGCTTGATCCTCGCCGCTGCCCGGGTGATCTTACGGGTGACAAAGGTTTCCCCGCGGCGCGGTGATTCGTGATTGAACAGGATCCCATTCGCAATGAACATATCATAGGCTTCCCGGTAATTAACGGCATACCAGTAGGCTGCCACCTTGGATACCGCATAAGGACTCCGTGGATGGAAGGGGGTCGCCTCTGATTGCGGCGGCGGTGAAGACCCGAACATCTCCGAGGAACCGGCCTGATAAATCTTTACCATCCGGCCGCTTTCATCCATATAATCCCGCAGGGCTTCCAGGAGACGCAGGGTGCCGGTAGCTACTGTATCAGCCGTATATTCCGGCTGATCGAATGACACTTTTACATGTGACTGAGCGGCCAGATTATAAACCTCGTCAGGACGCACCTTGTGCAGTATTCTGCGCAGACCGGTGCCATCAGTCATATCCCCATAATGCAGCAGGATTTTGGGATCGTTATCATGGGGATCCTGATAGATATGATCGATCCGGTCTGTATTGAACAGAGATGTGCGCCGCACGATGCCATGTACCTGGTAACCCTTTTGGATCAGGAATTCCGCCAGGTACGACCCGTCCTGCCCGGTTATTCCTGTGATCAGAGCCCGTTTGCAAGCGGAAATTGTGTTACTCATAGCCTCATTCCTTTTGTAACTTACTGGGTGATCAAGTTGATATAGTCAGGGGTCTGTGCTACTATCTCACAATATTTCAAGTACTCGGCTTCATCGACCTGCCACGTGTGCTGATCCGGATTGCTGCGTATACATACGAAATTGAAACGATTGCCGGAGAATATTGGAATACCACGAGCCACACACTCTTGCAGGAACATGGAGTCCTCCCCGAAACTGGTACCCGTGAATCTTACCTGGCTGAATACTTGTTTGTTGATAATCATCGTAGCTCCAGCCACCCCGGATACCGGCATGTTCTCATTGCCAGGCAGTGCAATAGCCAGGGTTTGACTGCCTTCAAAATACACGAACATACTGCATTTACCTATGATCTGGGCTCCGCTCGAGGCAAATAGCGGCATAAGATCACTGAGGTATTTGGGCGCGTAGTAGTCATCATCATCACATTTTGCCACATAGTCATATCTGGCATGATCCACACCATAATTCAGACACTCTCCCAGGGTTTGATTACTGCCCAACTGGAGGATAGTAATATCGGAATGACCCGCTGTCCTTCTCCGCCAGTCCTCAATGTTGATGTTTTCGCTATTGACCACAATGATCAGCTCCCGTGGCGAATAATTCTGCCGAAGGTAATTGGCCATTATGTTTTCCAAGCGGTCAGGCCGATTCGTACAGGTAATAACACTTACTCCCAGATGGTTATTTTCTTGAGCCGGCGGTGATGGTTCCATGGTTGGCAATATAACCTGGAACTGCCCGCCCGACCTAGATATGCGGAAGGTTGGGCGCCCGGAGCCAATCCTTACGCCTCCCAACACGATCTTTGAGGTTTGCCTGCCTCCGGGCCCTGATGCTCTCGCCATATCTGAGCTGCCCACGGATAGTCTGATCCCTTTTCTGGCCTTCATTTTAACTCCCCGCTCCTATCGATATTTCAACGTGATTAAATATTCAGTATTACAATACTGAAATGCACCGGTTTTTGTTACAAACGTGCCTTTTATATGCCTTATCAATCACGTTTGCTTTCAAAACACAAAAGGTCTGAGGCCATTTGGCCCCAGACCTTTTCAAGATCGTAAATATCAGATTTGTTCTAAATTAAAACCCCCCGCAATTTATTGATGGCTGCCTTTTCTATCCTGGAAACTTGCACCTGAGATACCCCCAGTCTTTCGGCAATACTGGACTGGGTCTCATCCTTGAAAAACCGGGCCAGAATGACCTGACGTTCACGTTCATCGAGCTTGCCCAGGGCCTCCCGCAGTGCCATCTTCTCCAACATACTGGCACTGGTCTCGTCTCCGGCCAGCTTGTCGAGCAATGAAAGCTGTTCCTTGTCATCACCCGGCATTAAATCCTGCATATATGCGGGGGTTTGACAGGCTTCTATGGCCAGGACAACTTCTTCACGATCCATTTCCAGCAGGCTCGCTATCTCATTTACTACCGGTTCTCTGCCCAGATCTGAACGTAGTTTTTCCTGTGCCCAGCGTATTCTCGAGTAGTTTTCCTTGACACCACGCTGGACCTTGACTATTCCGTCATCACGCAGGAATTTTTTTATCTCGCCAATTATCATCGGCACTGCGTAGGTAGAAAAACGGACATTAAAACTGAAATCGAACTTATCTATTGCTTTCAACAGCCCGATTGAACCTACCTGAAAAAGATCCTCGTATTCGTAGGAGGTATTCTTGAATCTTTCCAGGACCATATAAACCAGTCCCAGGTTGCTCTCGAAGAGCATGCTGCGCGCTTCGTTGTCTCCCTGTTGCGCTTTGTGCAGCAGATAATCATTGTCGTGGTAGGTATTCAGAGAGGACATAGCCCACCTCCTTTAAGCATAGGCCTGCTGCTCTCGCAGGAGGAAACTGCGTTTGAGTCTTACGCTGGTCCCCTCGTTTGGCTTGCTGATGACCTCCATTTCATCCATAAAAGATTTCATAAAGGTAAAGCCCAATCCCATACGGGCAGGGTCACTGGAGTAGGATGGTTTCATGGCCTGTTCCAGGTCTTCGATCCCGCGGCCGTAATCTAATACCGTTATCTCAATAGTCCGGTTATCATAAAGACTGGCCTCGATGACTACCTTTCCATCCCGGTTCCCCCCATAACCATGGATAATACTATTAGAAACCGCCTCTGAAACCACCAGTTTGATTTCCTCGATATCCTCCAGGGTACAGTCCAACTGTGCCGCAAATGCGCCTATACACGAACGGGCAAAGGACACATTTTCTGCAATACCGAGGAACTCCAAGCGGGCATTGTTTTTAACGTTCATAGATACCCCAGCCTGAGGCTGGTCTTCACCTCCCTTATATACTAATTATATCCTGTTCCTGGTTATAAATCGGTACTAATTTGTTGATCCCGGAAAACAAAAGTATCTTCTCCACATTATTGCTGGCACCTACAATGTACATTCGCCCGCTGTTGGCGTTCATCTTCTTGTAACGTCCGATGATCAGTCCCAAACCGGAACTGTCGATAAAGCTTACTCTTTCCATGTTGAATATCAGGTTCTTGATGTTTTTGTCCTCCAGCCGTTTATCGATCTCCTTTCGCAAGCGGTCAGCTATCAACATGTCCAACTCTCCCGTAAGCTTGACCACCAGTGTATTTCTAACATGTTTCAGATCATAGCTCATACAAAAACCCCTCCCTGTTTGACCTTTAAGGTATTCTACAGGGAGGGGCAATATCCTTCCACAAAATTCCATTTATATCAGATAAGTTTCGCCAAAGACCTTCAATATCTCCTTCATCAAGCTGGCCCGGGGCACATCTTCCGCCGCCACCAGGTTCACTTGTTTGGCAAACAGTCCATCTTTATACACCACGTATTCACCCAGTTTCTGTCCCTTGACCACTGGAGCATCAATATAGGTGAAAAGGTTCTTGCTGGCTCTTATTTTTTTGTCTTCACCCTTGGATACAATAGTGCCTACATCCTCTTCAGCTATCGCCTGCACCTTGTTGACCGTACCCTTGCCTATTGTTACTACTCCGCATACACTATTGGCTTCTGATATATTTTTATAGGTGTACCGTGCAAAACCGTAATTGAACAGCTTCATTGCTTCACGGAAATTGCCATGTTTTTCGGGAGCCGCCATTACTACAGCGATGAGACGTAAACCATCTCTTTTAGCCGTGGCGGTCACACAATATTTGGCCTCATTGGTCCAGCCGGTCTTGAAGCCATCGGCTCCCTGATACCACCATAACAGTTTATTGGTGTTGTACAGCTTGAATTTCCCCTCACGCAGATTGTATTCCTTGATCGAGGAAAGCTCCAGCAGCTTGGGATATTTTAAAGCTTGCCTGGCGATTATAGCCATATCGTATGCGCTGGAGTAGTGATCGGTGGCTGGCAGACCATAGGCATTCGCAAAATGGGTGTCCTTCAAGCCTATCAATTTAGCCTCACGATTCATACGCCGGACAAAATCCTTGTGGCTGCCTTCTAACTGTTCAGCCATGGCTACCGAGGCATCATTGGCTGACCCCACCGCTATCGAAATAAGTATATCCTCGGCCGTCATCTTCTCGCCCGGTTCGAGATATATCTGTGATCCGCCCATTTTGCAGGCGTCATCGCTGGCCTGCACCTTATCGGTTAATTCATATTTGCCCTTTTCCAGGTCTTGCGCTGCCAGGGTCAGGGTCATCAATTTGGTCATACTCGCCGGAGGCAGCCTTTTGTGTTCGTTGTGTGCCAGCAGGACCTTACCGGAATCAGCATCCATCAGAATATATGCATCTGCTGTCAGATCCAAATCATCGGCCTGGACCATGCCGGGAACTCCGATCACGAATACAAATACGAGCAACAGCATCCAAATCCAGTGTTTTCTCCTGGCCATACACTTCATACCTCCCAATATAAACCTATTAAACGCACCTCTATACTGATTTATATTGGTGTACAAGCGCAAATATACCATCTATTGGGGAAAGCCTCTAAAACTATTCAATTGTATAAGCCTGGAACAAGTTCTTAATAATAAAATTTACCCGGCCTTCATCATTGCCGTGTGCAATAGCCAGGGATTCACCTTTCTGTACGATATCGCCGCGCTTACGGCACAGCTCAATCCCCACGGCGTGATCGATCACATCGCCTAACTGCTCGCGGCCTGCGCCTAGCATCATAGCGCTCCGGCCGATCGCCAAGGCATCGACACTCGTAATCCTGCCTGATCGCTCTGACTTGACCGGATACTTGATGCGGGCGATTTTCATGCCGTAATTATCTGCATCATAATCCAGTCTTCCGCCTTGAGCAGCTACCATCTGTTTGAATTTTGCCAGAGCCTGTCCTGAGGCAATCAGCTCCTGGGCGTGTCCCATCGCGTCATCCAGATCGCCAGCCTTCCCCCCCAGCAGTATCATGTTGGCAGCCAGGGTCACCGACAATTCTTTCAGGTCCTCGGGCCCATTTCCTTGCAGGGTATCTATAGCTTCTCTGACTTCCAGAGCATTGCCGACCATACGGCCCAACGGCTGGTCCATATCGCTCAGCAGGGCAACCACCTGGCGTCCCACCCCGCGGCCGATCTCCACCATGGCCCGGGCCAGCTTCTTCGCCTCTGCCTCGTTCTTCATAAAGGCTCCGCGTCCAACTTTGACATCGAGTACTATGGCGTCAGCCCCGGCAGCTATCTTCTTACTCATCACGCTGGAGGCTATCAGGGGAATACTGTCTACGGTTCCGGTAAGATCACGCAAAGAATAGAGCCGTTTATCAGCAGGTACCAGGTTGCCTGACTGGGCGATCACTGCAGCACCTACCTCATTTACCTGTTTGAGAAAAGCCTGATGCGGCAACTGTACCTGAAAACCCGGAATGGATTCAAATTTGTCGATAGTACCTCCGGTATGCCCCAGTCCCCGGCCTGACATCTTGGCTACCGGTACGCCAGCCGCTGCCACTATCGGTGCGACCACCAGGGTAGTCTTATCTCCAACCCCACCGGTGCTGTGTTTGTCTACCTTGATCCCTTCGATCCCTGACAGATCCACCACATCTCCCGAATAAGCCATGGCCATAGTAAGGTCACGGGTCTCCTCATCATTCATCCCCCGAAAAAATACCGCCATGGCCCAGGCTGCCACTTGATAGTCAGGCATAGAACCCTCGCTGATGTGTTTGACCAGGAATTCTATCTCCTCTTTGCTGTGGTTATGACCATCCCTCTTTTTTATGATCAGTTCCTGAAAATCCAATTTATCACCTCCGAGGGGAACGTAATGGACGCAGATTGCGCAGATTATTATGATTGACGCAGTTTTTCTATCGATGTAATCCATAAAAATCTGTGTTAATCAGTGTCAATCCCCCTACGGGGACAACACTCCAGAGTGCAACGATGTAACCTACCGGTTGCCATTGCGGTCGCGATGCGCCTTCGCGCAATTTAGGTCGCTGCGGCATAAAAAGTTCCTGCATCTGTGGTCAATTCGCCCTCTTGATTAAGTCGAGGAAGCTTTCACCTGGCAGGCCATGATTGTTCACACCCAGATATTCGGCAACGGTAGCGCCTATGTCGGCAAAACTCAGCCTGGTGCCCAGATCCACTCCAGCCTTCATGCCGTCGCCATATACCAACAGTGGCACATATTCCCTGGTATGGTCGGTGCCCGGCATGGTCGGGTCACAGCCATGGTCAGCGGTAATGATCAGGCAGTCTTCCGGTCTTAACCGTTCCATGATCCCGGGAAGCTCCTGGTCGAACTCCTCTAAGGCCCGTGCGTAACCCCCTGGATCATTGCGATGTCCGAATGACTGATCAAAATCCACCAGATTGGCAAATATCAAACCTGGCCCAGAACCGGCCAGCGCCGCCTCCACCTGTTCCATTCCCTCAAGGTTGCTGCCGGTAGGATATGAGACTGATACCCCGCGGCCGGCAAATATATCATTGATCTTGCCTATTCCTACTACTTGCTGACCGGCTTCAAGGACATAGTCCAGGATATTCATGCCGGGTTCCAATGAAAAGTCATGGCGATGCGCAGTCCGTTGAAAAGATCCCGGCTGCCCGATAAAAGGCCGGGCTATTACACGGCCGACCCTATGTTTCCCCGTGAGCATCTCACGGGCGATTCTGCACATCCTGTACAATTCCTCCAGGGGAATGATCTCTTCATGGGCGGCGATCTGAAATACGCTATCAGCTGATGTATATACGATAGGATACCCGGTCGTGATATGTTCAGGCCCCAGTTCTTCAATAATAACAGTCCCGGATGCCACGGTATTGCCCAGGGTCCTGCGCCCGATTTTATCTTCAAATTCGCTGATAACTTCAGGCGGAAAACCGTTGGGGTAAGTGGGAAAGGCCTGTTCCAGAACCAGCCCCATCATCTCCCAGTGTCCGCTGGTAGTATCCTTGCCCCTGGACCGTTCCGCCATCTTGCCAAAGGCTCCTTTCGGCTGAGCAACCGCAGGAACCCCCTCCAGGTTTGCGATATTACCCAGACCAAGGGTCTGCATATGAGGAAGCCGCAATCCTCCTGCCGCCTGCGCAGTATTTGCCAGGGTGTTGCAGCCCTCGTCTCCAAAGAGATGAGCATCGGGCAGGGCACCTATGCCAACACTGTCCAAAACAATTATTGTCACCCTTCTGGCCAAGCCATGACCTCCTTTAAAGACCTTTTATGATATACTACATTAGTTTTCCGCATCACATCTGCGTTAATCATAATAATCTGCGTTATCAGCGTCTATTAATTCTCCTATGCGCGAGGATGATACTGCTGGTAGACCTCACGCAGCCGGGATTTTGTCAGGTGGGTATAGATCTGAGTCGTTGAGATATCGGAATGCCCCAGCATCTCCTGCACCGCGCGCAGGTCCGCTCCATTCTCCAGCAGATGCGTAGCAAAGGAATGGCGAAGGGTATGGGGGGTTACCTCCTTATTCAGTTCGGCCTTCTGAGCATAATTACCCAATATCTTAAAAAATCCCTGCCTGGTCATGGGACGGCCATGGGCATTCAGAAACAGGGTACGTCCAACCTGATTACGCAGCAAACTATTCCTGGCCCTTGCTATGTAACGCTGGATCCAGTCAAGTGAAGTCTGGTTGACTGGAATTATCCTTTCTTTGCGTCCTTTACCGAAGCAACGCAAAAAGCCCGCAGTGGGATTGACATCCTCGATCTGCAGGCTGAGCATCTCGGATACACGAATGCCGGTACCATACATAAGTTCTAGCATTGCACGGTCCCTGAGTCCCAGCGGCAGCATAACATTGGGCTGCTCCATCAGGTGATCCACTTCTTCTATGGTCAGGATAACCGGCAATTTGCGTTTTACCTTCGGTGTCTCCAGATCCTGGGTAGGGTTGACCGTCACATAGTTCTCCAGAATGAGAAACTTATAAAAGGTCTTGAGACTGGACAGGCTGCGAGCCACCGTTGAAAAAGCGGCGTCATGGTCCAACTGCCAGGATAAAAAGGAGAGTACCTGCTGCTTGGTAATACCCGCCGGATCACTGGACAGTTCTTTATTGTTAAGATACTGCAAAAACTTCTCCAGGTCACGCCGGTAAGCGGCCTGAGTGTTGGCAGACAGGCCCTTCTCGAAATTCAGATAATCCATGAATGCATTTATAAGTAGTTCCATTGCGCCCCTCAAATATGGACTCAGTAAAATCTGGTGCTGTCTGATAAGTTAGACATTGGAGCGCTTTTTCCTGCAAATTATTCTTCGTAATAGAAATCCTGGAGTTTGATGACGAACTGGTCGACGGTCTTGTCAAACTCCGTTTTGCCTGCGCTTTTGGCGATATCATTTGTGTCTTTTTTCTGTTCTACTCTCATTGGATTGCCGCTGGGATGTTCATCTTTGAACCATCCGCTTACGGGGATCCTGTTATAGAGCTTTCCGGTTACAGCCGGTATGGCTGCGGCAAAAATACCGATAACCACAACCAACAGAACCAGGCGGGCAACTTTTCTTTTCCAATTGCCTACAACGATAATCACTTGCCATTCACCTCACATTAATTAATCAGACCAT
>JBLMZJ010000125.1:0-12088 GCA_050258735.1 Deltaproteobacteria bacterium | reverse complement strand
AGGTCTGTCCACTAAAACAGTGCCCCCGCAGGTCGGAATATTTGAAGTCCACACCATTAAAGATACAGTTTTCAAAGGTTGTTTTTCTAAGGTCGGTCATGGTCAGATTAACGTCGAGCAGTTTTACGCCCATGAATTTTGTTCCCATCAGCCCCGACATACTGAAATTGGTGTGCACAAGGATGGATTTACGGAAGCTCGCATTCGCAAGGTCAATAGCGGATAGGTTGCAGTCGGTCAGATTTGCGCCGTCAAAATTAGCTTCACGCACATCGCTGCCAATAAACGAACTGCCAGTCAAGTCCGCGCCCGCAAAGTTGGAGCCGCGCAACGTGCTCGCTGTAAACTTTCGGTTATGTGCGATAACACCCGCGAAGTCGCTTTTTGGCAGATTGCTCGCGCTAAAATTTGTCAGCACCTGCCGCTCCAGCGAGCGGGATAGGTTGGTGACCTCCTGCACTGTTTGCTCGATGTCACCGATGCTGTCAATGGTCATCTCAAAAGCGGTTTCATCGTCCTTGCCCTCGGCCTTGAGTTCACGGAACCGCTCCTGCAAATCGGAAAGGAGATCAGCCTTTAGTTCGGCCACGCTTTTTATCCCATCATAAGGCGCAAAAACACCATTCAAATAGTTTGTTAATTTCTCATTCATATCATTATTCTCCTTATAATAAGTTATCGAGAACGCGCTTTGCATACTCCCAATTGCTTATGTTGCTGGCGTAAGTGGCCTTACCCTTTGCGGTAATCCGAAAATACTTACGTCGTCCGCCCTGGGATTCATCGCCCCAATACCACTCGATATCGCCGTCTGCCTCAAGCCGCCGAACGCTGGAATACATCGTTGCTTCTTTTAATTCATACTGGCCGTCCGAGCGCTCTGCAATCAGCTTGACAATCTCATACCCATAGCGATCGGCTTCAGATAGGAGCCGTAAAATCATCGTATCGGTATGCCCGCGCAACAGGTCGGATGTGATTTTGTTCTCACCCATATGATCACCTCACAGCAGCATAATATATCATAGTACTATGATTGTCAAGGTAATGTGACAAATGGAATTTTAGATTTTTGCTCCTTGAAGGGCAGGTAGGGATTTTTTCAAGTGCAATCTTCCCAATGCCAACTTTAATTACGGCAACTTCAGCGGATCGGATCTGACCAGCAGCTGTTTTAAGGCCAGTGATTTAAGCGATGTGGTATTTGACGTGGCAAATTGAGTGAGACCAGATAACCATGCTGAACCTCAAAAATATGTCTTTAAAGAATTCAAAACTCAGGAAGGCAGGTTTTGATGGTGCGACCATGGATAAGATCAGCTATGCAATACTGAAAAACGGCAAGGGCATACTGTAAAATGTCGCTGATTTATAAGATATCGATTATTTGAATATTGTTATTCCCGGACACAGGTCAAGCCGATCATTATCAGGATAACCATAGTTGTCAGTCCCAGCAGGAGGCATCTTAAGGACAGGCCCCACGCATCGAAAGAATACAGCAAGTGACCGGCAGCAGATCCCATTGATGGGACCGCCCGGGACGCATAGAGGCATCGGTAGGCGATCAGGGTGATAGGAAGTGCCAGAGCTATTTGGATCAGACGGGCCAATAAATAATAAGACGGTCTGACCGGGGTATCAGCCAGGAATCCTGTTACCTGAGCAATGATTGAAAAGCCGCTGAAGGCTAAAACAGCGCTGACAGCCAGCATCCTGCAGAGAAGGTCGCCGTGCGGAGCTAGACTGAGAGCCCGGGTAGCGATGCTGATCTCGAAGAATCCCATACTCATGCCATAAGCAATAGTTGAAGGGATATGCCAAAAAACCAGGGTTTTAGTCAAGCCGGCGGCCAGATAGTCGATAAAACCCCAGACCAGGAGCATTCGTGTCAAAACAGAGAAAAGAACGACAAAGCCTGCAATAGCGATGATATTGTTAAGGCTATTTTTTATGGACGACGTGAGGAACTGGCCTATACTATCAACGGCTCCGTCTGCCGGTAAGACATCTTTATGCCGGTGTTCGATAAGCGCGGCAGGCGGTTTGAACCGCAGGATCATTCCCAACAGCAAGTTGGAGAGATAATGGCCGGCAGCCAGTGTATAACCTAGCAGGGGTGACCCGAATAGACCCACCCCTACCGCTCCAATAATAAATAAAGGACTGGAATTATTGGTGAATGCGGCTAAACGTTCGGTTTCGTCAGCGGTGAGCAGACCGTCATGATATAGGCGACGGCTGAGTATAGCCCCTACCGGGAAACCCGAGGTAAAGCCCATTACCACTACCAGTGAGGCACATCCTGGCAAATTAAAGAGGGGCCGCATCACCGGCTCCAGAATGCGGCCAATGATCCTGATGAAACCGGATGAAGCCAACATCTCAGCAACAATGAAGAAGGGGAATAAGGCTGGCAGCAGCACCATATACCATAGGGCAAAACCATCGCGAGCTGCCGCCAGACTTGTCTGCGGATTACAGACCATGAAAATGCCTAGTAAAACTGGTATAATTATTAAAAAAGCCTGCCTGTAGATCATCCGGTTACTCCAATCCTCGCTTACCACAAATATATGAGGAACCGGCTGGAGTATAGAATAAGAATGCCGCAATGGCATCAGGGGGTAATAATGAAGGAGCGAAAGCGAGTCGGCCTTGCCCTGGGGGCAGGGAGTGCCAGGGGATTAGCTCATATTGGGGTTCTCCAGGTGCTTGCGGAAAACCGAGTCCCTGTCGACCTCATCGTGGGCAGCAGCATGGGAGCTCTGGTCGGTGGAGTCTATGCCTGCGGCAGCGATATGAGCATGCTGGGCAAACTGGTATATACCATGGACAACCGGATACTTTTTGATATAGGGATCCCGCGCATGGGGTTTGTTGCCGGCAGGAGAGCCACATCTTTTATCCAGCTGCTTACCAAGAACCGCAGCTTTGAAGAGTCTGATATCCCCCTGGTCGTTATGGCAACCGATCTGGTAAGCGGCAGGGGGATAGCCATAGATGAAGGCCCCATAGCCGAGGCTGTCCGGGCGAGTATTTCCATTCCCGGCGTTTTCAAACCGGTAAAAAAGGACGGGATGATATTGGTGGACGGGGCAGTCAGCCATCGGCTGCCGGTGGAAGAAGCCCGGAGCCGTGGTTGCGATCTGGTCATCGCAGTCGATGTGACCTGCGGTGATGAAAGACGAGTGGCTATCAACAATACCATAGACGTTTTTATGACTGCACTTGATATCATGATAAGAGATCATTTTGAGCTGACTTCAGATAAAGGGGATATCCTGATCCAGCCTGCAGTGGGGAGCTATTCTTCCAGTGATTTTGAGAATTCCAGGAGGATCATTGAACTGGGCCGTGAGGCCGCCGAAGCCAAGATCGGGGAGATAATCGAAAGAACGAATGACTAGTTTGTAGCTGCTATTGCTGAGGAGCTTCTGAAAAGGTATGATAAACAGATGGAAAGCCTAAATTTTTATTGGTGAAGTGGTGTAATCCAGAGAACCTTTACGTTCATCGGGATTGATATATAGCAAAGAATACATATCAGTGGCCTGCCGGTCGAGATTGGCCATCTGTGATAGTATTGGATCGGTATATTCCTCGCATAATCTTTTCATATCGCTTGCCCGGTTGACAATGGTGAGCTGTGAATAAATTTTCATGGCTTGCAGGATTTTTTGCCCTTTTGCCGAAAAACCTAAAAGGTGTAAGTACTGTGGTCCGAAGCGGTCGAAATTGCTCATTTGGTCACCGGTCAATGAGAAGAGGATATATAGCAGATTGCGTCTGATCCTGGTCATATTATAGCGTTTGGACTTGATTTGAGTAAGTAACTGGTCGAGGGTGCCTGAGTTGTTGGCAGCTTCTTTGATACGATATTCCAGACCATCGGTAATCTCATAGATGGACCTTAGCTGGTCAATTGACATTGAACGGATCTTCATGATGATCGATCGTTCTATGGATTCCAAACCGGAGGACTTTCGGCCACAAGCCAGTTCTTGGTCGATAACCGTAAGGCTTGCCGGCGGCAGGCTCGAGGAGAGATAACCAAGATCGGAATTTTGGGCCAGGGCCTGGCGGATTGCGGTCGCGCTGGGCAGATAAGCTACCTCAGTATCGTGGTAATTCGCCCCCTGACGTTTTATAGCTATTGGCTTAAAGCGAATGCCTTCTTCCTGCAGGATCCTGAGGTATTCGATAGCCAATATATTGTTGGGACCCAAGAGGGTTCCATGCAGGTCGCTGTTCAAGAGGCATTGCATGTCTTGCAAGGCACGGGAACGGGCCAGCGGGAAACTGAGCCCGTTGGATAGATATCTCTTAAGATGGGTTTTAAATTCGTCCGGTTCGTGGGACAATATACCGGCAACCCCTTGCAGGGTGGGTAGATGGTTATTCTCGCAGCCAAAAGCCAGGTGAGTAACCACTCCGGTCCTCTGTAACAGTTGAATGGCACCGCGGGCAAAGTAGTAAGCGCTGCGGGCAGCAAAGCAGAAGGGCAGTTCGATGATCAGATCGGCGCCTGAACGCAGGGCCATCTCTGCCCGGGACCATTTGTTGAAAATAGCCGCCTCGCCGCGTTGGGTAAAACTGCCGCTCATAACGCAGATGACGGCATCAAAGTTCTCGGCTTGAATGGCCTTATCCAGCAAGTAGCGATGTCCGTTGTGGAAGGGATTGTATTCGCTTACCACTCCTAAAACAGCCATGGCAGCGGCTCCTTTATATGTAAACTTGATACTTTAAATCATATCACTTATTTAATATAGTTTGTGCTAAAATTAACTAAGTTAATTCTTTAGATATGCCAGGGAGGTGACGGTTTCTAAGCAGATTGCTATATATTGTTTCAGGTAGTCAATGAAAATCGGAATGGATTTTCATTACACTCATTAGTTTACCGGGGGGGAAAGGTAAACATCTATTAAAAATAGGAGGTATAAGGATGAGTTTATTGGAAGAAATCAGAGCAAAAGCCGCGCAAAAGTGCCCGGCAGTTGTTCTACCGGAAGGAACGGAAGAGAGAACCCTTAAGGCTATCAAGGGCATCGTAGCCGCGAAGCTGGCCCGCCCCATCCTGCTGGGCGATGTAGGCGCAGTTAAGGATATGGCTGCCAAAGTCGGAGCAGACCTGACCGGTGCTGAGATCGTTGACCCGGCCAAGGCTCCCTATTTTGATGACTATGTACAGGCATTCTATGAGATGCGTAAGGCCAAGGGCGTTGATCTGGACAAGGCCAAGAAGACCATGATGGATCCCCTTTTCTTCGCTTCTATGATGGTCAAGATGGGCCAGGCCGATGGTGAAGTGGCTGGTGCCGAGAACACCACCGGGAACGTGCTGCGCCCCGCTCTGCAGATTATCAAGACCGCTCCTGGCATCCCTGCTGTGTCTGGTTCCTTTATTATGATCGTCCCCAACTGTGAATATGGCGATGCCGGCACCTTCGTATTTGCCGACTGCGCTGTAACCATCGATCCCAGTGCGGAAGAGCTGGCTGCCTTTGCCAAGGCTTCAGTTATCACCGCTACCGAGCTTTGCGGTATGAAAGATCCCAAGGTCGGAATGCTTTCCTTCTCCACCAAGGGCAGTGCCAGCCACGCCGACGTAGACAAGGTAGTAGAAGCCACCAGGATCGCCAAGGAAAAATATCCCGAGATCAAGGTCGATGGAGAACTGCAATTCGACGCCGCTATCGTTCCCAGCGTAGGCGCCTCCAAGGCTCCCGGCAGCGATATCGCCGGCAAAGCCAATGTCCTGATCTTCCCGGATATCAATGCCGGTAACATAGGGTACAAGCTGGTTCAGCGTACCGCTAAAGCCGAAGCTATCGGACCGCTGCTCCAGGGACTTGCCAAACCGGTCAATGACCTGTCCCGCGGCTGCAGTGTCACCGACGTAGAAAACGTTGTGGCCATAGTTGCCGTAAGAGCATAAGGCAGGAGAGGCAAGACCTCAGCCTTAATATAACTTTTCACAATTTTGAGGAGGTATGTTTTTAATGAAGGTTCTATGTGTAAACGCTGGCAGTTCATCTATCAAGTATCAGGTAGTGGACATGACCGACGAATCAGTTCTGGCATCAGGTCTGGTTGACCGGGTAGGCATTCCCGGGACCACGCTGGAACACAAACCCGCAGGTAAGGACAAGGTCCTCATAAAGAAAGACCTGCCTGACCACACTGCCGGCATCCAGTTAGTGCTGGACGCTCTGATAAACGAAGAATACGGCATAATGAAGAGCATGGAAGAGATCGGTGCCGTTGGCCATCGTGTAGTTCATGGCGGTGAAGACTTTGCTGCCTCCGTAGTGATCGATGACCATGTAAAGAAAGTAATCAAAGACTGCTTTGACATCGCTCCGCTGCACAACCCGCCCAACTTGATGGGTATCGAAGCCTGCCAGGCTCTCATGCCTAATGTCAAGCACGTAGCTGTATTCGACACTGCTTTCCATCAGACCATGGAACCCGCTAACTTCTTATATGCTCTGCCTTATGAAGTGTATGAGAAATTCCGGGTAAGAAGATATGGCTTCCACGGAACCTCCCATTTCTATGTAGCTCATCGGGCTGCCGAAATGCTGGGCAAACCCTATGACCAGTGCAAGATCATCACCCTGCACCTGGGCAACGGCGCCAGCATGGCCGCTATCAAGGACGGCAAAGTGGTTGACACCACCATGGGCTTCACCCCGCTGGAAGGTCTGGTTATGGGCACCCGCTCCGGTGACATCGACCCCGCTATCGTTTTCTTCCTCATGGAGAAACTGGGCATGAACACCACTGAAGCCAACAACTACTTCAACAAGAAAGCCGGTATGCTAGGACTTTCCGGTGTTTCCAACGACCTTCGCGACATTCTCGAAGCTGCCACTTCTAACAATGAAAGAGCCAAGATCGCTCTGGATGTATACTACAACAGAATCAAGGGCTATATCGGCAACTACATGGCCAAACTGAACGGCTGCGATTGCATAGTGTTCACCGCTGGTGTTGGCGAGAACGGCATCGATGTACGCGAGAACATCTGCAAAGACCTGGAATATCTGGGCATCAAGATGGATGCTGCCAAGAACAATGTTCGCGGCAAAGAAGTAGATTGTGCTACCGAAGATTCAAAGGTCCGCATCTTACTCATTCCGACCAACGAAGAGCTGGTTATCGCCCGCGACACTTACAACCTGGCCAAATAATAAAACGACTCCAAAAGGCGGGACTAAGTCCCGCCTTTTTATTTTCTGACCGGCAAAAGCCGCGAATTGCAGATATCCTCTGGGTTTCCCACCTTTTTGACAACCTCAAGGCCGACGATAATTTGTAATACGGATCTCCGGTGACAAATAAAATCTTAATGATTACCTGAAAAGGGTCAGTCAAACCATAGGATGTTACTGGGGGGTTGTATATCAAACGATCAATAGGTTTTCCAAAATCAAAGAAAGCATATCTCATATATTTTGGTTTTAATAAAAGGGAATGGGCCATTGCTTCAGGAATTGTTCTAGGTATCCTGATCTTCAGTATTGTACTTTACGGCAAGTTGACCAGTTATGCCGGGAATTGCGTGGCTGCTGATATGCTGCCTGCCGAGTTCGAAGAACAGCAATCCGTGTGGCTGATGTGGCCTTCCGAGATTTACAACGTCCATAATGATCCGGTGGAACCGGTAATCTTGGAGCTTGTTCGAAATCTTGCCCCATACGTCAAGATAAACATAATGGTGGCCAATAAGTCTGAGGCAGCGGAAATCAAGAAAAAATTGGCCCGGCAAGATTGCGCAGATTCCAACATCGATTACCACGTTGTCGACCACTACTCCATATGGGCCAGAGACGTCGGACCGCTATTTGTGAAAGATAAAAACCAGCGGTTGTGTGTGGTGGATTTTCGCTTCAATAATTATGGAAGGTACGGCGATCACTACTACATAAATACGGAAGACCAGGTGGACAGCGAGATTGCTAAAAAATTAAGATTTCCGCTGATCGAATCCAGCCTGGTATCAGAAGGCGGCTCAGTCGAATCGAATGGTCAAGGCACATTGATCCTCACCGAAGCAGTGACCGTGAGGCATAATCCCGGAATGAGCAGGGATCAGATAGAAAAGGAATATAAAAGGGTCTTAGGGGCAAAGAAGGTCATCTGGCTCAAGCACGGTCTGGCGGAAGATAAGGTTACCGGAGGGCATGTCGATGAGTTCGTTCGTTTTACTGATGCTCGCACTATACTCCTGGCAGAGGTGCTGCCAGCAGATAAGGATTCCAGTTCACTGGCCGAAAAGTCTGGGATCTACCTTGAGGAGAATTACAATATACTTCTACGAGCTGTTGATCGGAACGGCCAGCCTTTTCGCATTATCCGGATACCTATGCCGCCTACCATGTATGGAGATGCCGGAATAGATGATGAGATCCCCGTCCGCAGCTATATGAACTACGTAGTCACTAATGGAGCGGTGATCGTCCCAACCTATTGGAAACCCGGTCGCCCGCAAGTCTTAAAAGATACCGAGGATGAGGTATTAAAAACCTTCCGGGCAGTGTTCCCTGGTCGTGAGATCATCCGGATCGATGCTGAAGCCATAAACTCCTGGGGCGGAGGCCTCCACTGCGTGACCCAGCATATGCCGACAGTAACTTCCGATTAATATAATATAGAAAAAGCAGGGGAGCCGTTTGGCTCCCCTCAGGCCGATGACAAAAGCGAATATCTGCGTCATTGTTAAAAACCCGCTCAATCAACGTACCTTAGTACGCCTCAATCGCGGGTTTTTAACATTCCTTGATTTTCACTTCCGTCATCGCCCTGGCAGACTGCCGATAAGGCCATGTTCCGTTTTTGGAAACATGGTCTTTTTGACAGGGTTTTGACACCAACAAACGGCAATAGGCATAACTTAAGATGGGATAACCAAACAACCTTGAATCCTATTGCCTATTATTGTCTTTATTGGAGAGAATCGCATGCTTATAAATTTTGTCATGCTTCAATTAAAGGCATACTGGAATGTTGTGCAGGAGATGAGCGAGCCCGTTCGTTTTCATATTTCCAATAGCGTTGTCAATACTACGGCACTCAATGATGCGGTCAATGTGCATTTTTTTGCTCCTGGAGATAACAATTACAGTGAAAAAGTAGACTTCGATAAAGGTGTTAAGGTTTTTTTGCCTCACGGTATTTCCGATAAAGGCTATCGGACCGGTGAATCACTGAAGGAGTTCGATTTTATCTGTGTTTCCGGACCTTTTTGGGCGGAGAAGTTGACAGATGAAGGTATACCAGGAGAAAAGATTTTTATTGGCGGATATCCCAAGTTAGATTCGGTATTTACAAAGAGAAAAACCCTTCATCATACCAATATAAAGCCAATCGTGCTATATGCGCCAACTCATACCAACTCTGCGGTTTGCGCATATAGCGAGCTGACTGAGGATATGATCAAATTACCTAGTTACGTAGATTTGATCACATCTTTACACCCTTATAACAATCTAGATCATCTGACGACAACTGAGCAGTTGATCCATGCCGATGTGGTCATATCGGACATAGGAAGTCTGGTTTGGGAGGCATGGGCATTAGGTATTCCTGTGGTCTTTCCTGATTGGGTGGTAAAAGACCGGCTAATTTCAGCTTTGCCAACCACATTGACCGCTCATATATACCGGGAGGGCATAGGCTATCATGCAGATTCACTGGAGGAGCTACCAGAGCAGGTCTGTAAAGCGATAGATCAGGGCATAACGGAAGCAGAGAGTGACCTTATTAACCGGGTATTCCCCGCGGAATTAAGGGGGATCTCGGGAAAAGCCACGGCAGAACATTTATTGCATATTGCCTCTGAAACTGGAGGCTTTGCGGTATGAAAGTTGTTATACCAGCAGCTGGGCTGGGGTCTAGAATGATGCCATATACCACCCATATTCCCAAAGCAATGCTCCCGGTCGGGCAGCAAACGCCAATTACCCGGCTTCTTACTCAGCTTAAAGCAAATAATGAAACACAAATAATTATAATAACCGGTTATAACCATCAGACGTTAAGTGCATTTGTGATGAACCATTTTCCTGACCTCGATATTCAATTTGTGTATAATGACTGTTTCGCCAAAGCCAATAACATCTATTCTCTTTTTGCAGCCAGAAGGTACTGCAATGATGAAATTACCATAATAAATGCTGATCTGCTGTTAGCAGATGAGTTACTTAAAAGAATATTAAACAGCCCCCCCCATTTTGTCGTAGTTGATAAGGATGTTGATCTAACGGAAACTGCAACCAAGGTTATCATCAAAGATGGACTATATTTGAGTCGTATCAGCAAAGATATTGATCTAGTTAGTGCTCAGGGAGAAAACATCGGAGTGATCCGACTCGCAAAGGATGCAGCTGACCTGTTTTTCGGGAAAGTCACAGAATTTATTGACCGAGGGAATTTGCAGGTTTGGTACCCATATGCCTTGGATGAGCTTTTAGGGGAGATCAACGTTAGAGCGTTGTTTACCGATCAATTGCCCTGGTGTGAAATCGATACACCGCAGGATTATGAAAAGGCAGTTAATCTATTTGGTGACAAGCCATTTGGTGCATTTTGACAAGAAAACTTGGGGAGGAAAAGTAATTAAAGTGATAAAAGAAACAGTTGGTGATTCTAATGATTAAAGTCAGATTTTTTAATATGCATATGAATCGGAGTGCCAATCCTAATGATGCTCAAAGTTTGGCAGACGACAGAGAGTGGATGGAATCCCTAAATAATTTATATACCAGGGATCACGATTATACCTGGAAAGACATTCAACTAACTTGTGATGAAAATTATGATTTTGCGGTAGTAATTGATTCTGTTTTTACGCAAAACTACTTTGATCCTGCTAAAACCATTCTATTTAGAATGGAGCCGAAATCATTAAGATTATTATTTGGTAATTATCAGCAAAGTATCAGGCCGGAAGCATTTCTTAAAGTATATGATTTTAACATACTGTGGTCGTGGGTTGGATTTTTTGATTATAATCAATTTTTTACGGAATCATTCGGAAAATCCAAAATGCTATCCAGTATTATTTCTGCAAATCATTCTACTCCCGGTCATATTGATAGACTAAGGTTTTTATTATATCTGGATAGGCTTGCCTATTTTGATCATTACGGTGATGAGCGTGGAATTCCGGGTTTTTTTAATGATATAAAATCTTATCGAGGCAGGATTCAAACTAAAAAAGAAGGCTTAATACCATATAAATATCATTTTAATGCTGAGAATTCATATGAATATAATTATTTTTCGGAAAAATTTATTGACGCGTTGCTTTGTGAATGTTTGGTGTTTTACGACGGTTGTGTAAATCTAGAAGACTATATTGATAAAGATGCTTTTATTAGACTGGATTTAAAAAATCCTGAACAATCCTTGGAAATAGTTAGAACATCAATAGAAAACAACGAATGGGAAAAACGTATTGACCTAATTAGGCAAGAAAAGCAAAAGGTATTGGAAGAGTTAAATATTTTGAATGTTGTTTATAATACGGTTCACGGCTACAAAAATTATTTTGAAAAATAAGGGAGGAAGAACATGCCTATATATTCGGATATCTTAAAAACTTGGAAACAGAATAGTAATACTATGGTTGAAACCGGTTCTTTTATAGGGGATGGCATCGCCAAGGGCTTGGAAGCGGGATATGATAAGATATTTAGCTTTGAAATAATCCCGGAAAATTATAATGTTTGTATTGAAAGGTTTAAAGATAATTCAGCAGTTAATTGTATTCTCGGGGATTCAATAAAACTACTGCCGGGGGTACTTGCCAGTATTAACGAAAGGATAGTTTTTTGGCTTGATTCACATTTTGTCGGGGAAACTGAGACTGATTTGTATCCTATAATTAATGAGCTTAAGATAATAAAGGATCATTTTATAAAGAATCATACTATTTTAATTGATGATGTACGGCTGTTTGCCGATGGCAAAGACCCCGCTATGCCTATTAGTATTGCGGAGGTTAAAGATTTCATTTTAACTATTAATTCAGATTATAAATTTGCTTATGAACAAGGATTTATTGGTGATGATA
>JBLMZJ010000124.1:0-10910 GCA_050258735.1 Deltaproteobacteria bacterium | reverse complement strand
AACTCATGGCGGGATCTGCCTATGCTCTATAACCAATGGTGCAATGTGGTGCGCTGGGAAAAGACCACCCGGCC
This sequence comes from Deltaproteobacteria bacterium, assembly GCA_050258735.1. GTDB lineage: Bacteria > Bacillota > Syntrophomonadia > Syntrophomonadales > Syntrophomonadaceae > Syntrophomonas_A. The sequence goes on along the minus strand of JBLMZJ010000124.1, from coordinate 10,836 downwards.
GTGTTTAAGCACCACGGAGTTCCTCTGGCAGGTGGGCCACACTGTGGATGCCACCGCAGAAGAAAGTGAAGCCGAGACCATCCAGATGCTGAATATATATGCCCAGTTTGCCGAGGAGAGCCTGGCGATACCCGTAGTCAAGGGACAGAAGAGCGAAAAGGAGAAATTCGCCGGCGCCAACGCGACCTATACAATAGAAGCCATGATGCATGACGGCAAGGCTCTGCAATGTGGTACATCCCATAACTTTGGCCAGAATTTCTCGGTCCCCTTCGATATCAAGTATCAGAACAAGGAGGGCAAGCTGGAATACTGCTGGCAGACTTCATGGGGATCTTCCACCCGGCTGATCGGTGCCATCATCATGGTGCACGGCGATAATCGCGGCCTGGTCCTGCCTCCGGCGGTAGCACCTTACCAGGTGGTCATGGTGCCGGTAGCTCAGCACAAGGCCGGGGTACTGGAGGCCTGTGGAAAGATATTTACAGAACTCAGTCAGGATTTCCGGGTCTATATGGATGACCGCGACAACTATTCGGTAGGCTGGAAGTTCAATGAATGGGAGATGAAGGGCGTACCTCTGCGCATCGAGATCGGACCCCGCGATCTGGAGAACGGTCAGGCAGTGATCGTAAGGAGGGATACTGCGGAAAAGATAACCGTGGGCCTTAATGATCTGGCCGCCGAGATCGCAAGACTCCTGGGCAGTGTTCAGGCTTCATTGTATGACCGGGCCTTGAACAACCGTCAGGACAGAACTACGACCGCTTTTGATTTTCCCGAATTCGTCGCCCAGTTGGAGGCCAAGCCCGGATTCATTCGAGCTATGTGGTGCGGGGATCAGAAGTGCGAACTGGAAATCAAGGAAAAGACGGCTGCCACCATCCGTTGCATACCCTTCGAACAGGAACGGACAGGAGGCACATGCCTGTGCTGCGGCGGCCCCGCCAAACACGAGGTGGTCTTTGCCCGGGCCTATTAGGATTAGGATAAGGATCAAAAAGAACCCCGCTAGCATAGCGTACTTATGTACGTTATGTTCGCGGGGTTTCTCCTTTAAATGGAGACTGCGGCCGGAGAACTGCCTGTAAGCTGATTTTACCGAAGCGGTCTCCGTCTAAATGCTACAGGCTCTGCATGGCGCTATTGCAATGATTGATGACATCATTGAGGGAGTTGTAGGCCAGGTCTAGTTCGTCCATGGACTTTCTGCTGAGGCCTGATTTGGGGAAATTTTCGATGTCCCGTTTAGCGCTGTTGATCTGAGAAATGATCGACTGTACAGCTACTCTCTGATCCATTTGATTTTTCACCTCCTACTCATTATCTGGCGTTAGTATGCCCTTCTGCCATTCATGTATTCTTGAACTGAGGAAGTGATAGATGGCCCGCTGTTTATAATTTGCATCAGCCTGGGCATCTTATTAAAAAATCAGATAACAGGAAGGAATGGATATATGGACAGCGAACGGGTGCGTGAAGTGATGGAGGATTCTATAATCTATGAAGTCAGATTCAAAGGAGTGCCAGTCTGGATCGAAGAGTTGAGCGGTGTAACGGCCCGGGTACGGGCTATCGAGAGCGGGCGCCATTTCGATGTTATGGTGCACGAACTGGTTGAAGGCGAAGGTTTCCCTGGGAAATAATGACATTGCATAAAAATCAGGGGGAAGGTTTTAGATCGGTTAAAGCCGATCAGAGACCTTCCCCTTACATTTTGGTCCCCCCTGCTGACTTCTTTGATAAGCGGAGAGAGGGTGTGATACTCAACCCTTTGTCCTGCTCTGCGTTATAATAAAAAATAAGTGGATGTCATAAAACAAGCCTCTGGTTTGTCATAGTTTATACAGGGCCCTGCAGAGTGGAGGGATGAAAACGAAAAGGCAAGATGGAATTGAGGCCGAAAAATTCTATAATCGTGAGTATCCCGCCCTATTTCGTTATGTACTCTATTTGACCGGAGACCGGGAGATCACCGAGGAGATCTGCCAGGAGAGCTTCATGCGTTGGTTCAGCGTGGACGAACCACAAGAGATCGATTATCCTCGTGCCTGGTTGAAAAAGGTGGCGGGCCGGCTGGTGGTGAACCACTTCCGGCGCCAGAATCTGCGCTCCGGTTTTGAGAAAACCATGGAACCCGAAAAAATAGAACTTATAGCGACCAATATGGAAAAAGATATTGAACGATTGGAAATCGAGGATGCCCTGTCACGTTTGCCTTGGCGGGATGGGCTGCTACTCAAGCTGCGCATGGAAGGAAGATCATATCAGGAACTGGCAGAGCTCATGGATATCGCACCCGCTTCGGTGGGGACCATGCTGGCCAGGGCTATGAAAAGATTTCGATCCGAGTATGAGGGAAAGGAGGCGGGTCCGAATGAAGTGCCCAGACGAGGGAACGTTATTAAGCTATTTGGATAAAGAACTGCCGACCGATCAGCAAAGAGCGGTACGGCAGCATCTCGACTACTGCTCAACCTGCAGCTGCTCACTTAGGGAATTGGAAGACACATTGGATTTTACTGGTGCCAGGCTGAGCAATCTTCTGGAGAGCAGCCACTCATGCGAAGTCAGCGGACAGGAGCGGATCTGGTCACGCCTGCAGCCTGTCATCCGATCCGGAAAGAGAGGGAGTGCTTACATGAATCTGAAGAAATGGTCGGTCGCGGCCGTTATAGTATTGGTATTGGGGGTCACGGCTTTTGTGCCTTCATTCCGTACCACGGTGGCCGATTTATTGCAGGTATTCCGGGTAGAGAAAGTAGAGACATTGACCCTTTCCGCCCAGGATATGATGGAGATCCAGCAGGCGTTGGAGGCCGGCAGCGAAAATGTTGATATGGAGAGCTTCGGACGTATAGAGACCAGCGGTGAGCCCCGGGAGCGTAAACTGACCCGGGACGAATTGAGCAGTCTGCCCTTCCGCCCGATGCTGCCGGCAGGCAGGGAAGGCGACTACAGCCTGGTAACTGTACCTTCTATGGAGGTCACACCCCGGGTAGATAAGGTAAACCAACTGCTTGAGAGTCTGGGCAGCCAGGAACTTCTGCCCCAGGCCCTTGATGGAAAGACTTTCAAGGTAACCATGGCTGATACATTCGTGGCCGATTATAGTGATTTTCGCTTGACGGTAGGTACGTCACCCGAGCTTCAGGTACCACCCGGAGTGGATTTCAAGGAAGTCCTGCGGCCGATGATCAACCTGCCTATCTGGCCGGAAGGGGTCAGAGAGCAGTTAGCCACCATCGACGACCTGGAGCACACCCTGGTGATCCCCGGTGAAAAACTGGAGAAGGTAACGGTCAACGGTTCGCCGGGAGTACTCTCTCGGGACGGACAACCTACACTGATCTGGCAGCATAATGGGTTGTTCTATATACTCACTGACCGATCCGGAGGGAAGGCTGACCTGACAGCGATTGCCCAAACCCTGGAGTAACCTGTTATACCCCGGCGGTTATTTTGATAACCACCGGGGTTAATGTTTTGATATAAGGGGGTCAGGAGTTTGATAGTTGAGGCCCAAAACATATTTAAATACTACGGTTCAAACCTGGCCTGTGAAGATATATGCTTGTCACTCAGCACGGGACAGGTATTTGGCTTGTTGGGACCTAATGGAGCCGGCAAAAGCACCCTGGTCAAAGTACTTCTGGGTCTGGTGCGAGCTGATGCGGGTACTGCACTGATCAACGGGTATCGGGCCAGCGATACCAGGGGACGGAAGGCGGCAGGATATCTTCCCGAGCTTTTCCGCTTGTATGAATGGCTGACTGGTTATGAATGGCTGCGCTTCAATGCCCGGGTATACGGCATTCCAGCCCGGGAAGAGAGGACAGCCATACACCGGGTCCTGGATATGATCGGACTGAAGGGCAGGGAACAGGAGAAGATCCAGGGTTATTCCAAGGGGATGCAGCAGCGCCTGGCCCTGGGCGCCGCCATCATGCACCGGCCTGCTCTGGTATTTCTGGATGAGCCCACCTCAGCCCTGGATCCGATGGGGCGGATCGAGGTGAGGGATATAATCAGCCAGTTGAAAGCGGAAGGAACGACAATATTTCTCAACAGTCATCTGCTAAGCGAGGTGGAGATGACCTGTACGCATCTCGGTTTTATCCGGCGGGGCCAGTTGATCGCCAGCGGGGCCCGGGAGGATTTTATGCAGACCAGCAGCCAGCTGCGCTTGGAGTTGGGGCGGTTGGATGACGATCTGCTGCATCTTTATGAAAAACAGGGTATGATCCTGGGCCGTGATGAGTCAGGCATCACCCTGCGGGTAGAGGGTCGGGAAAATGTGGCATCGATCATCTGCGAACTGGTGGAACACGGTATTCCGGTGTTCCGGGCGGAAACTCTGAGCCTGGGTCTGGAGGAAGTTTTCCTGGATATGATGAGAGGTTGAGGGGGCGAATATAGGTGTTTAATGTTTTCAGGTTGACTATAAAAGAGATCGCCCGCAAGCGTATCTTTGTGGTGGGCCTGGTCCTAACTGCTATCTATCTGACCTTGTTTGCCGTTGCCCTGCATTATACGGTAAGGGATACCGTTATGGAGGGGGTACAGTTGATCTGGATGAAACAAATGGGGTATCAGTTTATGTGCCTGGGCTGGTATCTGTCCACCCTGGTCATCGGTGCCTTAATGATCATAATCGCCAGCGGCAGCCTGGCTTCGGAAATGGAAACCGGTACTATTTTGGGCCTGGCCTCCCGGCCGTTAGGGCGAGGGGCAATTTTTGCGGGTAAATTCATGGCCTACCTGCTTACTGGTTTGCTCTATAGCATGGTGCTCTTAATATCCATAGCCCTGATGTGCAACCATTCCTTCGAATTGATGCTGTCTCTCAAGGCGCTGCTGCTAGGCGCCGCCATCTTCCTGCTCTTTCCACTGCTCCTGCTGGCAGTGACTTTCCTGGGTTCATCCAGTCTTGGTACTATGGCAGCTGCAGTCACCGGTTTTCTGTTGTTCTCTCTGGCCATTGTCGCCGGTTTCACAGAGCAAATAGGGGCCTTTATCCATAATGCCCACCTGATCACCGTCGGAATTGTTGGCAGCCTGATCATGCCAGGTGATGCCATTTACCGCCTGGCCATCTACCAGGCCGGAGGCGAATTGGGAGCTTCGCCGATCGCGGGATTTGGACCCTTCGGAACCGCCTCATTGCCTAGCAGTTGGATGCTGGTTTATACCGTAGTCTATATAATAATCATTTTGATGATTGCCTGGCGCAGGTTTGCCTGGCGTGATCTCTAGAGCTGCCAAGTTGACGGGGATCAGCCGCAGATGGACACAGAAGAAGCACGGATTTGCACACGGATTGATATTAGGCGGGCATTTTATACGGTGCAGGCGAACTTCATCGTGAGACAACTCACTTGTTAAGTGAGTTAATTAACGAGTTAGAGCTTATTTGAGTAGACTATTCTTCATTATCTTTCCCCATTGATTGCCACATGTAGATAAAGTCCATGGTGATCCAGGGATCGAACTGGATCCCTGCACAGCGCCGCAGTTCTTCCAGAGCTTCTTCATGGCTGATGGGTCTGCGGTAAGGCCGTTCGGTGGTCATGGCATCGTAGGCATCGGCTATGGCCAATATCCTGCATTCCTTGGGGATCTTCTCTCCCTTCAGCCCCAAGGGATAACCCTCTCCGTTCCACCATTCGTGGTGTTTGAGGATCCAATCCGCGATATGGCGGAGATGGGGGGCTGATTGGGCGATCCGGTAACCTATCTCGCAATGGCGCTGCATCTCAATAAACTCCTCAGCGGTAAGCTTGTTAGGTTTGAACAATAGACTATCCTTTACCCCGACCTTGCCTATATCATGGAAGCGGGCCAGCAGCCTGAGATCATTGACCTGACTGGCCGATAAGTCACATACTCCAGCCATGTTAGCAACTAGTTTCTCCATCCGGTCAGCGTGACCGCTGGTTATTAAATCTCTCTCCTGCAAGGCCTGCATCAGTGTGGAGACGATAGCGCTCTGCCCGCTGGTATGCTGATGCAATTTATCCCGGTACATGTTGCCGACTGCTGTCACCAGCACCTCGTGAACGCTATCCACAGCAGTACCTATCGCTGAACCTATCGAGAGACTTAGCGGGATATCATGGTGTTCCTCATTATATTTCCGGACCGTTTCAACGATCTGCCGGCAGACCAAGTCCAGCTGCGAGGAACCTGCATGGGGCACAAACATGGTGAACTCATCCCCGCCGGTTCGGGCCAGTTTGGCATCAGCCGGGGTGCAGACTGACAATAGTTCGGCCGCGGATATAATAAGATCGTCTCCTACCGGGTAGCCCATGGTGTCATTCACCAGGCGCAAGCCATTGAGGTCGCAGCAGATGAACCCGAAGTTCGGCATGGCTGTCCGATCCAGGTTCGAAATCTGCTGGCGGAAGAACGCCCGGTTGTAGAGATTAGTCATGGTATCGTGCTCGGAGATGTATATCAGGCTGTCTTCTGCTGCCTTGCGCTGCGTGATATCACGTCCCACAATAACTACTCCAGCGATATCGCCTGTACTGGGGGACCGCATGATATTTGCAGCACTCTCCATCCAGAGGTAATGGCCATCGGCATGCTGGAAACGGCAGATCATCGTACTGCTGAAGCCGAGTTCTATCATATCACTCAGGATCTTTTTGATGCCCTGGCGCTCATCTGGATGGACCAGTTCGTAGGCCGAGCGCCCGGCGAGCATCTCGGGGGTATAGCCCAGATTTGGCCAGAAGGAAGGGCTGGAGTATTGGATCTTGCCGTCTTGATCTACCAGAGCCAGGATATCAAGCATGTTGTCCGTTATCCGGTGCAGGTGGATGTCGTTCTCGACAAGACGGGTATGAGCCTCTTCCAGCGCTGCTAGCATGGCGTTGATAGAACGGCCTACCTTGCTGATTTCATCATTGCCCTCGATGTCCATGCGGATGCTGATATCTTGCAGGTCTCTGATCCGCCGCAGGCTGGATTTGAGTCGATAGAGGCGTTTCAGGATCACTTTTTCCAGCCATAGCATGGCCATAATGCCAAAAACCAGTCCAATAATCAACAATGAGACCAGGAAGTAGTTCATGCTGGTCCTGCCCTGCTGGTAAATGGTGCGGGGGAGATCCAGGCTGAGTACTACCGCCGGTTTACCGTATATGTCGTTCAGGATCTCATAGCCCTGCAGGTATCTGTTATCGACCACTCGGACCAAAGCTCGGCCTGGGCTTGCGTTTAGCACTGTGCCCCGGGCATCCGGGCTAAGGGATGCTTGCCAGATATCATAGGGAATGAGACTAAGCCCCAACCCGATCGTAGCATGCAGATCTTTGGTCAGGTCTGCATCTACCAGGCGGCCCATGACCAGAGTGCCGTGAATTGGCCCCTGAGCAAGGCTGTTCAGGATAGGGCGTGAGGAGATCAGCAGGGTTTGGGATGATAAAGAGATCAGACCACGGTGGAAACTGGCCGGATCAGCGTGCCTGATCAGACGATAATGGTCACGTAGACTCCTGTCAAGCTGGGAAGCCAACGAGTTTACACCTTGATCACGGCTGCCTACCGTTTTTTTAAAGATCAATTTGCCGGAATTTCCGTAGCACAGTACAACATCCACATCAAGGTTTTCAAAAGTGGCATCATTAAGATTTGAAGCGATGAAAACGGCATCAGGGGATACGGCAAAAGAGTATGTGGCATCCCAACGGCTCCAATCCTGATTAACGGTATCCAGACTGATCAACTGGTCGTTGACGGTGTTTTCCGCACGGTTTACCTGATCGATAGCATCGTATTTTTCCAGCGATAAGAAATTGTTCTGGAGAAAGTAATGAGAGCTGCCATACATGACAATAAGCAAGGCACCCAGGGTCACACATATTATTAGGGTGGTTTTGGTTCTAAGTGACAAAGGCAGCCACCTCTTTGCTTAGAAATCTATGGTATTATTTCGCCAAATTATCTGACAATTCCTCTATTTTATTTACAGGACAGCCGGTGTTGACAAAGTATCCATATATCGGATTAAGGTTCTTCGGTGACACCATTTTGAAGAACCTGAACCCAGGATACAAATAAGCCCCACGATTGAGACGTATTTAGTTACGTCGATTAAGTGGGGCTTTCTATATGACAATGAGGTTGTTCTATCCCCGAATGTGCCACCGCAGATTTCTTAAAATAAAATGGTCAGGTTGGACCCTTTACCCCTACCTCAACTGTCATACTGATTTTCCAGGTGAATCGTTCTTTTTGACGATCTGAAGCAGGATCTATATCTTGCTTAGCGCAGAGTGAAAGACCCAAAGCGTCAGCACTCCAATAAGCAGTGTCATTATGACCACCACCACAGCACCCTTGTTATTGATCATGAACGACTTGATCTTTTCCAGCATAACTATCACCTGCCCTAATCAATTTCTATCAGAGCCTGACGGGCTTCTTCCGGCGTCTCATAGATGTGAGGAGCCAGATTCCGCTCTTTTAGAGTATCACCCAGTTTCATACGCAGGAATGCTCCGGTGGAATAGCGAGTCACATTTTCATAGTACTTGCTGACCACAAATTGCACCATCTCCATGTATTTGTCCACCAGTTCGGGGAGGATATCGAAGTTATCATAGTTTACGACGGTATAGACCTTTTTGCCCAGCGGCTCCAGCAGGCTGGTGATGCGGCAGCGTATGGCTTCGATGTCTTCTTCGGAACGGATAGATAAACCTTCAAAGTTGTTAAAGAGAATATTGTCTTCCTTACTGTAAGTTATACGGTCTGCGATAGGGATCTCCAGCATATCTTCCTTGATCTCCATTGATCCCTCCCGGAAGATCCGGTGATCCATGGTCTCAAGTTTAGGAGAGATCTGAGGTTTGAAATCCATAAGATCAAGGATATCCTTCTGCAGGTCCACGCCCGGTGCGATCTCGGTCAGGACCAGTCCCTCCGGACCTAAAACGAAAACACAGCGTTCGGTTATGTACAGGACGTTCTTTTGGTTGGCCCGTGCCACTTTGCCGGCAAAGGTGATCTGCTCGACCGCTTCCACGAATTTTCGGGATTTACCCTCCTTAACGATACGCAGTTGTTCGTTATCAACAGCTATCTCCAGATCCCCTGCGGTAAAGCTACCGCAGAACACAACTTTCTTGGCGTTCTGGCTGATGTTGATAAAGCCTCCGGCCCCGGCGAGTTTAGGTCCAAACCGGCTGACATTGAGGTTACCTTCCTTATCCGCCTGGGCCAGTCCCAGGAAAGCTACATCCAAGCCGCCTCCATCATAAAAATCGAATTGGTAGGCCTGATCTACGATTGCATGGACATTGGTAGCGGCTCCGAAATCCATGCCTCCGGCAGGGAGACCGCCGATAACACCGGGTTCCGCCGTCAGGGTCAGATAGTCGAGTATTCCTTCTTCGCCGGCTACGCTGGCGATCCCTTCCGGGACCCCTATACCCAGATTGACTACTGAATTGGCATGTAATTCAAAGGCTGCCCGACGGGCGATGATCTTTCTCTCGTCCAGCGGGATGGGGGGGATGGATTCCACCGGGAAACGAAATTCCCCGGCATAAGCTGGATTATACGGGGTTGCCCAGGTTTGCAGATGATTTTCCGGTTTGGATATGGAAACACAATCGACCAGTATGCCGGGTACCTTGACATTGCGCATAGGCAGGGCACCGCGGTCTGCGATGCGTTCAACCTGGGCCAGTACAAAACCGCCTGAATTGCGGGCGGCCATAGCGATAGCCAGCACATCAAGGGTCAGGGCCTCTTTTTCCATGGTCAGGTTACCGTCCAGATCGGCCGTAGTTGCACGGATTATCGCTACATTGATAGGCATAGGTTTATAGGCCAGGTATTCCCGCCCGTCAAACTCTATTATCTCTACCAGGTCTTCGGTAGTGACATCGTTGATTTTGCCCCCGCCGTTACGAGGGTCAACGAAGGTCCCCAGACCTACTGATGTTATAGTGCGGGGACGATGGGCGGCCGTATCGCGGAACAGAGCTGATATTACCCCCTGCGGCAGGTTATAGCCTTCGATCTTATTGTCAAAGGCCAGCCGGGCCATCTTAGGCGTCATGCCCCAATGACCGCAGACCACCCGTTTGATCAGTCCTTCGTGGGCGAGATGGTTGACGCCTTTCTCCCCCGCATCACCCAATCCAGAAGCGTATAGAAGGGTAAGGTCGCGGGGTTCGCCGGTCTCTAAAAAACGGTTTTCCAGTTCGATCAGGATTTCTTCGGTAACTCCGACACCGATAAAACCTCCCAGGGCGACGACGTCTCCGCTCTTGATGATCTCGACAGCCTCGCGGGCTGAAACTAATTTACCACGTTTCATACCCGCCCGCAGATCCGATTTCAGGGGATGCTTGGCAGAATTCATGATTCCACTTCCTCTCTCAATTGTTTCGCGGTGTGCCTTTCCGGCCGTCTTCGGCATATTCATGATATCCAGATCTTAATTTATTGCAATTACAATCCCTTCCGTTGTCTCTTATTATTATACATGTGCTCATCTGCTATGTTAATGGCTTCCAGCAATGAAGGAGCATCATTCGGGCAACTGGCGATGCCGAAATCTGCCATGATGGGTATCGAGATATAAATGGGCTGGTGCTCTAAAATTTCGCCATTTATACGCTCCAAAATAGAAGCAGCCTGGCTGGTAGAAGCGCCCGGCAGCAAGACGATGAATTCATCTCCGCCGTATCGGCCGACCGAATCGCTGCTGCGGATCACCCGGCTGATAATGGAGGCGGTCAGTTTTAGCACCTCATCACCAGTGCTGTGACCATAGAGGTCATTGATGCGTTTGAAATCACCCAGATCAATGAT
>JBLMZJ010000123.1:0-13402 GCA_050258735.1 Deltaproteobacteria bacterium | reverse complement strand
TGAGTTGTGGAAGGAAATGTACTTTAAGAATGAAGATGCATGGACCCAGGCCACCAAGGAATTCATTACAACCCAGACCTTTGTTACTGCGCTTGATCATGTCAAAGACCAATTGCTGAATTATCATAAGCTATCCGAACAAAACCTGGACAATTACTATAAGGTGCACCCGGTTCCCTCCAAGAAGGATATTGCCCGGGTGGCTGAATTAGTTATTGGTTTGGAAGACAAGGTAGATGAACTGGATCTTCAGTTTTCTACAAACATAAACCGGATAACAGCCGGCTTGATCAAGCTGGTTGATTTTAATTCCAATCTCAAGGATGAGGTCAAGGTACTCCGTCAGGAGAACCAGGCCATGCAAAATAAACTTGACGATATCATGGCCCTCCTGGCCAGTAAGCCCGAGATCCCAGCAACCCCGGTTCTGACTGATTCAAACACGACACCCAAAAAGAGAACCAGAAAAAAAGGTGAAAGTGCATAGGCCCGAAAGCCTTTGCAAAAGGGGGAATACTCGTGATTGAACATACATACGAGGAGCTGAAAATCGGTGATATAGGATATATCGAGAAGACCATTACCGAGACCGATGTATATAATTACGCCGGTGTTACCGGTGACTTTAGCTGGCTGCACGTAAATGAAGTGCGGTCCAATGCCGGTCATTTCAAGACCCGTATTGTGCACGGATTGTTGCTAGCCGGACTTATCTCCACGGTGGTAGGCAACCGCATGCCTGGAGCCGGTACAATTTATGAAGTACAGAATCTTACCTTTCTGAAGCCTTGTTTCATGAATGATACAATCAGGGCGCAGACCGAGGTGATCGAGAAGATGACAAAAGGCAGAGTCAAACTGAGAACCTCCTGTTATAACCAGAATGAAGAATTGATCCTTGATGGAGAGGCTGTGGTCATTCCGCCGCGTGAACACAATATTAAGTAGATGGAATTCCATGATTAGCGAGGGATAACTGGATGAAGAAACAGTTTTTTTTGGTTGGAACAGCGGATGAGGTAGGAGAGCAGATTCAAGAAAGTATTGACCGGGCTCAAGAAACCACTAGGAAATGGGCTGAGATGCTAACCTTTGATCCCGATCCCCAGACCGGAATATCACCCAAGGACGTGGTCTGGCGCAAGAATAAGTCCAGATTATATCGCTACATATCCAACAAGGGTATAAAATACCGCCCGCCGGTCCTGCTGATATATGCCTTGATAAACAAAGCCTATATACTTGATCTTTACCCTGGTATGAGTCTGGTAGAATATCTGGTCGATTCTGGATTTGATGTCTATATGCTGGAGTGGGGCGAGTTCCAGTGGGAAGACCGTAATTTATCATATGCGGATCTCGTTTTTGACTATATAGCCAATGCCGCCCGCAAGGTCTGCCAATTCTCGCGTTGTGATGAGATCAGTATTATCGGTTACTGTATGGGTGGAACCATGGCTGCCATGTATGCCTCACTATCCAATTTACCACGTATTAAAAACATGGTTTATATAGCGTCTCCGATAGATTTCAGCGAAGCAGGGGTTTCGTCGGTATGGTTCAGGGATAAGGATTTCAAAGCCGACAAGATAGTTGATACCTATAAGCTGATACCCAGCGACTTCATTGACTATGGGGTCAAGATGCTGAATCCTGTAAACAATTTCCTGGGCACCTATACTCGTCTTTGGAAGATGATAGATGAGGACCTTCCGGTCGAATCCTGGAAGTTGCTCAACAAATGGGTAAATGATAATATTAATTTTCCGGGTGAAGCCTACCGCCAATGGACCAAGGACATCTATTCCGAAAACAAGCTGATCAACAAGCAGTTCCAACTGCGGGGCATGCGGGTCGACCTCAGTACCATTGAAGCCAATACCCTGGCGTTGGCCGGCAAAAATGACCACATTGTATCCTCTGCCCAGGTAGAGGCGGTGATGGATGTGATATCTTCGCCAGATAAGAAATTCATTGAATATCCTGTAGGCCACGGTGGACTGGTCTTTGGCAGCATTGCGCGTCACAAGGTTTATCCCGCTATTGCCAACTGGCTGAAGGTAAGATCCCGGGACTAAATAAAAAATTAAATTATAACTGTAAATAACCGGTGAGCAGCAAAGCTGGCTGTCCCACCGGTTATTTTCTTTTCTGCTGAAGAATATGAATTGGGGAGGCAGTGTGCCATCCAATCGAGCTCGATAAATAAAACCTAAATAGGAGAGATATTATGGGCAAGCAGGAATGGTATCAAAAAAGCGGTGATGAGATCGTAGCCGCTTGGGGGAGCCACCCGGGACGGGGATTGGAGAGAGCGGAGGTAGCCCGCAGGCAGCAGCAGTACAGCAATGAACTTGTTGCCAGCCAGGGACAACATCCCGTGGTTATGTTTCTAAAACAGTTCACTGACACCATGGTTCTGGTATTGTTGGCGGCTACGGTAATATCAGGCTTGATCGGAGCAATGACCGATGCGATAACAATAATGGCCATCGTCATGCTCAATGCGATCCTGGGTTTTATTCAGGAGTACCGGGCGGAAAGATCACTGCAGGCCATCAAAGAGATGGTAGCACCGTTTGCCACGGTCATAAGATCAGGACATCATCTATCCATTCCGGCGAAAGAATTAGTTCCAGGAGATATAGTATTACTGGAGGCGGGTGACCGGGTGCCGGCTGATCTGCGGCTGCTCGGCAGTACTGGCATGGAAGCAGACGAATCTTCACTTACCGGGGAGTCAGTGCCGGTGGCCAAGGATCACTGTGCGATCTTCCATACCGAAACCATGTTGGCAGAGCGCAGTAACATGGTTTTCATGGGAACGACTATCACCCGCGGAAGAGGCAGCGGCATTGCCGTTGCTGCGGGTATGGACACGGTAATGGGCAGTATAGCAGCTATGATGCAGGAAGAGAAGCAACAGATGACACCGCTGCAGTTGAGATTGGATCAGCTGGGCAGGTATCTTATTATCATATGTCTGGCCGTATGCGCCATGGTGGCAGCATTGGGTATTTACCGTGGGGAAGCCGTGATGACAATGTTCATGGCCGGCATCAGCCTGGCGGTAGCTGCTATCCCGGAAGGACTTCCAGCTATAGTAACTGTGGTGCTGGCACTTGGTGTACAGCGGATGGCGGGAAAGAAAGCTATTGTGAGAAGACTCTCGGCAGTGGAGACACTGGGCTGTACTACTGTGATTTGTTCCGATAAGACCGGGACACTTACACAAAATCGTATGAAGGTCAAGTTGATGGCGACCATAAATGGGGTTATCGAAGTCCGCAATGATGAGAAAAATGGCAAGACCGTTTTCTACCAGGGAAGCCGCAGTGTTAAGTCTTTTAATGATCCTGCAGGCAATATGTTGTTTACTATAGCTGCCAACTGCAATAATGCCGTGGGAGAAATGGCAGGGGGGAAGATGGTTTATTCCGGTGATCCGACCGAGATCGCCCTGCAGGTTTTGGCGGGCAGCAGCGGAGTAGTCAATTCGGGGACGCGAGTCCGGGAGATACCCTTTGATTCAGAACGAAAAAAAATGAGTGTGCTGGTAGAGGATAACGGAGATTACCTGCTTATGGTCAAGGGAGCTCTTGAGGTAGTCATGGAGTCATGTTCTGCGGTGATGAAACAAGGAAAAACCGAACTGATACAAGAAAAGGACAAGAAACATTTCACAGGCCTTCAGGCGGCCTGGGGCAAAGAAGCCTTGCGGGTGCTGGGGTTTGCCTATCGCCGTCTGACTCCGGCCCAGGCGGCAGCTTTGTCGGATGAAGTTCTGGAACGTGATCTGATACTGGTTGGTATCTGCGGTATGATCGACCCGCCCCGGCCCGGAGTCGCTGCTTCAGTTCAGGAATGTCTGAGGGCGGGTATCACTCCGGTCATGATCACCGGAGACCACCCGGTAACGGCAGGAGCCATTGCCAGGGAGATCGGTCTTTCGAGTGGTGAAGAGGTGATCACCGGAATGCAGATCGATTGGATGAGTGATGAGGACCTATATGAAAGTGCCGTGCGGAGCAGGGTTTTCGCCCGGGTTTCACCCCAACACAAGAATCGCATCGTCAAGGTGCTCCAGGGCAGAAACCAGGTAGTGGCTATGACCGGGGACGGCGTAAACGATGCTCCAGCACTGAAATCCGCCGACATTGGTGTGGCTATGGGCAAAAGCGGCACCGAAGTCAGCCGGGAAGCTGCTTCAATGATCCTGGCCGATGACAACTTTTCTACGATCGTTCGAGCTGTCTACGAGGGCAGGGCCATCTATGATAATATACGCAAGTTCATCCGTTACCTGCTGGGGTGTAACATCGGTGAGGTACTGGTGATGTTTTTGGCCTCTCTTCTGGGGATGCCCATGCCCCTGCTGCCTATCCAGTTGTTATGGGTAAATCTTATTACTGACGGCCTGCCGGCTATGGCTCTTGGTGTCGAACCGCCCGAACCGGGTATAATGCAAAGGGCACCGCGGCCAAAGAATGAAGGTATATTTGAACGCGGCTTGGGCTGGATCATTGGGGCTCGGGGTATCTATATCGCCGTAGTCACTCTGGCGGCCTTTACTGTTGGCCTGGTCTGCTCGCGTCTCAATGGAAGCCTTTCACTTGATATCTCCAGGACTATGGCCCTGACCACCCTGGTATTTGCTCAGTTGTTTTATGTTTTTGAATGTCGTTCTGAGAATCATTCACCATTTGAACTGGGCTTTTGGGGCAATCCTTATCTAGTCGGTGCCGTCGCCTGCTCTACAGTCATGCAGCTGGGGGTTCTATATCTTCCCGGGCTGCAGGAGGTGTTTCATACAACTGCCCTTATGCCCTGGCAGTGGATCCTAATCCTGCTGCTATCGGGAGGCCGGTTATTGTGGAAATATATTTTGTATACCTGGCAAAGACTTTTTGTTTCATCATTGAAATATGGTAAAATTAATGCTTAGCAAGTCCTTATTTGCAACCTGCTATCCAAAGTCGGACCAGGTGCTGATAATACCGATTAATGATAAAGAGGAGTGTTGATCCAGTGAAAGAGAATACACCCATGCAAAATCTGCCGCCATACCTGTTCGCCCGCATTGAACAGAAGGTGGCGGAGGCCAGAGAGAAAGGAATCGACATAATCAGTCTCGGAATCGGCGACCCGGATCAGCCGACTCCCAAACATATTATTGATAAAATGGCCCAGAGTATCTATGACAGTGCCAATCATCAGTACCCCACCTCCATCGGTCTGCTGGAATACCGTCAGGCTGTGGCCAACTGGTATCGTACCCGTTTCGGCGTTGAACTCGAACCCAAGACCGAGGTGGTTACTTTAATCGGCTCCAAAGAAGGGATCGCCAATATTTCGTTTGCCTATTTGGATAAAGGGGATATCTCCCTGGTGCCCGATCCCGGGTACCCGGTTTACAGCATAGGAAATCTGTTGGCAGGCGGCCAGACCCATATAATGCCGCTGCTTGAGCAGAATGGTTTCCTGCCGGTTCTGGAGGACATTCCAGGTGATGTGGCTGCCAAAGCTAAATTGATGTTCATAAATTACCCCAATAATCCTACCGGAGCAGTAGCCGATATCGAATTCTTCGAAAAGGTCGTCGAGTTTGCCAAAACCTATGATATCCTGGTTTGCCATGATGGCCCCTATTCGGAAGTATCCTATGACGGCCTGCGTCCAGTAAGCTTCCTGCAGGCCCGCGGCGCCAAAGAGGTAGGTATAGAGTTCCACTCTCTTTCCAAGACTTATAATATGACCGGATGGCGGATCGGTTGGGCAGCCGGCAATCCTCAGGCTGTTGAAGTGCTGGCCCGCTTCAAGTCCAATATCGATTCGGGGTGTTTCCAGGCCATTCAGTATGCTGGGATCGAGGCGCTGGAAGGACCACAGGATAGTGTAGAGGTCATGCGCGGGATCTATCAGGAACGTCGGGATATTGCAGTGGCCAGATTGCAGAAAATGGGCTGGAACGTGAAACCGCCCAAAGGCAGCTTCTATTTCTGGGTACCGGTGCCCAAGGGGCATACCTCGGCATCTTTCGCCGAGCTGATATTGGAGAAGGCCGGGGTAATTATCACTCCGGGCAGCGGTTATGGTAAATACGGTGAAGGGTACTTCCGAATCGCTCTTACTGTGGACAAGGTCAAGATGGAAGAAGCCTTTGACCGGATCGAGAAAGCGGTTGGAGGAAAGGTAGAATTCTAATATGATAAAGAGCATGACCGGATTTGGCCGCGGTCAGACCGAGGAAAAAGGCTACCAGGTTAGCTGCGAGATAAAGGGGGTCAATCACCGTTATTTTGATCCCTATATCCGTATGTCCCGCCGTTATAATTCACTTGAGGAGAATATCAAGGAAGAACTCAAGAAGTATGTCAATCGCGGACGTTTGGAATTAAACATCAATATCGAGAAAACCGGTGAATCACAGAGAAATATCAAGGTTGACAACGAACTGGCGATAGCTTATTATGGATACCTAAAGGAATTGGCGGAAAAGCTGGATATATCTCCAGAAATAAAGATAATTGACCTATTTCGCCTGCCAGAGGTAGTCAGCCTTAAGGAGCAGGAAGAGGACCTGGAGATGCTGTGGCCGGTTCTGCAAAGTGCCATAAAAATGGCTATGGAGAGCCTGGTAGACATGCGTATCAAGGAAGGTCATAATCTGGAGCGTGATATCCTCTATAGGAACGGGCTTATTCTTGCTATAACTGAAAAATTGGAGCTGCGTTCTCCGGAGGTTGCCGCCGAATACGGGGTTAAGCTGCGCCAGCGGATCGCTGAATGGGTTCCCGCCAATATATTGGACGAGCAGAGGCTTATGCAGGAAGTCGCGATATTTGCTGATAAGTCCAATATTACTGAAGAAATAGTCAGGCTCAAGAGCCACATACAACACATGGAAGAGCTCATGCAAAGCCAGGAGCCAGTAGGGCGCAAGGGTGATTTCCTGTTGCAGGAGATGTTCCGGGAAATCAACACCATTGGCTCCAAGGCCAATGATCTTGAAATGAACCGCCTGGTGGTTGATGCCAAGGCAGAGTTGGAAAAAATAAGAGAACAAATACAAAATATAGAATAAACATTTTGATCAAGGGAGGCGCAGTATGGATATCAAACTGATCAATATCGGATTCGGTAATATTGTCGCTGCCAATAGGATCGTAGCTATTGTCAGCCCGGAGTCAGCACCTATCAAGAGGATAATCCAGGAATCGCGTGAAAAAGGCGTACTTATCGATGCTACTTATGGCAGGAGGACCAGAGCTGTAATCGTGGCCGACAGTGGACACGTTATCCTTTCGGCGGTTCAGCCGGAAACCGTAGCCAATCGCCTGGGATCACGAGATTCCAACGACGATGTCTAGAACTCAACAGGGGGCGGGGAGAATGGGTATTCTATTCGTTATCTCCGGTCCTTCTGGTGTAGGTAAGGGGACTATCAGGGAAGCCTTATTGGCCCGGGCGAGTGACATCGCTGATTCGATATCAGCAACTACCCGGGAACCCAGAAGCGGGGAGATCCCCGGCAAAGACTACTTCTTTTTGAATGAACCGGATTTTTGTAAACTCATTGAACAGGACATGCTGCTGGAGTGGGCTGAAGTCTATGGAAAATTCTACGGGACCCCCCGGGATTTTGTTATGGAGACTTTGGCCGATGGTCGCGATGTCCTGTTGGAGATCGATGTTCAGGGGGCACGGCAGGTGAAAGCCAAGATGCCGGAAGGAGTTTACATATTCATTTCCCCACCCAGTGCAGAGGAACTTGAGGCCCGTATAAAAGCCCGGGGCAAGGATTCATCAGAGAGTATCGCGCGTCGAATGATAGCCTTTCGGGATGAAATGACTTTTCTGCCCGGTTACGATTATGAGGTAGTAAACGACGATTTGGAAACTGCTATAAACAAGGTCGTTGCCATTGTTACAGCAGAACGTTGCCGGATAAAAAATAATTATTTAGGAAGTGATATTTTTGATCCCACCGTCTACTCGTGATCTCATGACAGTTGCTGACAGCAAATACATGGTAGTGGTTGCTGTTGCAAAGCGTGCCCGTTACTTGTCCGAACAGAAGAAGAACGACGAAAACTATCGACTTTCGACCGTAGTGACCACTGCTCTCGATGATATCATGCGGGGCAAGGTCAAGATATCTTAAAAAGGGCCCCCTAAGGAGGATATCGATGGGTAAGACAGTTGGGATCGGGATAACTGGCGGTATTGCTGCCTACAAGATCGCAGAACTGGTCAGCAAATTGAAAAAGGATGACATAGATGTAGTCGTAATCATGACCGAAGCTGCCACCCGTTTTATCTCACCCTTGACAATGAGAACTCTCTCCGGGCGGGAGGTACTCACCAGCCTTTGGGAGACCTCTCAGGAATGGAAGGTGCAGCACGTAGGTATTGCTGAGGAACTGGATATTTTAGTGATAGCTCCGGCTACAGCTAATTTTATTGCCAAGATGGCATATGGCTTGGCCGACGATCTTTTATCTACGGTAGTACTGGCCAACACGACTCCGGTGCTCGTAGTGCCATCAATGAACACCAATATGTTTTTGAATCCGATCGTACAGGATAATATGAAAAAATTGCAGACTTTTGGATACCGTTTCATGGATCCGGAAACCGGGATGCTGGCCTGTGGAGTAAGTGGTGTCGGACGTTTGCCGGAAATAGAAGACATCTATCAACAGATTAAAAAAATACTCACTCCCAATCAAGACCTTGCCGGTAAAAGAGTCATGGTCAATGCCGGTACTACATACGAAGATATCGATCCGGTCCGCTTCATCGCCAATCGAGGGACTGGCAAGATGGGTTATTGCATAGCCCAGGAGGCTTTGGACCGTGGTGCAGAAGTAATACTGGTTAGCGGCAAATCCCACCTGATGCCGCCCTCCGGTGCCCAATTTATTGAGGTATGGGGCGCGGAAGAGATGTGCGAGGCTATGGTTTGCCGCCAGGATGCCTGTGACATTATCATTGGAGCCGCGGCGGTAGGCGATTTTCGCATTGCTCAGATGATGGAACAGAAACTCAAGAAAAATGATGACCGGTCGGAGCGCCTGATCATTGAACTGGTTGGGACACCCGATATCCTGGCGACTCTTGGAATGAAGAAAAAGCCCGGCCAGATAATGGTGGGTTTTGCGGCCGAAACCCAGGATCTCCTGGACAATGCTCGTAAAAAGCTGCAAAAGAAGAATCTCGATTTCATCGTTGCCAATGATGTAACTATGGAAGGCGCAGGATTTGCTGTCGATACCAACATCGTAACCTTTATAGACCGCGATGGTACAGTCAATTCGCTGCCCAAGATGAGCAAGGAAGATGTAGCAGCTGCTATAATCAATAAAGTAGTTGCCCTGATAAACTAACGAGAATAAGGAGATGGAGAAATGACAAGGAGCTTCTTTACTTCAGAGTCGGTTACGGAAGGGCACCCCGATAAGATAGCCGACCAGATCTCAGATGCTATTCTTGATGCGATCATGGCCCAAGACCCTATGGGGCGCGTTGCAGCAGAGACGTTGGTGACTACCGGCCTGGTCATGGTGGCTGGAGAGATAACTACCAACTGCTATGTGGATATTCCCAAGCTGGTCAGGAATACGATTCAGCAAATCGGATATACCAGAGCAAAATATGGTTTCGACAGTGAGACATGCGCCGTGCTTACCGCCCTTGATGAGCAGTCCGGGGATATCGCCATGGGAGTTAACAAAGCTCTTGAGGCTAAACGCGGCGAGATGACCGAAGAAGATGTGGAAGCGATTGGAGCCGGAGACCAAGGTATGATGTTTGGTTACGCCAGTAACGAAACGGAAGAATACATGCCTATGCCTATCTACCTGGCGTCAAAAATGGCTAAACGGCTATCGGATGTAAGGAAGGACGGCATCATTGATTATCTGAGACCAGACGGCAAGACCCAGGTCACAGTTGAATATGTCGACGGCAAGCCAGTGCGTATCGATGCTGTGGTTGTATCTGCCCAGCACCATCCCGACGTCGACATGAATGTAATGGAAAAGGATATAATCGAGAAGGTTATCCGCCCGATCATTCCGGCAGCCATGCTGGATGAAAACACTAAATATTACATCAATCCTACCGGCCGCTTTGTAATTGGCGGACCCCAGGGTGACTGCGGACTGACCGGCCGTAAGATCATCGTCGACACCTATGGCGGTATGGCCCGTCACGGCGGCGGAGCCTTTTCCGGCAAAGATCCGACCAAGGTCGATCGTTCTGCATGTTATGCTGCCCGTTATGTAGCCAAGAATTTGGTGGCAGCGGGAATAGCTGATCGACTAGAGATCCAGGTTGCCTATGCGATTGGTGTGGCTCACCCCCTGTCCATTCGGGTTGAGACTTTTGGCACCGGCAAGATTCCTGAGGCAGATATAGTAGAACTGGTAAAGAAGAATTTTGATCTGCGCCCAGCAGCAATAATCAGAGATCTGGACCTCAGACGGCCTATTTACAGGAAAACGGCGGCTTATGGGCACTTCGGACGCCCGGAACCTGATTTTACCTGGGAGAGAACTGACAAGGCCGAGACCCTCAGAAAACAGGCCGGACTATAATCTGAACGGAACAAACATGTATAATTAAAACGGAAAAGCTCGTCATGAGGCGTACAGAACAGCGCCTCTGAACGGGCTTTTCGTAATAGCGGGAAGTACCCGTTTGATCCGCGTGGCGGGCTGGCCAAACATCCGCGTAAGAGGAGAGCAAGATGCATTACGTTGAAGTCCTGATCGACCTGCCCCTGCAGGTACATGACAGTGTGTTTACATATCATATCCTGCCGAATATCCAGGCGCAGGCTGAGGTCGGCCGTCGTGTACTAGTCCCACTTGGCCGCAGAAAGGCCGAAGGAATTATCATAGAAGCGGATGCCCCCGCCTGGCCGGACAGCCAACCACTATTAAAGATATTGGATGAATCTGCGGTCATCGACCGACAGGCTCTGGCTCTCGCCAGGTGGATGGCTGAATACTACTGCTGTTCATGGTACACTGCCCTAAAGGCCATGATTCCACGGCGCCTGAATAAAAAGGCCGGCCGTTCAGTTATCTCTCTGGTTGGATCTGATGCATTGAAAGAACTGGATGAGAGTGTATTTCCTCCAGGCGTGGTGGACTTTATGGTCGAACTGCAGGATAGGGGAGAGATACCTTATAAAGAGGTCCAGGCACTGATCGGACATGATGAAATGAGACTCCTGGAGAAGCAGGGTATGATATTTATCAGCGGTTCCTATCGTGGATACCGTGCGGTAAAAAACCATGGACAATATGTTCTGGATAGTTATGATCCTGAATTGAACGGGGAGTCCCTTTCCAAAAGAGCACCGCGCCAGGCTGAGGCTATAGAATACATACTATCTGAGGGAACGGTCGATAAGGGCTGGTTGGAACAAAGGATTCCGGCGGATAGCATCAGGGCGCTGCTGGCCAAGGGCTATATCAGGTTGGAAACCAAAGCTGGAGATCGCAGACTGCCGATCCACGAACTGAGCACTCATCAACAAATGGTCTTAGACGAGGTAAAAGAAGCCCTTGACTGGGGAATGACAGCTGAGTACCTTGTATATGGCATAACCGGCAGCGGTAAGACCGAGGTATATATGCATGCGGTAGAGTCGGCGTTCCAACATGGCAAAAGCGCAATGGTCCTCATACCGGAGATCGCCTTGACCCGTCATTTGGTTGAGGTATTTGCCGAACGCATTCCGGACCTGGCCGTGATACATTCCCGGATGACCCCCGGCGAACGTCACGAAGAATGGAAGCGCATCCGCAGCGGAGAGGTAAAACTGGTCCTGGGGACTAGATCGGCCGTTTTTGCGCCGTTGGTTGACCTTGGTCTAATAATAATCGATGAGGAACAGGAACATAGTTACAAACAGCAGGAGCAGCCTCGCTACCATGCCCGGGAGGTGGCCCGACAACTCGCTATGCAAAATTCGGCGGTTTTATTATTGGGTAGTGCCACCCCATCTTTTGAAAGCTTCCATGAAGCTTTATCCGGAAGGATCGGCCTGTTAAAGATGCCCGAGCGGGTAGGAGCCTCGGAGCTCCCAGAGGTTTTCATAGCTGATATGAGGAAAGGCAAGAGTGGGATCTTGTCTCCGATACTGAAGGAGAAAATAGGACAGGTGCTAGCACGAGGGGAGCAGACTATTCTCTTTCAAAACCGGCGCGGATTCGCACCGATCACTATATGCCTCGATTGCGGGCATATCCCGGGTTGCCCCCGCTGCTCGGTAGCACTGACTTACCACCTGGGACCGGAAAGAGAGATCTGTCATTATTGTGATTTTCAGACCAGGGTATTGTCGTCTTGTCCGGAGTGCGGCAGCAACAAGCTTCAGCAAATGGGCACGGGGACCCAGAAGGTGGAGGCAGAGATCCGGGAGCTCTTTCCCCAGGCACGAGTAGCCCGGCTGGATCTGGACAGTAGTCGCCACAAGGACGCTCAGCCACGGATCCTTAAAGGAATGAAAGATGGGAATATCGATATACTGATCGGGACCCAGATGGTAGCCCGGGGACTTGATTTTCCCGGGGTTTCTCTGGTAGGCATAATGGATGTGGACAATATGCTGAACCTGCCTGATTTCCGGGCGGCCGAGCGGTGTTTTCAACTGGTGGTCCAGGCGGCGGGCCGGGCAGGCCGACGCGATAATGCAGGGCAAGTGGTGCTTCAGACTTTTAATCCCGAACATCCGGTGGTACAGATGGCTATCCGCCAGGATTTCGAAGGCTTTTTCCGGGAAGAGATCCAGCAGCGGCAGGCCCTTGATTATCCGCCTTTTACGCATATCCTGAGGATAGTTTTGGTCGGCGAGGGAGAAGCGACCGTACGGCAGTCTGCCGGGGAAGTTTGCCGGGAGATCCTGGAACTTGGAGATGCCAAAGAAGACGAATTTATTCTATTAGGACCTGCTCCCTGTCCAATATATTACATAAAGAACCGCTTTCGCTACCAGTTGATGGTTAAATGCGATAATATATTATTGTTGAGTAGTATGGGCAAGGCCATTTTGGCCCGGGGAATCCGTCCGGGGACCAAGGTGCAGGTGGAGATAGATCCCCTTGCCAGTATGTAGGGATATAAGGGGCCGATATTGGCCTGATACGATACAAACTTTATTTTTAGGAGGATGGAAATGGCCGTCTATAGAGTACTTACACTGCCCGATCAGGGTCTGCGCTCCAAATCAGTACCAGTGGACAAGATCAATGCTGGAGTGCTGCGTGCTATGGATAATATTCGTGACACCATGTATGCTGCTGATGGGGTAGGATTGGCAGCACCCCAGATCGGTATCTTGAAACGAATGATTGCCGTAGATGCGGGGGATAATCTACTTGAACTG
>JBLMZJ010000122.1:0-50239 GCA_050258735.1 Deltaproteobacteria bacterium | reverse complement strand
TTTTTTGTTAATATATTCTCTGGTTTTATAACCTACCTTTTCAAAAACCGGCAGCCCTGCCTGAATATCCACTTCCACCTGGACTGGCGTAGCCTCAATGCCACTTATGACCAACGTATTTAATGATGCCAGCATACTATCCCGCCTGTCTTAAAATATGAAATAATTCGAGATAAAGGAATAAAATACCTCTTATTGTATTGAAACATATTATTACCCAGTGACTGATCGACAATGATTCTTATACCATTAAAACTATTTGCTGGGAAAGGAAGAATGGAATAACATTGATATATATATAAACACAATATACGCCGGCACAATCGAGATGGTTTTAGATCTTGGGAAACGAGGTATTCTTATGAACCTAAATGTTGGGATATTATTAATACATGGTTTTGCCACTGGTTTTTTATCGACCTGGCTGGGATTACTGCTGGTCAATATCAGACCAAAACTGAAAAAAATATTGTTTGTCGGCTTTTGTTATGCGGTAATGAATACGGTTATAAGAAATATCGATCTTTCTATAGGTATCCAGTTTTTAATCCTAACCTTCATATTGATTGTAATTGTAATGATGAATTGGAACCTGGGCTTTATAAGATCAATGGTAACAGTGATTTTAGGAACTATTGTTATGATATTGTGCGAAACCCTTTCTATGGCTCTAATAGCACGGTTGACCAACATTTCCTGGCAATATGAACTGGCACATCCTCTGGTATCATTGGTAATGCCCGTCCCACAGATTATTGCAATGTTGTTAATAGTATATTTTTGTTTGAAGTCCAGGCGGTATATCTTTAATTTCAGTAATATAGATTATTCGATTCCTAATGAAAAACGGGTCAGGGTGATTGTAGCGCTGGCCAGTACTATGTTGCTTCTGCTATTAATTCAAATTGTATTTAATCTGTCATTTGGTTTTTCTGCCTTGTATACCATACTGCATATGTCAACCCAACTATGGATATTACTTTCGACCATTGTCATGATTTCCGCTTTCATAATCATGATTCTTATAATTCAACAGTTATTTATCCTTCTGGGTAAGGAAAGCAAATATATTACTCAGACTGCCTATGTACAAACCCTTGATGAATTGTATACGGCCACCCAAGCCGAGGCCCATGATCGGATAAATCATCTGCAGACCCTGTATGGGTTTATACAGTTGGGTAATATAATAGAAACTCAAACTTACCTGGAAGAGTTGATCGGCGAAATCATTGTGACCAGAAACTTTCTGGCAACCGGTCACCCGGCCTTATCAGCCCTGTTTTATATCAAGAGTGGTTTAGCCACTTCGCGTGGTATCCAACTTGATATCACAGCTGACACCCGCGTCGATAAACTAAGTATCCCTCCCCACGATCTAAACCGCATTCTGGGCAATCTCATTAACAATGCCTTTGATTCGGTAGCGATGCTTCCCCGCGAAAACAGAAAAGTTTTTGTTCACATAACAAAAAACGACAGAAAATACCAGTTTAAATTTGCGAACTGTGGTAATCTTACGCCAGAAGCACAGCAAAAGATCTTTGTTCGTGGATTTAGCACTAAACAGGGCGAACATCGGGGACTTGGATTGTTTATTGTCCGCCAATTAGTGGAGAAGTACCGGGGGCAGGTCGAGGTGGACAATCCTGATGGCATGGTAGTATTTACTGTTTACCTCCCGGAATCATCGCAGAGGAGTGATGCCAGTGAACAGCTTGGCTCAAGCTCTCGGTCGTATAGTGGCGGCGAACTCAACATCAATCCATGATGAAGATGTTATCCGGTATGGCCTTGAGGTCTTCCTGGGCGGATTTCTGCAGGTCTTATTATTAATAGCAATCGGTTGGTATTTAGAGTTATTACCAGAATTGCTGGCAGTTCTGATATCCTTTTCTCTGTTTCGACGCCTTGGTGGCGGAGCCCACTGCAGTTCCTATTTACGCTGTACTCTAGCAGGTCTCATCACATTTCCAGTTCTGGCCTATATCAGTCACGTGGTTTCCTATGGGTATTTTGAAGTATATTTGATTATTATCACTTCGTTCAGCCTGATCACCATCTATATTAAGGCCCCTCTGGACACAGAAACGAAACCCATAAAAGATCCGCAAGATCGATCCCGTTTAAAGATCGGTGCGGCCTGGTTAGTTGCCATTTTACTGATTATATCTGAATTTATTCATTTATTAGGACATGATCTCATAGCTATAGCACTTCTCATCGGTATATGCTACCAGACCCTGACGATGACCCGCTTAGGCGCTATCTATATGCGCTTTTGGGACATAATTCTCAGTAACTGGTGGGTAAATAATTTGGGGAAGGAGGAATCGTAATGTTGACTAAAGTTAAGGGTCTGATGTTCACCTCACTTGCCATGGTATTCGTTTTTATCGCAGCGTCGAACCTGAACGTATGCTGCCCATGTATTCACTACCAGCCTGAACTACCACATAGGAATTAGCAGCCATTTGCAGTAAATAGCAACCTACATATTTGTTCTATTATTTAGAATCAAAATAAACCCGTGATAGACGATTGTTTGCGTCTTTCGCGGGTTTATTTTATGGGGAGCTCTGGTGAACATAATTATTAATTGTCATTTTGAATAGTTTTCAATACTGGATGGCATGCTATTCCTGAAACGACATTCTAAGAAAGGAGTCTTAATATGATTGGAACCATAGTTCGTTTTGTAGTCTCAGCACTGGTCCTGATGCTGGTTGGCTACCTGCTCCCCGGTATAACAGTATCTGGATTTGTAGGGGCCTTGATAGCCGCGATAGTCATTGCCATTCTGGGGTATTTAGTGGAGTTGGTCCTGGGAGACCGGGTGTCGCCTCGTTCCCGCGGTATTGTGGGTTTTGTTACCGCTGCTGTCGTAATCTACTTAGCTCAATTTATCGTCCCCAACTACCTGTCGGTTTCCTTGCTGGGCAGTCTACTGGCTGCTTTTGTGATCGGTCTGGTCGATGCCTTTGTTCCTACCGAGATTCGCTAAAGCAGCAGGGAGTAAAAGGCAGCCCCCTTTGACCGCTTGACAAGGCAATGATCCTTTGGGGTGGTTAAAAGCTCGTTAGGCACTGCAATCAAGGCAATGCCGGACGAGCTTTTGTATTAGATTCAATATGATATCGAGTTTTTGAAGTTAGGCCCTGGCATCAAAAATAGATTCTGCTCAGTCAAAGTTGATATACATTGAAAAGCGTTGCTATTCTAAAAAAAGAACAGTACAATGATGAATGACGAATGGAGAACCGTATCTGCCTTCGCGACGGATACCTTGTCCGAAAGGGTGAAAATATGTTCGGCAGTATAGGCCCCTGGGAACTTGTGCTGATATTGGCAGTAGCTCTGATCGTAGTGGGACCGGGCAAACTTCCCGAAGTAGCCCGTTCTATGGGCAAGGCTGCCCGGGAGTTCAAAAAAGCAACCAGTGGCGTTCAGCAGCAGTTTGCAGATGCTCTTAAAGAAGAACAGCCTTCGGCAGTCAAACCGGAAACGGTCTATGAGACCGCCAAGGCCAGCAATAGTGATTTTGTAGCCAGGATCGTGGACAAAGAGGGAGAAGCCAATCAGGAAGTACCGACAACATCGGCGGATGTAGCGGAAGATACAGATAAACCGGAATAGGAAGTCAACAATTTAATCAAATAGTACTCTTATCCAGAGAGGTGGAGGGACTGGCCCGATGAAACCCGGCAACCGCCTGAAAAGGTATGGTGCCAATTCCTGCAGGGATACCTGACAGATGAGAGGGAGCGCTAACCCCTCTTATTATGAGGGGTTTTTGTATTATAATCATATTTAGACTATAAGGCGTGAAAGTGGGGATGAGAATGGCAAGTGACATCGTATCTTTATTAAACGAGAGAGTCCTTATGCTTGATGGAGCGATGGGCACCATGCTCCAGCAGAATGGCATGCGGGCAGGCGAATGTCCGGAGCTGTTCGGTGTGAATAATCCAGGGATACTTAGTGATATACATTTGCAATATGTGGATGCCGGATCGGATATCATTGAAACCAATACATTTGGCGGCAACCGCCTGAAGCTTGATGAATACGGTCTGGGTGAACGGGCTTATGAAATCAATGCAGAAGCAGTAAGGATAGCCAAAAAGGCTGCGGGGCTCCGTGCATTGGTGGCAGCTTCCATTGGACCTACCGGCAAATTGCTGCAGCCAATGGGTGATGTAACATTTGACAAACTCTATGAGGTGTTTGCTGAGCAAATAAAGGCCTGTGAAGCCGGGGGAGCCGACCTTATTTCCATTGAGACTATGACCGATATCGGTGAAATGAGGGCAGCCCTGATTGCTGCCCAGCAGAATACCCGTCTGCCGGTGATCGCACACATGACTTTTGAAACTGACGGCCGTACTATGACGGGGACAGACCCGGCAACAGCTGCCCTCATCTTGAGCGCTTTTCAGCCCATGGCTATTGGGGCCAATTGTTCGGGCGGGGCGCGGGAATTGGTTAAGGTACTGGAGCAGATGGCAAAGTACAGTTCGGTACCGCTGTCTATTGAACCCAATGCCGGCCTTCCGCGCCTGATCAATGATCAGACGGTTTTTCCAGACAGCCCGGAAGAGATGGCGGAATATGCCCTGCTTTTAAGAGAGGCTGGTGCCTCCATAATCGGCGGCTGCTGCGGCACCACACCAGCACATATCCGGGCTATGGCTTCAGTGGTCCGAGGACTTGGCCCGGGCAGAAAGGCCGCTGGCAAATATTTTGCCCTGACCGCCCGCAGTTGCCATGTTCTGCTGGGAGAGGATCACCCGCTGGCCTTCATCGGCGAGAGGATAAATCCAACTGCCCGTAAGAAACTGGCCCAGGACATCAAGGATGGCCGGATGCAGATGGTCGTGGACGAAGCCCGTGAACAGGCCAGATCCGGAGCGCCGATCCTGGATGTGAACATGGGAGTACCGGGAATTGACGAACCAGCGGCTATGAGCAGGGCGGTCCTGGAGGTCCAGGCTGCCGTCGATTTGCCACTGTCCCTGGATTCAACTAATGCCGCAGCCCTGGAGGAGGGGCTGAAGAATTTCGTGGGAAGGGCATTGATCAACTCGACTACCGGTGAAGAGAAGCAGATGCGTATAGTGATGCCTTTGGCTCGTAAATACGGAGCTGCTATCCTGGGTCTCTGCCTGGATGATAAAGGTATCCCGGATAAGGCGGAAGGACGTATGGAAGTGGCCCGGCGCATCTATCAAACCGCCAAAGAATATGGGTTGCGCGATGAAGATATTTATATAGATTGTTTGGTCAAGACCGCCAGCGCTGAACAGGAAAATGTCATGGAGACCATAAAGGCAGTTCGGATGGTGAAGGGGGAATTGGGGGTTGGTACCGTTCTTGGGGTCAGTAACGTATCCCATGGACTTCCCGCCAGGGAATTGCTCAATTCAACCTATCTGGCTATGGCCTGGGCTGCGGGTTTGGACCTACCGATCATGAATCCCTTTGATCAACGTATGATGGAGGTCACCCGTTCGGCCGCGGTATTGCTTAACCGTGACCCCAACAGCGGTGATTTTATCAGCCGTTATAAGGATTACAAACCGCTGACTGGAACGGCAGCCAGCCGACATGAGGTCTGCACACAGTGTAACATACCTGAGCTGCTGAAGGGCCAGCCGGCCGCCAATAAGGAGGCGGCGAAGCCTGCTCCGGAAGTGGCTGAAAAAGCTGAAAAGAACATCTATGATCGGCTGAAATCCATGGTACTCAACGGTCAACGTGAGAGTATCGAAGCGGTCTTAATAGAAGCATTGGATGAACAAAAACGTGACCCGCTGGAGATCGTTAACCGGGGATTGATCCCGGGAATAGAAGCTGCTGGAGATCTATACGATAAGAAACAGTATTTTCTGCCTCAGTTGATGATGTCAGCTGAGACCATGAAAAAAGCCTTTGCCATTGTCAAACCCCGTATGGCAGAGGATAAAACCGAGGAGAAGGGGGTGATCATCATGGCTACTGTAGCTGGCGACATTCATGACATCGGCAAAAACATAGTCTGCGTCATGTTGGAGAACTACGGTTTTAAGGTGATCGATCTGGGCAAGGACGTTGCCAGTGAATTGATAATCGATATGGCGGAAAGGTCCGGAGCGAATATTGTTGGCCTTAGTGCTCTGATGACCACTACTATGCCGGCAATGAAAGAAGTTATTCAAGGGATCAGAGAGCGGAATCTTAGCTGCAAAATAATGGTTGGTGGTGCGGTGCTCAACCAGGAGTATGCCGAGAGTATCGGAGCTGATGCTTATTCCCGTGACGCTAGGGATGCAGTAGTACAAGCGCAAAGGTTGTTGAGTTAAAGGGGGAATATGATGGCAGTCCAGAAGAGTTATGAGGAGATCAACGAAAAGATCAGGCGGGGGGAGGCCGTAGTGGTCACCGCTGAAGAAGTCATTGGCATAGTTGCTGAAAAGGGCCTTGAAAAGGCTGCCCGGGAGATCGACGTCGTCACCACCGGGACCTTTGGCCCGATGTGCTCGTCAGGTGCCTTTATCAATTTTGGTCATTCCAATCCCCGGATCAAGATGAAGAAGGTATGGCTGAATGGGGTAGAGGCCTATGCCGGAATTGCCGCGGTCGATGCCTATATCGGAGCTGCTCAGCTGCCGGATAATGATCCGGAAAACAAGGTCTATCCCGGACGTTTTAGTTATGGCGGCGGGCATGTGATCCATGATCTGGTGGCTGGAAAAGAGGTCCGGCTGGAAGCGTTGGCTTATGGCACCGATTGTTATCCCAACAAGAAGGTAGAAAGCGTTATTACTTTAAACGATGTAAACGAGGCCTTTTTATTTAATCCGCGTAATGCTTATCAGAACTATAACTGTGCTATAAACCTTAGTGACCGTACACTATATACCTACATGGGAATGTTGAAACCGCGGGTGGGCAATGCGAGCTACTCAACCTCGGGGCAGCTGAGTCCGTTGTTGAATGACCCCCATTACCGCACTACCGGTATCGGGACCAGGATATTCCTGGGAGGCGGTATCGGTTACGTGGCCTGGAATGGTACTCAGCATCATCCCAATGTACCCCGTGGAGAGAATGGGGTGCCTCTGGGCGGGGCGGGGACCCTGGCGGTCATCGGCGATCTTAAACAGATGGACCCCAATTGGCTGGTCGGGCTGAGCTATATGGGCTATGGCGCTACCATGGCAGTGGGCATAGGTATACCGATCCCCATCCTGGATGAAGAGATTCTGCAATATACGGCAGTAAAAGATGAAGATATCTTCTGCCCGATCGTGGACTACAGTGAACAATATCCCTATTACAAACCCATGGATCTGGGATATGCCAATTTTAAAGAATTAAAGAGCGGAAAGATAACTATAAACGGCAAAGAGGTGGTTACTACTCCGCAGTCCAGTTATCCGCGTGCTCGCCAGATAGCCAATATCCTCAAGGAATGGATCAAAAACGGCAAGTTCGAGATCACCCAGCCAGTGGCGCCGCTGCCCGGAGCTGATGCCGATATCGTTTTCAGATCCATTCCCCAGAATAAGGGTTAAGTCGAAGATATTATGAATTGAGGAGGGAGTCCGGTGAAAAACAAGATAGTATGCCATTTTTCGGCAGCCCAATCTGAACAGCCGATAGTTTACCATCTGGTCAAGAACCATGACCTGGTGGTCAATATCCTGAAGGCAAACATCAATCCTCAAAAGGAAGGATTTCTGGTCATAGAGCTGGAGGGTTCCAAAAAGGAATATGAAGGCGGCCTGGCTTTTCTCCAAGAGGTGGGTGTAGTGGTCGAGCCTTTATCAGAGACCATCCTGTGGGACGAGGAAATCTGCATACAGTGCGGGGCCTGCGCCTCGTTTTGCCCGACCGAGGCCTTGTCGATAGACCGGGAAAGCATGATGGTCAGTTTCGAGAATTCCAAGTGCGTGGTTTGCGGCATGTGTCTGGATTGCTGTCCTACCCGTGCGATAGCATTGCATTTTGAGGTCAGGGAGGCTGTGTAGCTTGATGACTAGCGGTAAAGATGATTATGTCAACCGTCATTATCGTCTGAGCCATACGGGCAATGACCTGTCATACTTTAATATAAGAGTTAAGGAAAGTGACCTGGCTATTGGTGTGGACAAGAGCGCCCTCACCGATAGCCTGGTTTTATTATGTCAACGTGAGCTGACCCGCCTGCGCAGCGAGCTGGAATACTATATTGAGATGCAGCCGGAGTTCAAAACCACCTTCGTTCCCATTGAACTTCTGACGGGGGCGCCGGATATTGCTAGACTGATGGCGGGCGCGGCCCTTTTAGCCGGGGTTGGGCCTATGGCGGCCGTAGCCGGAGCCTTTGCCCAAAAAATGGGTGAGTTTCTGACCCGGTATTCAGGGGAAATAATTGTGGAAAACGGGGGCGATATCTATCTGTGTTCCACACAGCCCAGAACAGTGGCAGTATTTGCCGGCGAATCGTCCTTCTCCAATCAGATAGCATTGAAGGTTGACTCTGAAGGCCGGGCTCTGGGTATATGCACATCATCCGGGACAGTTGGTCCCAGTATCAGCCTGGGCAAGGCCGATGCTGTTCTGATACGGGCTGGTTCAGCTGCTCTGGCTGATGCCGTAGCTTCACGTGCAGGTAATCAGGTACAGGATGAAAATGACTTGATGAAGGCGATCGAAGCTGCCCGGGAAGTACCCGGGGTCCAAGGGGTGCTGGTAATAAAGGCTGGTAAACTTGCAGCCTGGGGTGATATCGAGCTGATACCGATTTAGAAACAGCATGTTATTCAACTCTAACAGGGCATATATTTTCTTGCATCTGTCGGTAAATGATTTCCCTTGCAGGATTTCAAATAATGTTGTTGAATTTTATATAAATCCAGCAAATTATATATTTAGATATGGTATAAAATGATGCCCCGGAGACAAATCGTTTTCCGGCAGGCAGCACATTTCTGTTTTAGGAGGAGTACCGATTTATGAATGCGGAGACTGTAGTAAATCACCTGGTTGACTGGCTGCGGGAAAAGGTAACAGAGGCTGGTGTCAATGGTGTGGTAGTGGGAGTGAGCGGAGGTATCGACTCCGCAGTAGCCGCAGTAATAGCAAAAAAGGCATTTCCCGAAACCGTCATGGCGTTGATGTTGCCCTGTGAGAGCGAATTCACCGATATTATTCACGGGCAGTTATTGTTAGAAAAGTTTAAAATACCATTCCGTATCGTTGATCTTGATAATGCCTACCACGCCCTTATTACCAAATATGAATCATATATCAAAATTGACGGCAAAAAGGGTCAGTTATTAAGAGCCAACATCAAGCCGCGGCTGCGCATGATGACTCTGTACTATTCGGCTCAGGGCCGAAACCTTTTAGTAATGGGGACGAGCAACAAGAGTGAGATCTACATGGGCTATGCTACCAAATGGGGAGATAACGCAGTTGACCTGCAGCTGCTGGGGGATCTGACCAAAAAAGAGGTATATGAGCTGGCCAGGTATCTGGGCATTCCTGATGTCATTATAAACAAACCGCCGTCAGCGGGTTTGTGGACAGGGCAGACAGATGAAGATGAAATGGGGTTTTCTTATCAAGATCTGGATGCCTACCTGGAAGGCAGAGAGATCGACCCTAAGGTGTCAGAACTTATCGAAAAGATGCATAAGCAGAGCGAGCATAAGAGAAGGGGCGTTCCGATAGCCGAAATCCCAGCTTCAATCCGGGATTAAACAAGAAAAGAGAGATATTAGATTTAGAGTTGTCAATACTAACAGCATAATTAGTCACTGGAGGTAGAGCTTTGACCACCAGAAACCGTAATGTAATGATCCGGATGCTGATATCCCTGGCCATATTCGCCTATATTGCTTATCTAGCCTGGCAATGGCTGCCACACAATGATTTCTATGTAATAATCGCCTTTTTTGGAGTCTTCCTGGCCTGGTCGGTTGTTGAGACCGCTATCTACCAGCCTCCCGATACGGCAGCTATCGAAGATGAGGATCGCAAATCCTATCTATTCCTTCAGCTATCATCATTAATGGTTTTGTTGTACGCGGTAATAGATTTTACCAAGGAAGATGGCCATTACAGCCGTATGACCAGCCTTGAACCCGAGGTAATAATCGCTGGTTTCTTAGTATATGTGATTTATGCCCTATTACGTTATCAGGCCATAAAAACCCTGGGCAAATACTATAACCTCAGAGTGGCTATCTATGAAGAACACAATCTGATCACTCACGGCATATATGCAAAAATTCGGCATCCATTTTATCTTACCGCTTTGCTGAGTGTAATTGCCACTTCCCTGATATTCAGTTCATGGGGCGGATTGGTGCTAAGCCTGGTACTTGTCGTACCGGCTGTCATATATCGTATAATCATCGAAGAAGAATTCCTGGTAAGCCATTTCGGCAGTGAATACCAGGAGTATATGAATAGAACGAAACGTTTGATACCAGGCATCTGGTAGATAATTATACTGGCTTAAGGAGGAAGTATATGTCCGGACATAATAAGTGGTCCACCATCAAACATAAGAAGGCCAAGACTGACGAAAAGAGGGGCAAAGAATTTACCAAGATCGCCAAGGAGATCACCATCGCGGTCCGTACCGGCGGGGGAGGAGATCCCGAAATGAACTCCAAACTTAAACTGGCGGTCCAAAAGGCCAAATCGGTAAACATGCCCAATGAGAATATTGCCCGGGCCATCAAAAAGGGAACCGGAGATATGGAAGGCGATGCCCTGGAAGAGATCATCTATGAGGGTTATGCGACGGCCGGTGTGGCGGTAATGCTGGAGATAGCTACTGACAACCGCAATCGTACGGCTTCCGAGGTCCGACATTATTTTTCTAAATACGGCGGAAACCTGGGGGAGAACGGCTGTGTCGCCTGGATGTTCAAACGGGTAGGCACCATCAGTATCGCCAAAGAAACCCTTAAGCTGGATGAAGAAGAGTTCATGCTGCAAGCCCTGGATCTGGGTGCAGAGGATATCCGGGACGATGAAGACTATCTCGAGATCATCACCCTGCCTGAACAGCTGATGGAAGTTAAAGAAGCACTGGAGAAAGAGGGCTATACGCTGGAAGATGTGGACATCGTGATGTCACCTGAGAATATAGTGGAGATCACTGATGAAGCCGTAGCTGCTAAGGTCATCAAGCTCGTCGATCTTTTGGAAGACCATGATGACGTACAGAATGTATATACCAATATGTCTATTCCCGATGAGATCATGGCCAAGCTGTAAACCAGATCGGTATAAAACGAATATCTTTGTTACATTACAAGCCCTGCTAGTTGAGTGCCTTATGTACAACTCAGCCGCGGGGCTTGTTCTTTTTGATTCAGGTTTCTCCGAATGGGGCAATGAAGCCCGATCAATTCCGGATATCAAGGTGGTTTATCATGCTTACCTCAACGGTAGAGCATCTTTTGTTACCTATCTCAGTGCTTCTCGCCATCGGCTCACATGAAGTATTAAATTATGTCTAGCCCTTGTTTTTCTGTTGACGAACTGGAAAATACATGATAATTTATAATTGTCGGTCGGTCGGCCGACAGAGAAAAATATTTGGATTGGAGCCATGGGTTTTGAATAGTAATAATAATAAGAATAACATTAGCACCCGTCAGTTGATATTGCAGACCGCCAGCCGCCTGATGATGGAACAGGGGGTGACCAATACAAGTCTGGCTGATATTGCCCGCGAGGCATGTATCAGCAAGGGCACCCTGCATTACTATTATCCGTTAAAAAGCGATCTGGTCTATGATGTCACTCAAGAACATTTTGATCTGGTTACCAGCAGATTGATCGAGTGGACCGAGCAGACCCGCGGTCAGGCTAGTTTTTCCGACATAGTGAGGGTGGTAGTTAATGGCTTCCTGGAAGCGGAGACACGTACCAAACTGCATTTGTACCTCCTGCAGGAGGCAGTACTCAATAATGAAGAACTTAGGGTGCGCTTTCAGGATACCTATCGTGAATGGCGCAAGCTTCTCAAGGATGAACTGGATAAACAGGCTGTCCTGCTTGGTTTCAGTCAACAGGAGGTCATGGCCCTGTCCTTCATGCTCGTTGCCATTATTGATGGTCTTATCATCCAACGTATCGTAGGAGGAGACGCTATTCCTCTGCAGGATATCGCTGATTATCTGGACCACTAAAGCGTGGTCCATTTTTTTGAATTATATCGGTCGTCTGACCGGACGAGAAGTGGGGGTGTGAGCCGGTAATAAACTAGACTACCACGAAGAGGCGAGAATTTTTGATGGAGGAGGAATTTTGAATGGCGGAAATCATGGAGTACCAGATGTTTATCGACGGTAATTGGACTCCGGGCAGTACAGGGGAGATGATGGATGTCATCAACCCGGCTAATAGAGAGGTAGTAGCCAGAGTACCCCGGGGCAATGCACAGGATGTTGACCGGGCGCTGGCCAGTGCCCGGTCAGCTTTTGAATCAGGCGTGTGGTCTGAGCGTTCGATCGATGAGCGGGTCGATGTGATCATGACAGCGGCTATGCTGGCTACAGCCAACAAGGATCGATTGGCTTACCTGGAGTCGCTTACCTCAGGTGCTACTATCCGGCGGACCACCACCGTTGATGCCGCCGAGGTGGCTGCTACGCTGCTGCTGGCCGGCATGATGGCCAAGGAATTGCCACGTGTTGAACATGCTTTCTTTTCACCGCCCTGGGTGGCTCCCATGCACTCCTACTGGAAACGTGAACCCATAGGTGTTTGTGCCGGCATAACCCCATGGAACTTCCCTTTGATTTTAGCGATTTTTAAAATAGCTCCAGCTCTAGTAATGGGCAACAGCCTGGTTATAAAACCCGCCAGCATCACCCCGGTCACTACACTGGAACTGGCTAAGCTGCTCAGTGATGCCGGTCTCCCGCCGGGAGTCTTCAACGTGATCACCGGTCCGGGTTCTTCCGCAGGAAACTATATGGCCCAGCACCCGGAAGTTGATAAAATTGCATTCACCGGGTCTACCGAGGTAGGACGTCAAGTTGCCCACATGGCAGCCGATACCATTAAACGGGTCACTTTGGAATTGGGCGGTAAGTCCCCGATAATCATCCTGGATGATGCCGACATGGAAGTGGCGGCTAATATGTGTCTCCTGGCCTTCCTGTTCCATTCCGGTCAGGTTTGCGAATCGGGCACCCGGCTGTTTGTTCCGCGCAAAATGCAGGATGAACTGGTTGAGCGTATGATCGAAAAGATCAAAAAGATGGTTATCGGCGACCAGATGGATATCAACACCGATCTTGGGCCTATCGCCAACGAGGACCAGCTCCGCACCATCATGAATTATGTTGAGATCGGGAAAAAGGAAGGTGCCCAGATCGCTTACGGCGGTAACAGGCTGACCAGCGGCATCTATGAAAAGGGTTTCTTCTTCGAGCCCACCATTTTCATCAACTGCAATAATCAGATGACACATGCCCGGGAAGAGATATTCGGACCGGTACAATGCGTTATCCCTTACGATGACCTCGATGAAGCCATCGCCATGGCCAATGACAGTCCTTACGGACTCGGCGGCGGCGTCTGCAGCACCAATGCCAGCCGGGCTCAGCGGGTAGCATCCAGGATGAGGACCGGAAGCGTTTGGATCAATACCTGGCATGTACTACGCCCCGATGCGCCCTTCGGCGGCTATAAACAGAGTGGATATGGCCGTGAATGTTGTTATCATTCACTCCTGGCTTACAGCGAAGTCAAGCACGTCTGCCAGGATCTGACCCGGGATGGCAGCGAGAAGCTGATGAGCGTACTTATTGGTGCAAATAAGTAAAACGATGGATAGGAGGGTTCTAAAGATGGCTATACCAAAGTATTTCGTTTGGGATTACCGCAGCATTGTGGAAGTAGGAGCGGGTTGCGTTACTTTCGTACCACAGCGCTTTGATGATATGGGCTGTAAAAGGATCGGTCTGATAACCGATGAAGGATTGGTCAAGGCCGGGATCGTTGATCAGGTCAAAGAGATATTCGCGGTCCAGGGACAACCAAAGATCGTAGGGATCTATGACAAGATAGAACCGGATGCGGTGATGAGGGTCATCAATGACTGCGCCCGCTGGTGCCGGGAACTGGCGGTAGACGGTTTGCTAGCAGTTGGCGGAGGCAGTGTTTTGGACTCAGTCAAGGGTGTCAAGGCTATGCTGGGTATGAAAGTCACCGATATCAAAGAGATAATGCCCGGGAACATAGGACCTTATCTGGCTCCTATGGGCAAACCCCTTGGTATCCCGCATATTGCCATTCCGACTACTGCCGGGACCGGCTCCGAGTCTTCCCCTATAGCTGTTATCTACAATGAGGAGCAGAAGATCAAGGGAGACCTGCTGCATCCCTATCTGCCAGCAGACTATGCTTTCCTGGATCCGGACTTTACTGTGGGACTGCCCCCGAAGATGACAGCGGACACTGGATTCGACGCCCTGTCCCATGCGGTGGAAGCCATCAGTTCACCGGGGGACAACTGCATGATCGACGCCCTGTCTATTCAGGCGATCAAGCTGATCCTTAAATATCTGCCGATGGCGATCGAAGACGGCAAGAATATGGAAGCCCGCACCAAAATGCTGGTGGCCAGCAATATGGCGATCATGGCTTTCGGTATGTCCGGTCTCTTTTATCCGATCCACAACGTGGCCCATGCCGTAGGAGGACAGCTGCGCATCCCGCATGGCGAAGCCAATGCGGTACTGATCCCGATTTTGATGGAACAGTATCCCAAACACTATCTGTATAACTCCGCTACTTTGGCCGATGCCTTTGGGGTGGATACTGCCGGCAAGTCCCAGGAAGAAGTCGTTGCAGCTTGCGCCGGGGTAGTAAGGGCTTTCCAGAAGCAATGCGATGTCCAGCCGAAGTTTTCAACCGAGATCGACGCCCAGACCATGGAATTGATGTTCTGGGCCATCCGCTTGGATCCCTCGGGGTTGTTCTATCCGCTGCCAGATGAGGTAATTAGAGAGTGCTTGAAGAGCTGCTTTAAAACTGCCTAGTCGTGACTAATTGCATTGAATAGTCGATAGGTTTTGGCGGGAGTATCCCTTGCTCATATGAAGCAGCGGGAACTCCCGCTTTGCATACAATATTATTCAGCTTCGGGTGTTTAACAATGGGGCATTTTCGGTTAATATAGAAGCTGGGTCAGCTGTTTGCGCCCGTTTTTAAGGGTTTTTATGGCTAACTATGCCTTAATTCTCAGTAATTTTCCTGGAGAGGAGTGTTTATAGGTGAATTGTTGCTGCCACACGGATCGCAACTGGGAAGAGATATTCAAGCAAGATAAAGTGGATTTAGGAATGATCACCGGGGTATTGAATAAGTATCGGGGCGAAGAGGGCAGTCTTATCGCCGTCTTGCAGGAGACCCAGGCCATATACGGGTATTTGCCGATGCTGGCACTTCGCCATATCGCTGATGAGTTGGGTATCAAGGCTGCCAAGGTCTATGGCGCAGCCACCTTCTATACCCAATTCAGGCTCAAGCCCGTGGGCAAGTATTTGATCCTGCTCTGTGAAGGGACCGCCTGTCATGTCAACGGAGCGGAGCGCATCGAGATCGCCCTGGCCGAAGAACTCAAGATAGAAAAAGGAGAAACCACGGCTGATGGCGTTTTTACCTTTGATACTGCCGCGTGTTTGGGTTGCTGCAGTCTGGCCCCGGTCATGATGATCAATGGGCAGGCCTACGGACCGCTGACACCGGACAGTGCCAGGAAGATAATCCGGGATATCTATGCACGGGAGAAAGCTGATCAGGAAGGGGGGCAGGCCGTATGAAGCTGCAGTTAGGAATGGGGAGCTGTGGTATTGCCGCCGGAGCCCTGGACGTTTGGGATGCACTGAAAACAGAAATAGATCAAACGGGTCTGGAATTGGAGCTTTCTCCCACCGGATGTGTAGGGATGTGCCATCACGAACCTTTGCTGGATGTCATTGAGGATGACGGCACCGTATACACCTATGGAAAGGTGACTGCAGATAAGGTCAAAGAGATAGTCAATGCACACGGTACAGGGCAGGGACCGCTAGCCGATTACCTGGTGTCCAGCAGCATTCAGCCTAATGAGTTTCTGGAAGCCCAGGTCAGGATCGCTCTGCGCAACTGCGGCAAAATCAATCCAGAGTCTATAGATGAATACATTGCCTCGGGCGGGTACCAGGCTTTGAACAAGGTTCTCAAGACCATGTCCGAGGATGACGTTATAGAGGAGTTGAAAATATCCGGTTTGGGGGGGCGAGGAGGAGCTGGTTTCCCCACCTGGTTCAAGTGGAATGCTACCCGGACAGAACCGGGAACTCAGAAATACCTGGTCTGCAACGCCGATGAGGGAGACCCCGGAGCCTTTATGGACCGGAGCCTTTTAGAAAGTGACCCTCATTCGGTTCTGGAAGGCATGGCTATAGCGGCATACGTGATCGGTGCCAATACCGGCATCATTTATTGCCGCGCCGAGTACCCGTTGGCCATCAAGCGTCTGCAGATAGCTATTGCCCAGGCTGAGTCAAAAGGATACCTGGGAGCAAATATACTGGGCAGCAATTTCAATTTAAATTTAAAGATAAAGCAGGGTGCCGGGGCTTTTGTCTGCGGAGAAGAAACGGCTTTGATCGCGTCGCTGGAAGGGGAACGCGGAATGCCGCGTCTGAAACCGCCGTATCCTTCGCAGAAGGGTTATTGGAACCTTCCGACCAATATCAATAACGTGGAGACCTTTGCCAATGTACCCTGGATCATAAACTCAGGCGGGGCAGCTTTTGCGGCAGTTGGTACCACCGACAGTAAAGGCACCAAGGTATTCGCCCTGGCCGGCAAGATAAAACGGGGCGGCCTGGTGGAGGTGCCCATGGGCATAAGCCTGCGCGATATCATTTATAAAGTAGGCGGCGGCATTAAGGGTGACAAGCTATTTAAGGCCGTACAGCTGGGGGGACCTTCCGGGGGATGTATTCCCGAGCGTCTGCTGGATACCCCGGTAGATTATAAATCCATCAAGGCTACCGGTGCTATCATGGGTTCAGGTGGAATGATAGTAGTGGACGAGACTACCTGCATGGTGGATATGGCCCGTTACTTCCTGGATTTCACCCAGAAAGAATCCTGCGGCAAGTGTGTTCAATGCCGCATCGGCACCAAACGTATGCTGGAGGTACTGGAGCGCATATGTGAAGGAAAAGGTCAGGATGGCGATATTGAGCTGCTCAAAGACCTGGCTGCTGAGATAAAAGCAGCCGCCCTCTGTGGCCTGGGTAACAGTGCGCCCAATCCGGTGCTGACTACATTAGAATATTTTGCCGAAGAGTATAAAGCGCATATCGAGGAGAAACGTTGTCCGGCCAAACAGTGTAAACACCTGATAACCTTTGTGATCGATCCGGCCAAATGCAAATCCTGCGGGATCTGCGCCAAGAAATGCCCGGTCAGTTGTATAACCGGCGAGAAGAAACAGCCTTACGTGATCGAACAGGAGAAATGCATCAAATGCGGCACCTGTCTTGAGGTGTGCCCGACTAAATTTGCCGCGGTAAGTGTGGATTAGGGAGAGGTGATAAGGATGATTCATTTGACGATAGACGGTAAGAATTTGACCGGCCGAAAGGGGCAGACCATTTTGGATGTAGCCCGGGCAGGAGGTATTGAGATACCCACTCTCTGCCATGATGAACGTCTGAAACCGTATGGCTCCTGCGGCATCTGTGTGGTGCAGCTGGAAGGCAGTGAAAATCTGGTCCGTTCCTGTGCAACTGCTGCCAGCGATGGTATGGTGGTTTATACCGATAATCCTCGCATAAGAAAGTCCCGGAAGATGACCCTGGAACTGCTGCTGTCTGATCATAATGGTGACTGCCGCCCGCCATGTTCCAAGGCCTGTCCGGCTCATACTGACTGCCAGGGTTATGTGGGCTTGATCGCCAATGGTAAATATAATGAAGCAACCGCCTTGATCAAAGAGGCTATCCCGGTCCCGCTGAGCATCGGGCTGGTATGTCCTCATCCCTGTGAGGATGCCTGCCGACGGCAGTTGGTGGAAGAACCGGTCGCTATTGCTGCCTTGAAGGCTTTTGCGGCCTGGCAGGATCTGCACGATCCGCAGGCCTATGAAATCCAGACCAAGCCAGCCACCGGCAAGAAGGCTGCCATCATAGGTTCCGGACCGGCCGGATTGACAGCAGCATTTTTCCTGGCCAAAGGAGGTCATCAGGTTACAGTATATGATGCAATGCCCGAGTTTGGCGGCATGTTGCGTTATGGCATACCGGAATACCGGCTGCCGAAAAAACTCTTGGATAAAGAAATAGATAATATCCGCAAGTTGGGTGTGAAATTTGTCCCCAACACCCGGGTAAATAGCGATATAACCCTAGAAGAGCTGCGCCAGCAATACGATGCCGTGTTTTTAGGTATAGGCGCCTGGACATCCTCCAGGATCGACTGTCCCGGCGAAGATCTGCCGGGAGTACTCGGGGGAATCGATTTCCTGCGCGATGCAGCCATGCAGCGGCCGGTGGAGATAGGCCCGAAGGTGGCCATAATCGGCGGCGGGAATACCGCCATGGACGCGGCCCGCACCTCGGTCCGGCTGGGAGCCAGCGAAGTCATGGTGCTCTATCGCCGCACCCGGGCAGAGATGCCGGCAGAAGATCTGGAAATCGAGGAAGCCA
Source organism: Deltaproteobacteria bacterium (assembly GCA_050258735.1). Classification (GTDB taxonomy): domain Bacteria; phylum Bacillota; class Syntrophomonadia; order Syntrophomonadales; family Syntrophomonadaceae; genus Syntrophomonas_A. The sequence continues at coordinate 31,532 of JBLMZJ010000122.1, read as the reverse complement.
TCGAAGAAGGAGTCAAATTTCATTTTCTGGTGGCACCCGCTGAGATCAGCGCTGAAAATGGTAGGGTAAACGCCATCAGGATGCAGGTGATGGAACTGGGTGAACCTGATAAATCAGGACGTCGCCGCCCGGTACCCACCGGTGAAGAAAAGGTTATCGCCGTTGATAATGTAATCGCGGCCATAGGCCAGCAGGTCAACACCGCTGGATTCGAAGGATTGGAGTTGACCCGCTGGGGATCACTCGCCGCCGATGAGAGCAACTTCTTGACTAACCTGCCGGGAGTATTTGCCGGGGGCGATGGAGTGACCGGACCGGGAATCGCCATCGAAGCGGTGGCGCAGGGTAAAGAAGCCGCCCGAGCCATGAACGATTACCTGGCTGGCAAGGAAATGGTATATACCAAGCCCTACCTGGTGGAGAAACAGGTATCGGCCGATGATTTTGCCGGGAAGATCCGCGAACCGCGGGCTAAACTTAAGCATGCTGACCCGGCGCTCAGGAGATCCAATTTCGAGCTGGTGAGCCAGGTCTTCGATCCGGCCGAGGCTGAACGTGAAGCGGGCCGCTGCCTGGAATGCGGCTGCATGGATTATTTTGAGTGTAAATTGATAAAATACGCCGGTCAGTATCAGGCCAATCCGGTACATTTGGCCGGGGCCAAACATCCGGTACCGGTCTATAGCGGGCATCCTTATATCATTCAGGATGCCGGCAAGTGCATCTTCTGCAGTCTGTGCATCAGGACCTGTGACGAAGTGATCGGTGCTGGCGCCTGGGGCCTGGTCCATCGCGGCTTTGAAACCATTATCCAGCCGGAGTTGGATCTGCCCCTGCAGCTAACGGATTGTATTTCCTGCGGAGAATGCGTAAATGTATGCCCGACAGGTGCTCTGACCACGCGTGACCCTATAGCCAAACAGGTTCCTTTGGCTCTTTCCCCAAACCTTACCCATTGTTCACAATGCAGCATGGAATGCACGCAGGTCATCGAAAGCTATGGCTCTCTGCAGGTACGGGCCGTGCCGCCGGCGGGGGGACTGCTTTGCGAGCGGGGACGCTTTGAGTGGAAGTCAGATGTTAAAGATGGAATTTGCAGCGATGCTAAAATACCCGCTTTTTCCTGGGAAGAAGCTGCCGGTACGGCTGCCCGATTAATAAATAAAGAGGGCAAATGGGAGGGACTGGCGGATACTGACATTATCCTTATGCGGGGTTCCTTCAAATCTTCGCAGGTAGGAGCTATCAAGGCCCGAACCGCCGCCGGGGGAGCTAAATTGATAATCATCAGTTCGGAAAAAACCCTGGCCGATGACACTGCCTTCAAAAAGATATCCGTTATTGATAATAATCATTTGTGGCGGGAGATTCTGGCGGCAGTACTCATGAATGGCTGGTATTCCTCTGAATACAAACAGAACCATGCCGCCCGCTTATCAAGTCTGGTTGGTGAGTTGGAGGGGCTGGCCGTCAGCGAACAGGCTGCACAAATCGCGGAGATGTATACCAGAGCCGAGAAAGCAATGATCCTGGTGGATGGTTACAGTGTGGATAGTAATGAACTGGCGCTCATTGCTGAGTTGATCCTGATGACCGAACCGGCTGAACCAGTTGGCCGGATCATAGTTGTAACGCCTGGTATCAATTAAAAGACTTTAACTGGCAGGATTTAAACCGGGCCATGAAGAAATTGTGAAAACGATTGCAAATTTGTTTACAGGAGGTTTATTGATGCAAGGGGAGAAGATTACCGTCGAAAATGGAGTGCTCCGGGTTCCTGACCACCCAATATTGCCCTTTATTATTGGTGATGGGACTGGACCTGATATCTGGGCTGCTGCCTCCAGGGTTCTGGAAGCTGCCGTCGAGAAGGCTTATCAGGGCCGCAGATCCATCGTTTGGAAGGAAGTACTGGCTGGCGAAAAGTCCTATAACCTGACGGGAGATTGGCTGCCTAAAGAGACCCTGGAGGTTATCCGTGAATATATCATCGCCATCAAGGGACCATTGACCACTCCGATCGGTGGAGGTATACGTTCCCTTAACGTGGCCCTGCGCCAGGCACTCGATCTGTATACCTGTCTGCGTCCGGTCCGGTATTTTGCTGGTGTACCTTCACCGGTCAAACAGCCGGAAAAGGTAGACATGGTCATTTTCCGGGAGAATACCGAAGATATTTATGCGGGTATCGAATACGCCAGTGGCACGGAAGAGGTCAAGAAGCTCATTGATTTCTTGCAAAAAGAGATGAAAGTAACAAAGATCCGCTTCCCGGAAACTTCTGGTATCGGCATCAAACCAGTTTCATCCGAGGGGACTAAGAGATTGATGAGGGCTGCTCTTAACTACGCTATCAAGAGCAAGCGCAGGAGTGTGACTATAGTACACAAGGGAAATATAATGAAGTATACGGAAGGAGCCTTCCGCAACTGGGGATATGAACTGGCGGAGACCGAATTTGCCGACCAGGTTTTTACCTGGGATCAGTATGACCGGATCAAAGAAGCCGAAGGGGAAGCCGCAGCTGACAAGGCCCAGAAGGAAGCGCTGTCCGCCGGTAAGATCTTGGTCAAGGATGCGATCGCTGACATATTCCTGCAGCAGATACTGACCCGCCCTGATGAGTTCGATGTGGTAGCCACTCTGAATCTCAACGGCGATTATGCCTCTGATGCACTGGCTGCACAAGTGGGCGGTATCGGAATAGCTCCGGGTGCTAATATCAATTATGTGACCGGGCATGCCATTTTTGAAGCTACTCATGGTACTGCTCCCAAATATGCCGGACTGGACAAGGTAAACCCGTCCTCGGTGATACTATCCGGGGAAATGATGCTGCGTCATCTGGGCTGGGACGAGGCGGCTGACCTCATCATCAGCGCCATGGAGAGGACCATTGCCGGCAAGGTAGTTACCTACGATTTTGCCCGTCTGATGGATGGTGCCACCGAGGTCAAATGTTCAGCCTTTGCCGATGAACTAATCAAGAACATGTAAGACTCTATAATATAAACATGGCAAAATTCTAGGACGATGAGATTTGTTTTTATCATTGGCCCGAGTATACAATATATTTGGCGTAAACCTCTTGTTTTATCAGCAGGAGGTTTATAAAATAAAAATTGTGAAAACCTAATAGCAAATATGGGCAAAGGGGGCCCGATATAGTCAGAGATTCTGCTTGTGACTTTATCGTGCCCCCTTTTTTTTGTGAGGTGATGAAAGTTGTGCCGAGAGCTAGAATAATTGTTGCCGACAGCAAGGATAGCAGCCGGAGGCTGACCCGGGACATTCTGCAGCGTTCTGCTTATCAGGTAGTGGCAGAAACCAAGAACATACCGGAAACCCTGCGCAAATGTCGCACCTTTTATCCCGATCTCCTGATTATTGATGGCGCATTGGAAGGAGGAAGCGTGGTAGAACTGGCTGGAATCGTTGAAGGAGATAACCTGGCCCGGGTCTTGATACTTACAGGTGAAAAGGATGGACACCTCCGCAGAGATTATGCCCACGTAGATAAGCCTGTTGGCGAGGAAACTCTTTTATCAGTGGTAGAGGTCTGTCTGTTCTATAAACAGCAGGTGGAAAATATGCAGAAGGAACTGGAGAAGATGCGGGAGGAGATCAATACCCGCAAGCTGGTGGAACAGGCCAAGGGCATACTCATGAAGACATTGGGTATCGATGAGAAAGATGCCTACCGCAGGATACAGAAGGAGAGTATGAACCGCGGCCTCAATAAGAAGGAGGTAGCCCGAGCTATAATCATCGCATTTGAGAATGAAACGCCTTAAAACACTCAATGTCCTAATATTTTATCGGATACAAAATTTTTAGGAGGAATAAAAATGGCCAACAACAAGCAGAAGAAAACCATATTGGAGAGGGTCAAAGAAGAAGAGATCAGATTTATACGGCTTCAATTTACCGATATCATGGGTGTCATGAAGAACGTTGCCATTCCCGTCAGCCAGTTGGAAAAAGCGCTCGATGGTGAATTGATGTTTGATGGATCATCTATTCATGGATTTGCCGAGATATCGGAATCAGATATGTATCTGGTCCCCGACCCCAATACATTTGTAGTGTTTCCCTGGCGGGGCGGTACCGGCAAGGTCGCTCGACTGATCTGTGACGTAGCCAACCCTGATGGAACTCCATTTGATGGCTGTCCTCGCACTAATCTGAAACGCGTTTTAAAAGAGGCCCAGGCTATGGGTTACAACATGCAGGTGGGTCCTGAGGCTGAATTTTTCCTGTTCCTGTCCGATGAGAACGGGCGGGCGACCACTAATACCCAGGATGATGCCGGCTACTTTGACCTGGCGCCGGTAGACCTCGGTGAGAATGCCCGCCGGGATATGGATATGACACTGGAAGAGATGGGCTTCGAGATCGAAGCCTCCCATCATGAGGTAGCTCCGGGACAGCACGAGATAGATTTCAAATATGGAGACGCCCTGACTATTGCTGACGCGATCATGACCTTTAAACTAACGGTAAGATCTATTGCCCAGCGCCATGGCCTCCATGCCTCCTTTATGCCGAAGCCCATTTTCGGCATAAACGGTTCCGGGATGCATTGCCACCAATCCTTATTTATCGAAGGCAAGAATGCATTCTATGACCCGGAAGGCGAGGATCAGCTGAGCGATCTGGCCCGCTGGTACATGGGCGGAATCCTTAAGCATGCCAGGGCTTTGAGTGCGGTTACTAATCCCACGGTAAACTCCTATAAGAGACTGGTCCCTGGCTATGAAGCACCGGTATACCTGGCCTGGTCCGGAAAAAACCGCAGTTGTCTCATCAGGGTACCGGCCAAGCGAGGAATGAGCACCCGTATCGAAGTTCGCAATCCCGACCCCAGCTGCAATCCCTACCTGGCGATGGCAGTAATGTTGAAGGCTGGACTGGACGGCATCAAAAACCAGATCGAACCACCGGAGCCGGTAGACCGCAATATATACAAGATGGATGCAGACGAGCGCAAGGCGTTCAATATTGAAAGTCTGCCCGGTGATCTGCTGGAGGCTCTCCAGGAGTTGGAGAAGAATGAGATCATAAAGAGCGCCTTGGGTGGTCATATATATGAAAAACTGGTTGAGGGGCGTATGGAAGAATGGAGGGAATACGCCATGCAGGTGACTCCCTGGGAAGTAAAACAATACCTGACCAGATTCTAAATAATAATTGTGAAACGGAGGTATTTATCTCCGTTTCAGCTTATCAAAGAAGAAAGGAGACCGAGCAAAAAGTGTGAAGGTAAGTTGCAAAAGAAGTCCTTTCAGTTGAGGTAAGAATGGTAAGCCATCTTAATAATCGCGGATTAGTAGGCTTCGGTGACCCCATTTGCAGGAAGTTCAATCTGAGGCACAAGGAAGAACAGCGATTGAAGCATACATGGGGTACGTTGATTGAGCTGTGCTTCCTATGTAACGATGAGATTCGCTCTTTTTGGCGGTCTGGAACGGGGGTATGTAAATACCTCCGTTTAACTTGCCGTCTGTTGTTTAGGAACTGCAGGGGTGTATACATTATTTCTAATGCTTTCCCCTTGTTTTTTATTGGATTGCCAAATATAATATTTTAGGTTTGAAAGCGGGGTTTGGTCAAAAAAGTGGGGAGGTACTTGGAGATGAGTCGCAAGGGATATCTGGTAATGGAAAACGGGCGGGTCTATACCGGCGAGATAACCGGCTATAATTTGCCGGTATCCGGTGAAGCTGTATTCAACACCAGCATGAATGGATATCAGGAGATCATTACTGATCCCTCATATGCAGGTCAGATCCTGGTCCTGACCTATCCCCAGATCGGGAACTATGGTTTCGGAGACTATGGATTCGAGGCAGAAAAACCGGCCCTGCAGGGGTTGGTAGTAAGAGAAGCCTCGGCATTGAACGGCCACTATGAAAGCAAGTGGGGCTTCAATGAGTTTATGGAGCGCTTTGGAGTAAGCTGTTTGACGGGGGTGGATACCAGGGCTATTACCAGGAACCTGCGTACCGAAGGAAATATGGGGTCAGTCATTTCAGACAACCTTGATGATATGGATCATCTCCTAAGAATGGCCCGGGAGGGTAAGAAAATGCTGGAAGATATCAACCTGGTCCCGGGAGTCAGCACAAAATCCATAAAGGTATTGGGCGAGGGCAGCAGGCAGTTGGTACTATGGGATTTCGGCTGCAAACAAAACATAATCGATTCATTGCTGCACCGTGACTGCCGTTTGGTCTGTGTACCTGCCCGTACCACTGCTGAAGACATCATGTCCCTTAACCCGGATGGCATAGTACTATCCAATGGCCCCGGAGATCCGGCGGTATGTTCCTACGCAGTAGATGAAATGAAAAAAATCCTCAACAAGCTGCCGATCTTCGGCATTTGCCTTGGCCATCAATTGCTTTCGACAGCATTGGGGGGTACCACCTTCAAGCTTCGTTTTGGACACCGTGGGGGAAATCACAGCGTTCGGGACAATATCACTGGTAAATGTTATATAACCTCACAAAACCATGGTTATGCGGTTGACCGTGATTCCCTGGACGGAACCGGGGCGGTGGTACGCTTTATAAATCTTACTGATGATACAGTTGAGGGGATATTCCACCCGGAGCTCCCCTTAATGTCAGTTCAATTCCATCCGGAGGCATCCCCCGGGCCACAGGATACCTCGTTCCTTTTTGAACAGTTTATCCAATTGGTCGATACCAATCTTGGCAATTAAGCATCGATAATTAATAGACAGCATCGGTTCCAAATCGAAACGGTGCTGTTTTTATTTACCCATTAGAAGTTATATTTTCCACCGTTATTAACCACAAACAACGGCATTGGTCACACATATATGCTATAATTTCTGGCAGGTGATTATGGGGAGGAATGAATGTTGAAACGGCGTTTATGGTTAAGCCTGCTTCTGCTGCTGGCGGTTCTAATAATGGCAGGATGCGGCTCATCGGGTAGTGTTAAAAACGGCAAAGTAATAGGTAGCGTAAATGGTGATGAGATCACCCAATCAGAATTTGATAACGCCTATAAGATCCGTGAATTATACTATGAGAAACAGGTGGCTCAGATCAATAATGCTAATCAGGGCCAACAAGGCATGGAAATAGCAGGAGTGAAAGACCCGACCGTTATTAAAAGTCTTCAGAAAGCAGCGTGGGACGATGTGGTCATGCAGAAGCTGATCCTACAGCAGGCTCCCGAAGAAGGCATAGAAGTTTCCGATAAAGAACTGGGTGATGTAGTCAAGAGTGATGAATTCAAGAATTTCGTCAAAACAAATAAAATGGATGAGAATGCCTATATAGAATCCGTTAAAACTCAATATCTGTATAATAAACTGTATAAGAAGATCACCGGACAGGCAGAGGTCAGCGACAAGGAGATCGAAGAATACTATAAGGCCCACCTGAGCGAATTCCAGGAAGCCGGGGGAATCGAGACATATCATATACTGGTCAAAACCGAAAAAGAAGCCAACGATATCATGGCACAGATAAAAGGTGGGGCCGATTTTGCTGACCTGGCTAAAAAGTATTCCAAAGATACTGGCAGCGCAATAGACGGAGGGTTTGTAGGCCTAACCAATCAGGACAGCCAATGGGTCCCTGAATTCAAACAAGCAGCGTTGGCTTTAAAACCGGGAGAAATTACTAAGACGCCGGTAAAATCTCAATTTGGTTATCATATTATCAAAGCGGGGTCGATAAAGAATAACAATGTCCGTACCCTCAAAGATGCTCGCAATCAAATAATGATGTCGCTCCAAAAACAGAAGGAAGAAAAAGTTGCTAATCAATACCTGGATAATCTAAAAAAGAAGGCGGTAATCAAGGATTACCGGACCAAAAGCACTAACAAGACTTCAACAAGCGGGAAGGCAAGCAAGAATAAATAATGTCTCTGATTTATGGATATAAAGGACCGATGTGCTGAAGTACTCGGTCCTTTGTTTTCAGTAAAAAACGAATATATTAATAGGCCTTCAGTTATGCTATCATTGATAATGATAATCACTTATGGGGCGGGTCATATGGTAGGGCGATTTATACACGATAAATTGGAACAGGGTAAATATAAGCTTACCAGTCAGCGGGCCACTGTGCTTGATGTAATGATGGACAACCGGGGCAGACATCTGAGCGCCGATGAGGTTTTCTTCGAAGCCAAAACCAGGCTTCCGAACATCGGGATCGCCACAGTTTATCGAACCCTTGAAAAGCTAGCCAGTCTGGAGATATTGCATAAGACGGTATTTGATCAGGGGAAATATCGTTATGAATTATGTGATGAAAATGCCCATCACCATCATCATATTATTTGTTTATCCTGCAACAGCATCATAGAAGTGCAAGACGACCTGCTAAACAGTCTGGAGAAGCACCTGGAGAAACAGGGTTATAAGATAATAGACCATGAACTCAAGCTTTATGCCTATTGTCCGGATTGTCTGCACAAGAGACTGGAGGATGGCACATCCGATTGATCCCTTCATTTTTCCCCGGCACCTTTTTTGGATAACAAGATAGGATTATCAATGCCGGGGTCGACCCCTCAATACCCAGGCTTGATTATTAGACATATAACCTATCGTTATGATAAAATAGACAGAACCATGATTGAAACTAACCTAAAATGCTAGATTATGGAGGTCATATTATGTTGAAGCTGGAAAACGTCAGTATGGCAGTTGGTGATAACGGAGGCGAAGTTCGGGAGATAATCACCGATATAAACCTGGAATTCAAGCCCGGCAGACTCTACGCTATAACCGGACCCAACGGCGGCGGTAAAACCACGATAGCGAAGGTCATCATGGGTATATATAAACACAACAGCGGACGGGTCCTTCTCGACGATGAGGATATCAGCGATCTTTCCGTAAGTGAAAGAGCCAAAAAGGGGATAGCCTACGCCTTTCAACAACCTCCGCGTTTTAAAGGCCTCACCATTCCGGATATGCTTAACATTGCCAGCCCAGGCCTTGATCAGGTTGGGGTCCGTAAAAACCTGCGGGATGTTGGGTTGTGTCCTGAAGACTACATGGACCGTGACGTGGGACCGGGTCTGTCGGGGGGCGAAATGAAACGTATAGAGATCGCTCAAGTTCTTGCCAGGGATGCAAGGGTCAGTATTTTCGATGAACCCGAGGCCGGAGTCGATTTGTGGACTATACAGCGATTGATCGGGTTGATCATAGCCAAGTACCAGAACAGCCCCAAGTCGACCGCAGTCATTATTACGCACAATGAACGGGTATTACCTATCTGTGATGAGATCATCGTAGTTGATGGAGGCAGAATAGACAAACAGGGCAGCGGAGCGGAAATCTGGCCCCTTATCAAAGATGACATAGAATGCAAGGTTAGAATGCAGTGCCGGGGGGAAATAGGCTATGAATTTTAAAGATGAAGACATGAAGCTGATCAGTACCATTACTGATCTCAGAGAAATACCATCCGGAGCTCTTAATATCAGGGTAGACGGTAAAGCGGTAATACGCAATTCATCTCCCAATATCAGTGTCGGGCCCAATGATGACGGGACCGGACTTAAAGTGGAAGTCAAAGCGGGTACTAAGAATGAAACGGTCCATGTACCGGTCATTGTTACCCAGGCCGGATTCAAGGACAAGGTCTATAACACCTTTATCGTCAACGAAGACGCGGATGTTACCATTGTGGCCGGCTGCGGCATCCACAACGACAGCCATGCCGATTCCGGGCATGACGGCATCCACACCATTATCGTAAAAAATGGATCGCATATGAAGTATGTAGAGAAACACTATGGTGAAGGCAGCGGACGAGGCAAGAAGATATTGAACCCTACTACAGATATTACCGTGGAGAGCGGTGCCAGTGCCGAAATGGAACTGGTACAAATCGCTGGTGTTGATGATACCTTGCGTTCAACGGTAGCACGTATCCACGAACATGGCAGCCTGAAAATCACCGAGCGGCTTATGACTCACGATGAACAAAAGGCCGAGTCTATCATCGATGTATACCTCGAAGGGACCGATGGCAATGCCCAGATACTATCCCGTGCCGTTGCCCGGGACAAGTCCAGCCAGGTTTTCAAAGCCGCGCTCATTGGTCAGGCCGATGCCCTGGGACATCTGGAGTGTGATGCTATAATCATGGATCAGGCCCATATCCAATCCGTTCCGCAACTGGTGGCTGAGGACGCTCAGGCTGTTCTGACCCACGAAGCAGCTATCGGCAAGATCGCAGGTGAGCAGTTGGTCAAGCTGATGTCACTGGGCCTAACCGAAGAGGAAGCTGTAAACACGATAATCGAAGGCTTCCTGAAATAGAAACAGGGGAACGGAATAGACGCAGATTAACGCAGATTATTTGCAATCGGGCAATACAAGCTATTAAATACGCTGTGATTTTATTTTAAACCTCCCGGGGGTGCAAGCATGAATATAAACCTGTTCAAGACCTTTATCCGCGTGGTGGAGACCCAAAATTTGTCCAGAACGGCTGACGAGTTTGGACTGTCCCAACCAGCCATCACCAAACAGATCCAAGCGCTTGAAGACATGTACGGAGTCCTTTTGTTGGAAAGATCGGGCCGCCGATTGAAAACCACGGAGGCAGGAGAGATCCTTTATAATTGTGCGCGGGAAATTGTAAGAGCCGTTGAAAAGACTGAAAAAGAAATGGCTAATCTGGTTGATGCCCATAAGGGCACGCTGGCACTGGGGGCCAGCAATATACCGGGCGAATACATCCTGCCCAAACTGATAAAGGACTTCAAGGATAACTATCCTAATATAGGCATCACCATGGATATAGCTGACACCGAAAAGATATTGGGCAAGGTCAGCGAAAGAGAGATAGATGTCGGCATTGTCGGTGGATGGATAAACAATAGAAAAATCGATGGATTCAAATGGCTGGAAGATGAATTAGTAGCGCTTCTTCCCGCCAACCATAAACTAGCTTCTTCGGATAAGGTCAGTCTTAAGGATCTGGCGGGGGAACGTTGGATTTTTCGGGAGAAGGGCTCGGGAACCCGCAAGGCGACGGAAGACTTGCTGGCTGCTCGTGGTATCCGCAAGGAAGATATAAATGTCTACATGGAGGCTGGAAGTACCGAAGCGGTACTAGCATCAGTCGAGTCAGGGATGGGGATTGCCGTTGTGTCCCGCTGGGCTATAAGAAAAATTGACCCACATCGCAAACTGAAGGGTCTTTCTATCAGTGATCCGGGTGCCTCCCGTTATTTTTATGTGGTATTTCCACGACAAAAGACGCGCCGGAAATCAGTTGAGAATTTCCTTGAGTTCGTCCAGAACTACAAGTTTTAACAGAATAAGTATTGCGTGCTTTTGAACCGCCTTTTCACAGTCCGTAGTTCTATCGTGATCGTCATCTCTTTTTTCTCCATTGTTGAGCATACCTTGGTAATTCAACATTTTACGGCGTTGGTTTTGCTTGAGCCGTAAGGTTGGTCTCCGCGCTTATGGATAGCTTGCATACAATATACCCCAGGAAAATCTATTTACATAAGCTTTGATAAATCATTATAATTTGTGATAGCTATCGCAGGCATGTAAAAATTCCAAAGGAGGAAAGAGTGCAGTGGCATATGTAAATGAGTTAATGGAAAGAGTTGCCAAGCGCAACTCTGGCGAGCCTGAGTTTCACCAGGCCGTGCATGAGGTACTGGAATCACTTGAACCAGTGATCCAACGTCACCCCGAGTATATTTCCAGCGGAGTGCTGGAGCGGCTGGTCGAACCGGAAAGGCAGATCGTTTTCCGGGTACCCTGGGTAAATGATGCCGGGGAAGTAGTAGTCAACCGCGGTTTTCGGGTACAATTCAACAGCGCGATCGGGCCATATAAGGGCGGCTTAAGATTTCATCCATCGGTTTATATTGGCATCATCAAGTTCCTGGGTTTCGAGCAGATCTTCAAGAATGCTCTTACTGGACTGCCCATGGGTGGAGCCAAAGGTGGCAGCGACTTTGACCCACGCGGCAAATCCGATGGCGAAATCATGCGCTTTTGCCAGAGCTTTGCTACTGAATTGTATCGTCATATCGGACCTGATACCGACGTTCCCGCTGGAGATATCGGAGTAGGCGGAAGGGAAATCGGTTATCTCTTTGGACAGTATAAGCGCATAGTCAATGCTTTCTCTGGTGTTCTGACCGGAAAAGGCATTACCTGGGGCGGCAGTCTGGCTCGGCCTGAAGCTACCGGATATGGAGCTATGTATTTCGTAGAAGAAATGCTGGCTTCCCGCGGCGAAAGCGTAAATGGCAAGACCATCACCATCTCAGGTTATGGCAATGTAGGAACCTACCTGATCGAAAAAGCCAATCAGATGGGCGGCAAAGTCGTAACCATCGGCGATGAATATGGTTATGTCCATGATCCTGAAGGCATCAAGGGTGAAAAACTTGATTTCCTTATGGACTTGTGGTGCGTTTATCGCCGACCTGCCCAGGACTATGCCAAGGAATTCGGCCTGCAGTGGGTAGAAGGACGTTCACCCTGGGAAGTACCTTGTGACATAGCTATACCTACTGCAACGCAGAATGAGGTTTCTTTGGCTGATGCCCAGAAGCTTGTAGCCAACGGATGTTTTTGCGTAGCAGAAGGTGCCAATATGCCGTGTATGGCTGATGCTGTTAACTTCTTCCTGGAGAAGGGGGTCTTGTTTGGCCCGGCCAAGGCAGTTAATGCAGGAGGCGTAGCAGTATCTGGATTAGAAATGTCTCAGAATAGTATGCGTTATGCCTGGACCTTTGAAGAGGTGGATTCTCGTCTGAAAGGCATCATGAAGGATATCTACCGTAAGTCCAGTGAAGCTGCCAAGGAATACGGTTTGGAAAACAACCTGGTAGCAGGTGCCAACATAGCCGGATTCCTCAAAGTGGCTGAGGCCATGAAAGCACAAGGCGTGGTATAAAAAGTTTAAGCTGGAGGGAGCCGTAATGGCTCCCTCCAGATTGTCGACAAAGTCGGCAAGATGGCAGGGCGATGACAAGAGTGAAGATCAAGGCGTGCGAAAAGCCCGCGATTGAGGCGTACTTACGTACGTTGATTGAGCGGGGTTTTGAGCAACAACGCAGATATTCGCTTTTGTCATCGGCTTGGAGGGAGCCGTAATGGCTCCCTTTTCTCTTAATAAGTGAGGTATGCGATGTGGTTTCCGGCAGATAATAACCAGAAGTGACTATAACTATGATTGATATATTTTCGCATGGAAGACTTTGATTAGGGGAACCAAGAAAGCTATATTGGTAAGGTGGACGTGTTAAATTGAGTCAAAACGAGGGAGGAGGTAGTATGACCGCTTTAGGACGCATATCAACCGGATTAGCCGGTTTGGATCGCATTCTTGACGGACTTCGCATGGGTGACAATGTAGTCTGGCAAGTTGATCATATTCAGGACTACAGGCACTTCGTCACTCCTCTGCTGATACAGGCTGCCGCCGATGAGCGCAAGGTGATATATTTTCGTTTTGGTAAACATCCGCCAGTTATTGATAGCGATCCCCGGGTAACCGTTTACGAATTGGATCCTGACACCGGCTTCGAGGCTTTTTCCAGCCGCGTGTACAGTATCGCTTCGGAGGAAGGTTACGGAGTTTATTACATTTTTGATTGTCTTTCCGAACTTCTTCAATCCTGGGCGACCGATCTGATGATCGGCAACTTCTTCAAGGTTGTTTGCCCTTATCTGCACGAGTTGAATACGATAGCCTATTTTACGGTGATACGTAATTCGAACTCCTTTGAAACGATCGCCCGGATCAGAGAAACCACACAGTTGCTGATCGATGTATATCAATATGAAGGTACTTATTATGTTCACCCGATAAAAGTCCTGGGGCGATATTCCAGCACTATGTTCCTTCCGCATGTTGAAAACCTTAATGATTTTGTCCCGATGACCAGCAGTGTGCAGGCAGCCCATTTCTTTTCCCTATTCCAACAAAGAGGCGCCAGCCATACCGAAAGACAATTAGATTACTGGGATCGCATATTTCTAAAAGCGCAAGGGCTCTTTGAACGCTTAAAAGAACATGATTGGGATGCGATATCTGAAGAACCTGAAATGTGCGAGCGTTTGTGCCAGATGCTGATCGGACGCGAGGAGAGGATGCTCAAACTGGCGATGCAGTACCTGACCCTGGAAGACTTGTTGGAGGTACGCAACCGCTTGATCGGGTCTGGTTATATAGGCGGCAAAACGGTGGGAATGCTCCTGGCCAGAAGTATTCTCCGCAGTGATAACGATTTCAATTGGGAACAGTGGCTTGAGCCGCACGATTCATATTATATCGGTTCAGATGTGTACTATACCTATCTGGTGGAAAACGGGTGCTGGAACCTGCGCCTCCTGCAGAAGCAGCCGGAATATTATTTCTCGATTGCCCGCGAACTAAAGGTGCAGATCTTGGATGGAGTCATACCCCGTACCATAGAGGAACAGTTCGATCAGATGCTGGATTATTTCGGGCAGGCACCTATCATCGTGCGATCCAGCAGTTTGCTTGAAGATGGTTTTGGCAATGCTTTTGCAGGGAAATATGAGAGTGTGTTCTGTGTAAACCAGGGTACGCCCCAGGAAAGATTGGAACGATTTGAACAAGCAGTAAAGACGGTCTATGCCAGTACTTTAAATGACAGCGCTCTGGCCTACCGCCTGCAGCGTGGTCTGGACCAAAGCGATGAACAGATGGCACTGCTGGTCCAACGGGTATCCGGTTCCCATCACCAACACTATTTCTTTCCCGATCTGGCTGGAGTGGCCATGTCTCATAACCCTTATGTCTGGCGAAGCGATATGGATTCAGCGGCCGGCATGGTGCGCTTGGTCTTCGGGCTGGGTACCCGGGCGGTGGACCGCGTTGGTAATGACTATCCGCGTTTGATCGCACTGGATAAACCGATGCTCAGGCCAGATTCCAGCCGGGAAGATATCATGCGGTTTTCTCAGCACAATGTTGACGTACTCGATACCGTTCTCAACGAATGGGGAAGTGTGTCATTAAACAAGCTGGCTTTAAACCATGAGCGCCACATTGCCTGGGATCTGACCGCCTCATATGATTATGAACGTACCAGACGATTGCGCGAATTAGGCAGACCTCACCCGGAAAGCTGGATTTTAACTTTTGAAAAGCTATTATCGACCACTCCCTATGTGGATGTTATGCGGAGGATGCTTGACGATTTGCAGCAGGCCTATGATTACCCGGTCGATACTGAATTTACCGTAAATTTTGCCCCTGATGGCACTATGCAGCTGAATCTATTGCAGTGTCGCCCCCTGCAGACTTTCAAGCATTCGGCCCGTCTTACCCGCTTGCCGGAAGACAAGGAAGGTGACCGGCTATTCCTTACCAGCCCCAGTTTTATGGGAGGCAACCTTTCAGAACAGATCAAGGGTATAGTTTATATCGGGCCTGAATATCTTGAACTGAATAACACCGACAAATATCAGGTAGCTCGTTTGGTGGGAAAAGTTAACCGGATGGCCAAACAAGCCGGGGTCTTGCCCTTGATGTTGATCGGGCCGGGACGCTGGGGGACAACTACCCCTTCTCTTGGCGTGCCGGTTTCGTTTGCGGAGATATGTAACGCATCGATTTTGGTAGAAATGGCCGAACAGAAGGAAGGCTTTATGCCGGAGCTTTCTTATGGTACTCATTTCTTTCAGGATCTGGTGGAAACTCAAATATTCTATATCGCACTGCTCGGAGAAAGCGAGGGGTCTTTTTTCGATATGTCATATCTGGACACCTTGCCTAATTCATTTAATGAGCTCTTTCCTGGATTTCCGGGTATGGAAAAGGTAATAAGGGTATGGAATCTGGAGGGGTGCGACGAAAAAATCTATATAGAAGCTGACGTAAGGTCCCGGGAGGTCAGGGGGTACTTCAACGAATGAAGAATAAAGGTGGGAGTATAACATTTTAGGCTTGCTATAGGTAGGCGGCCCGGCTAAACAGCAGCGGGTCTCCGGTCACGCCTGGCCGGAATAGCCCAGCTTGGTTGATATCTTATCTGCATAAGTGATGAGGACTGGGGCTAATTGGCTGCTGAGGAATGGAGCAGTCATTCGCATGATCGGACCGGAGACGCTAAGAGCAGCAACCACTATGCCTTCCCGGTTCTTGATGGGGGCTGCCACACAACCTACGCCCTCGTCACGTTCTCCCAGGTCCAGAGCATAGCCATTTTCCCTTATCCGATCCAATTCACGGGAAAGACTCATGGGATCAGTGATAGTATCATTGGTAAATCCCCGCAAGGCAACATTTTTCAGGTATCTGGAAAACTCCTCTTTGTTCAAACCAGACAGCAGGACCTTTCCCGAGCCGGTACAATAAGCCGGTCCACGATTTCCCACTCGGGCAAACATCCTGACAATAACTATATTGTTGGACTCGAGCTGGTCAATATATACTACTTCACCGCGATCAAGAATAGCCAGATTGACTGTTTCGTTATATCTATCCAACAATTCCTGCATCACCGGGTGAGCCAATTCCTTTATGTCGACTGCATAGGTAGCGGAATTGCCCATATAATACATTTTCATAGAGAGTTTGTAACAGCTGCGGTCGTCCTGTTCCACGAAATCATGTTTTATTAATGTGCCCAGCAAACGATGGACTGTACTGGGCTTCAGTTTAACCATCTGCACCAGTTCCGCGAGATGAAGAGGACGTGTTGCCTCGGCCAGGGCCTCCAATATAAAAAGAGCCCGGTCTACGGATTGAACCGATTTGCTGTCATCGCCGACTTCCTTCAGTTTTTCCTGAACATCATCGCTGTCACGCATGATCGGCTTCATTCTCCTTCCATTTTCGAGAAGATCATTGAATATAATTAGCTACTTTATTCTACTTAAGTATAAAAATGATTGTCAAACCCCAGTTGCCAGGTTTAAAGCAAAGGACACCAGGTATTACCCCTGGCGTCCTTTGCCATCGCAGTTGGCACATGCTTGAAATAGTATAAAGATATACTATACTACTCCCTGAGCTAGCATTGCATTGGCTACCTTTAAGAATCCGGCGATATTGGCTCCTACCACCAGATTATCTTCGTGTCCGTATTCCCGTGCGGTTTCGCTGGCATTACGGTAGATGGATACCATGATATCTTTGAGTTTGGCATCCACTTCCTCAAAGGTCCAATTATAACGCATGCTGTTCTGTGACATCTCCAGCGCAGAGGTGGCGACGCCGCCTGCATTGGCAGCTTTGCCTGGAGCAAACATCACCTTATTCTTTAGGAAGATATCTACCGCTTCCGGAGTACAGGGCATATTGGCACCCTCACCAACGGCATAGCAGCCATTCTTCACCAGGATCTCAGCATCAGATCCCTTGAGTTCATTCTGAGTAGCACAAGGCAGTGCGACATCGCATTTGATATTCCAGATGCCAGTGCCTTCATGGTATTCAGCAGCCGGATGGTAATTAACGTATTCCTTGATCCGGCCTCTTTCAACTTCCTTGATGCGTTTGACTGTGTCCAGATTGATGCCGTCTTTATCATAGATGTAACCGGAGGAATCACTCAGGGCTACAACCTTACCGCCTAACTGGTGGACTTTTTCAGTAGCGTAGATGGCAACATTGCCTGAACCGGAGATAACAACTGTGGCGCCGTCGAACGACTTGCCTTTGTCGCGAATCATTTCGTCTACCAAATAGACCAGACCATAACCGGTTGCCTCGGTCCGCACCAGACTGCCGCCATAAACCAATCCCTTGCCGGTGAGAACACCCTCATGCAGGGCGGTGATTCTCTTATACTGGCCGAATAGGAACCCGATTTCCCTTCCACCTACGCCAATATCACCAGCCGGGACATCTATATCTGCCGAAACATGTCTATAGAGCTCGGTCATAAAGCTCTGGCAGAATCTCATAACTTCCATATCTGATTTACCTTTGGGATCAAAATCACTGCCACCCTTGCCTCCGCCGATGGGGAGACCGGTCAGGGAATTCTTGAAGATCTGCTCAAAACCCAAGAACTTGATAATGCCCGGGTAAACTGTGGGGTGCAATCTCAATCCGCCTTTGTAAGGGCCGATAGCACTGTTGAACTGGATACGCATGCCGCGATTGACCTGTACCTTACCCTTGTCGTCGACCCAGGGGACCCGGAAAATAACTTGTCTTTCCGGTTCAGTAAGCCGCTCTAAAATCCCAGCTTGCTCAAATTCCGGGTGGCGCTCCAGGGCGGGTTCCAATGATTCAAGGACTTCCTTGATGGCTTGATGGAACTCAGGTTCGTTGGGGTTTCTGTCAATGACCTTTTGGATTACGTTTTGTACATATGATGACATTATGTTCCCATCCCCTCATTAGGATTTATGTCGAGCATCGGAAACAATATTCCATGATGTGAAATGTATTTCCAAAATGCCTCGCAATTTGATTATATCTACCGAGTCAATGCGTGTCAATGGAATGGCGTTTCATTATACGGAATACATTTTTGAACACAAAATTGTATACAATAGGATCGATTTAAGTTTGATTTGGGCAGTTAATGGTTAAGATGACCAACTACTAACTTTTCTATAGTAATTTGCCCATAAAAGCGGCTAAAAAATAATTAGAATATAGGATACTTCTTGAATTTCATCGGGTTTTGGATATAATTAATCTGTTGTCCGTGAAAATATCTGGAGGTGTTACATTTGTTACCGTTGCCCAAGAAGTTCTTTCTCACCGCTGCTTGCGCCGAAGGTAAAAGTGAATTGACCGCCTTTGATGGTGCATTGCTTAAAGCCCGCGTGGGAAATACAAATCTACTAAGAGTCAGCAGTATACTGCCTCCAGGTTGTGAATATGAACCTGACCTGGTGATCCCTCCGGGATCTCTGCTCCCCATCGCCTACGGGTTTATCATCAGTTCCAACCCCGGCGAAAAAATCGCCGCGGCGGTCGGCGTGGGTATCAAAAAGAACAGCTTTGGCGTCATCATGGAATTCGAGGGAGTATGCAGCAGGGAAGAGGCCCAGGAAAAGGTCATTGCCATGGTAGAAGAAGCCTTTGATATGCGCGAAATCAAATTGGACGAAATAAAGGTAGCGTCCTGTGAACACGTGGTTAAGGAGATTGGCTGCGCTTTTGCCGCAGTTCCGTTATGGTATTAAGGACAAGATAATCTGATGCTACGGGCAGGGAAGTAAGACTGTCCCAGCTGTTTGATGAAGGAGGAGTCAAACTTGGAACTATGGGTTACTGAATATCAAACTCCGGCTCTGGGTTTCAGCTGCAAGATCAGCGAAACGCTGAGAACAGAACAAACCGAGTTTCAGCATCTGTCTGTAGTAGTGACTGAGCAATTTGGCAGGATGCTGCTGCTGGATGGCATGGTTCAGACTACTGAGAAAGACGAATTTGTTTATCACGAGATGATCAGCCAGGTGGCTTTGAACTCTCATCCCAGTCCTGAGCAGGTACTTATCATAGGCGGTGGCGACGGAGGGAGCTTGCGGGAGGTAGTCAGGCATCCGGCGGTTAAACGTGGAGTTCTGGTGGAGATCGATGACCGGGTAGTCCAGGCGGCCCGGGATTTTTTCCCGGACCTTTCCTGTTCTTTCAGTGAACCTGGTGCAGAGGTAGTGATCGCCGATGGTATCCAGTATGTGAAAGATCATAAAAATACCTTCGATGTCATTCTGGTTGACTCCACCGAACCGGTCGGTCCGGCCGTGGAACTGTTTTCGCCGGGTTTTTACCAGGACTGTTTCAATGCTCTGAAAGAGGACGGTATCTTGGTGGTGCAAAGCGAATCGCCCTTCTTCAATGATGATGTAATAAAGATGGCCTACGGCGGGATCAAGCAGTTTTTTCCTATCACCAAGCTGTATCTGGCCAATATCCCTACCTATCCCAGCGGATTGTGGAGTTTTACTGTTGGTTCGAAGACCCACGATCCTGAATCCCTGAAAAACGTGAACGTAAAATCCGGCCGTTATTATACGCCCGAGTTGCACCAGGCTGCCTTCAAGCTTCCAGGCTTCGTCCAGAATATACTTAAGAATGGTGAATAACATGGACTACCCGTTGGAATACCTGGATGCCAGGGCAAAGTTTATGGCCAGTTCCAGTGATATAGAATGCTGTACCAAAATCATCCTGGGGATACCCATGGATACTACCACTAGTTTTCGTCCGGGCACCCGCTTGGCGCCCTACCGGGTCCGGGAGGTATCGGAGGGGATCGAGGAATACAGCATTTACCAGGATAAATCACTGGAGGAAATAGAATTCGGGGATGCTGGCGATATCATTCTGCCTTTTGGAAATGTGACAGAAAGTCTGAAGCGCATAAATCAGATAGCTTCATTATTATTAGATCAGGAAAAAAAGCTCTTTTGCATTGGCGGGGAACACCTGGTTTCCCTGCCGCTCATCCAGGCCTACCATCGCTTTTACCCGGAGCTGGCAGTAATACAGATGGATGCCCATGCCGACCTGCGGGAGGGTTATCTGGGAGATATGTTTTCACATGCCTCGGTGATGAGATATGTAGTTGAGGAGCTGGGAGAAAAGAGGCTTTTTCAATTGGGTATTCGTTCCGGGACCATGGATGAGCTGCTTTTTGCCAGGGAGAAGACCTATCTTTACCTGGATAGATTTCTCGATGCCCTGGAAGAAGTGAAGCAGCTGGTAGGCTCAAGGCCTGTTTACCTTAGTCTGGATATAGATGTCCTGGACCCGGCTTTTGCCCCCGGCACCGGGACTCCGGAGGCTGGTGGCGTAAGCTCACGGGATCTGCTTTTCGCTTTACGCGACCTGGCCCAGCTGCACATCGTTGGCTTTGATATGGTGGAGATATCACCCCCCTATGAACAGGGTGATAATACGTCGATCCTGGGGGCCAAGATACTGCGCGAAGCATTGCTTGCGTTCTAGTGTGAACGGGTTGACCACAGATTTAGTAAGAATTTTAACACAGATGGACACAGATGATACACAGATAAATCAATGGGGTAGTATAATGATGTACTACCCCATGTTGCATTTTGTGACCTCCGATTGGGCTCCGGAAAAAGTTGTGGTAGGGGCAGATTCCGACGGCCACGGATGGCCTAGTATCGCGGGCGCCAGGACGGCGCAGGAGCGATGCGGACGTCCAGGGATGGACTAGTGCCGCGGTGCCATGATTGGCAAGGAGCGGCCATATCCGCCTTTTCGTTGTTAAGATATATTAACGCTTTTGGATTTGAATGGTCTTGATGAGGCTGATGATAAAAAGTAATAACAACCCGCCGTAAACAACAGCATTGACAGCGATATTGCCATTTAAGAAGTATGCAACATGTTCCCCCATATAGTCAGCGATCATACCAGCTCCGATTATATATACAAATCCGGTTATTATCAGATAGATCCTATCTACGATACTCATGTTTTACACCTGCCCTCAGCAAACACCGGGTGACTTTTTGGCCACCCGGTGTTTTAGCTTCTAGAAGTTTTCCGCTGCCACTTCATAATAATCTTTGGGATGAGCACAGGCCGGACATTTCTCCGGGGGTTCAGTGCCTTCATGTACATAACCGCAGTTTCGGCATCTCCATTTGACCGGTTGGGCTTTTTTGAATACAGTCTTGTTGGTTACATTGGCCAACAGTTTACGATACCTTTTCTCATGCTCTTCCTCAACTTCAGCTACCTCTTTGAATATATCGGCTATCTGGCCAAAGCCTTCTTCCCGGGCGATCCTTTCAAATTCCGGGTATAGCCTGGTATGTTCTTCGTTCTCACCCATGGCTGCCGCCAGCAGGTTTGCTTCGGTGTCGGCGATTTCACCGCCAATGAGGAATTTATAGAAGAGCTTGGCATGTTCTTTTTCATTTTCAGCAGTCTCCAGGAAGATGGCGGCGATTTGCCTGAAGCCTTCTTTGTCGGCCTTGCTGGCCCAATAGGTATATTTATTACGGGCCTGTGATTCACCCGCAAAAGCAGCCAGCAGGTTTTGTTCCGTCTTGGATCCCTTAAACTCCATCTAAATTACCTCCCCTAATTTATTATTCTATTAAACACCCTGTACAGGAGGATCCCGGCATTGCAGCAATAGGATCTAACAGGGGGATTTCCTCCCATGATACTGACCGCTTATCCAGGAAGGCAGTCGGGTGCTTAATATACGGTGATCCCCTGTGGGAAGACCAGGATCTGATCCGTATCTGCGACACGGCTCAAGATCATAATATTCCCCAGCATTTCCATAACGTCGTCAAGTTTAGAGGCATCCTCCAGGGCGATCTCAAAGATGGACAGTTTCTCCTGCATCCAATTGAGCAACCGGAGTTCCTCCAATCCTTCATCAAGAAACTCGAGATCGGCCAACGGCATAGCAAAAGGAGTTCTAGTCTTGGTCTTGATATGTGCTTCCATCCTGCCAATGAACTTTTTGAGTTTTTCCTCATGTTCTTCAGTGATAGCATACTGAAACAGAACATCATAGAGGTGTTGGACAACCTTTATTGACATAACGTTGGGAAGTAAAAGAAAATCTTTTTGTTCGACAAATACTAATTTGAATGCCGGGACCTCCTGCATTTTGATCCACTCCTTCAGTTACTTCTTAATTGAAAAGGTATTGCATAAATTTTAATGGTTTATCCTGCCTTTTACAACAGTTTCGCATCATCCGTGAACTATGCTTATATGACAACTAAAGAGTATATCGATATGTTTTCCAAAAATGCTAAAATATCTTCATAGACCGAATTAGAAAGGGGAAGATGGAATGCCGGTCAGGCCACGTCATGATCCTCATGCCGTTTCAACTCGACGGAAAAAAGAAGAACAGAAAATAGAATGGCAGCGTACCCGCAACAACCTGATCGGGATACTGGTAGCCGTTATTATTATCGCCTTTGCTTTGGATCTGGGGGGGATCGCTACCTCCGCGGCTCATTTCCTGTTCCGGAGTCAGTTTTGAAAGCACGTAATAATTACGGCTTTTAATAATTCGCAAGTAAATATTTTATTTATGCAGGAATGAGATGGCGCTATAAAGAATTATTTATTAGGAATAGTTTGCCTATAAATATTTATTAAGGAAAAACGACTTAGAATAAAAGTTGCCTTAACAATAAAACGGGGGGGTTATTCATGGTACGGCGACAAAAGATTGCAGTGATGATGTTTTTACTGATGGCCTTTGTATTTAGTATAGGGGGAGAGCTGCTGGCGGCAGAGAAGTTTAGTGATGTTACCGCCGGGGATCCAAATGGCCCGTACATAAATTTTGTGGCGAGTAAAGGGATCATCACAGGTTTCCCTGACGGTACTTACCATCCCCGGGATGGGCTTACCCGAGCTCAGGCGGCAGTGATAATCTGCAAGGCCGCTGGGTTGAAGACCCCGGCAATAGAGAATACGAATTTTAAAGATGTACCTGCCGGGTACTGGGCCATTTCCTATATTGATGCAGCATCTAAAGCCGGATATCTCAAGGGCTTTTCAGACGGCACCTACAAACCTGACAATAAGTTTACCCGCGCTCAAGCCGTGAGCCTTATCATGCGTATTTGCACCCAAAAAGAAAGAGCCGCGCTCCCTCCCCTGCAGGATATGAACAGCCAGCACTGGGCAGCACCAGAAATGGCCACCGCACTTTCCCTAGATATGATACAACTCTCTTCGGATGGAAAGCAGATATACCCGGATGCCGATATGACCCGCAGTGATCTGGCGCGGGCATTAGCTATTCTTCTGACCAAAGATCCTGTTCTCAGCCAGGTCAAACTGACCGGGAAATTGACCGAGATAAAGGGTGAAGTGACCCTGATCAGAAATAATAAGACCCAGAGACTAACCAAGGACATCGAAATATTTGAAACCGATGTTATCAAAACCGGTAGTGACGGCAGGGCCAGATTAGTGTTTCCCGATGGCAGCGGAAACCTGTTGGAAGCTAACTGCGAAATCGTCATCAAAAAAGCAGACGGTAAAAGCTACATCAAGCAGAACGGAACACCTGGGGTAGCCGTAGATTTCTTGAATATTGAACTCAAGAAGGGCACCCTGTTTGCTGCACTTTCAACCAAAACCGAGAACAAAGCAGATACTGCCAAGACCAGCCTATCTTCACGCCTGGCTTCCCGCGATCCCCTCAGGCAATTGGCAGCGGCAGCACAACCCTGGTACAAGACCGCACAAGAGAAAAAGGTAAGAATGAAAGTAGATATGCCCTGGGGCGTAGCCGCCGTAAGAGGTACCTTCATAAAAGTAAGTGTAAACCAAGATGGCACCTGTGAAGTATGCTGCCTGTCCGGTACTGCTGATACCAGCAGCAGCGCAGGAAATGTAGCAGTCAATGGCGGAGACAAAGCGGTCATTCAAAGTGAGGACAGCGCACCTCAAACGGGTGATATGAGCGCTGCAGACAAAGCGGACATGGAAAACGAAGAAGCATGGATCGTTAATACCGCATTGCAGATGGATGCCAGCCGGGCCGTCGAGGTCCTGGTGGAGGTCAATGCTGAAACATCGGTGCAAACGGTAATTGACGCACTGAAAGATGCAGGGATAGATCTAAAGCCGGAAGTCATCGAACAACTTAAGCAGGACCTCGAGGATCTGGACGAAAAGACTCCTGATATTGATTTAAAGGACGCAGACTCCAAAGACGGCGGCAAAACGCCCGGTCCTGATCCAGGCGGCGGCGATGGCGGTATTAGCTATGTAGCCTATGATAAAGCAGGGACTTATGGGGGAGCAAGTGCTGCTGCCCCAGTAACCATCAACGGGACAGCGATTATAAATGCTGCCGGAGTCACCCTGCAAAACATGATCATAAACGGCAACCTGACCCTGGCCGCAAGTATAGGTGAAGATGAAGTGACCCTGCAAAACGTAAAGGTCCAGGGGACGACTACCATAAACGGGGGTGGAGCCTGCAGCGTTCATGTTATCGATTGTCAACTGTATACAGTTATCGTTGACAAGGAAAACAACAGCGTACGCATTGTAGCCAAGGGGACCACCACTATCGGCCCCCTGACTCTCAATTCCGGTGCCATACTGCAGGAGGACAGCGGTCTTACTGGCACAGGCTTCTCAGAAGTCTTGACTGGCTTGATTGATTCCGGAGCCCAGATAACATTCAGTGGCAACTTTACCAGCATCAGCATTTCATCTCCAAAAATAAATATCGCAGTCGAAAGCGGCAGTATCGGACAAATAAATCTAGCATCTTCAGCTATCGGCACCAGCCTGAATCTGGCCGATGGGGTTTCCATAAGCAGTCTGGCGGTCAATGCCACCGGAGTGACAGTTGGCGGTTCGGGGGCAATAACCTCCTGGAACGTAGCGCAAGGCATAACGGCAGTGATCGGCGGCAGTCCCGTCAGCGGCAGCGGCTCTTGCGGCATAAGCTACGGCGAGATCACTTCGCTTCTGGATGCTGCTGCGTTAACGGAACTGACCTGCATAGAGGGCACGGCTGACGGCCGTGGCAAGACCATCCTGGGCGGCGGCGTGTTTATCTATAATGACACCTTGGAAAAATGGGTCATGCCCAGATACAGCCGGGCTGATGGTACCATAAACGGCAAGACCTATGTCGACACCCGTAGTGATGATTGCCTGATTCCTTTTGCTGATGCCGCCGATTACAGTATCTGGACGACGGATGACCTTTCCGGTTTGAACCTGCCCAACGGGCATGACTATATCATTTACCTGCGAATGGTCCTTGAAGGTGACGTAATCAAGGATGATCAGGATCGGGTGGCTATATACTTTGAGCACCATCCAGACGTTTCCATAGAAAACAGCACATGGTTAGCAGGAAATTATGATGATGGTATGGCTGAGATCGAGGTAATGGTAGCTGACAGCCTTGGAAATCCGGTATCTGGATTGAGCGCTGACCAGTTCGTATTCCAGGTGGCGGAAGGGGCCTCACCTCCTCAAACCATCAGCGCTGCCCAGCTGCCATTTGGAGCTTTCTACTTCAACGACCGCGACGGGTTCTATGGAATATCATATATTGGTGATGGCGAATATACCTTTTCCGGGCTCAAAGTGGGAGGCGTACCTATAAATATTGATGAAAGCTGCTCTGAAACCATCACCATAAGCGGCGGCTCCATCCTGAACGGAACGATTTGCGATACTGGAGGCCAGCCCATGGCCGGTGTAAGGGTATCGGCAGCATTTACTGACGCCCCCGTGATTATGGTTATTAATTATACCACTACAGATAATGATGGTTTTTATTCGCTCAGAGTACCGACTGGTTATCCGCTAACGATCGTATTTGAAAAAACTGGTTTCTATACCGACCCTTCTGTGTGGGGCAGCGAAGCGGTTGGAACTTATACGCAGGATGCCACTATGGTTGAAGATAATTTTCCTCCCATTGATATAGCAGTAGATAGAGGTGATGAAAGCTTTACAGAACTATTACTGATGGTTACCGGAGGTCCGCTGTCCGATGAGAGCTGGAACGATATATTTGAAATGATCAAATCAAACACCTGGATCGAAGAGGCTGGAATGGAAGAAACGCCCTGGATAGACGCTGATCCTGAATGCCTGTGGTATACTATCAGCCTTGACGGTAGAAGTATGGTTTTGACCTACACGTATGAGGGGCTAGCAGCTGCTATCAATGATGATTTTGTGATCCCGGCTTACCTGGTGGTAGACCGGGCGGGCAATCAAGCAGAGAATGACATCGTGATCAGAACCCATACCTACTGGACCTACCTTGGAGAAGGGCAGCTGGGGCAGGCCTTCTCCGGAGGAATATCGGTCTTAATGCCGTATACTGCTTACTGTGATGCCAATGGTGCAGCACACATCAAATCCTTCGCAATGGGGGAAGGTGAATCAAGTTGGAATGATGTGACAGCACCAACACCAGATATACAGCCGCTTGAGTGGACTGACTGCCAGGACATCAAAGTTCTGGCGGGGATTAATATGCATGCCGCCCTGCTGGGCAGCGATGGCGGTCTGAGAATGATGAAATTCCAAGGCGGCAGCTGGTCTGATCTGGGCACGCCAGTAGAGGGAGGAGCTACTGTCAACCTTTTCGATGCAACTATTGGTTCAGATGAAGGAGGAGATCATCCCATTTTAGCTTACCAGGAGACTTTGTTCGATGAAGTCTACGGGACCAGCTACTATGGCAGCGTAATGTCTTATGTGTATGGTGGTGAAGGAGGATATTGGTCGACACTGGCAGACGGATTTTACGAGGGAGACCAAAGCCTGCAGGCCTTGAACCTGGAAATCGGTGGTTTCGATAAATTATATTTGTCTTTCGTTGACAATAGTGGGAGTCTATTCTTGAAACGCTATGGTGATGGTCTGCAGGACATAGTTGCCGGTCAGCCAATAAGTTTTGATCCTGATTATGGATTATCTATGCTTGCCTCAGCTGATGACGTATTGGTGGCTTACGTAGATGCAGCTAAGAATATAACGGTGATGGACTATTGCTATAATGATTCAAGTGGTGAGTGGGAAGGTAATGGCATAAGCCCGGGGCTCACGGCTGGAGCATCTCCAGTGCAATTGCTATCTTGGTGCAATGGATATCCGGCGTTGCTCTATACCAGCGGTCCATTAAACAAGGCTACCATCAGCTCATATGAAAATGGCGCATGGGTTGCACCAGAGAATTTGATTCTGAATGGGATCCCAGTGAATATGAAACAGTTCTCTACCCCCGTAGCTGCAGGCAAGTGCACCATGGCAATAGAAGGAATAACAGCAATAGAAGGTTCATCATCCCCATACCTGCTCATTAAAGGTCAGGATGGATTCCTGCATGCTATGTCTCTTATGCTTCCATAAAGTCTAGCCGCGCCGGAAAGCGCCGGCCCTCATTACCGGCGCTTCAGGCCAGGGGAAAACCTATACCTGAGCGAAAATTATTGCGATTATGATATAGCAGAAAGCAAGGGTGAAAAAACTCGGGGGGGTTATACATGAAACGGCGACAAAAGATTGTTGTAATAATGTTTTTACTGATGGCCTTTGTATTTTGTATAGGGGGAGAGCTCCTGGCGGCGGAAAAGTTTAGTGGCGTTACCGCCGGGGATCAAAACGGCCCGTACATAAATTTTGTGGCGAGTAAAGGGATCATCTCAGGTTTCCCCGATGGCACTTACCATCCCCGGGATGGGCTTACCCGTGCTCAGGCGGCAGTGATAATCTGCAAGGCCGCCGCGCTGAAGACCCCGGCAATAGAGAATACAGATTTTAAAGATGTACCTGCCGGGTACTGGGCTGTTTCCTACATTGATGCAGCATCTAAAGCCGGATATCTCAAGGGCTTTTCAGATGGCACCTACAAACCCGATAACAAGTTTACCCGCGCTCAAGCCGTGAGCCTTATCATGCGTATCTGCACCCAAAAAGAAAGAGCCGCGCTCCCTGCCCTGCAGGATATGAACAGCCAGCATTGGGCAGCACCAGAAATGGCCACCGCACTTTCCCTGGATATGATACAACTGTCTTCGGATGGAAAGCAGATATACCCGGATGCCGCTATGACCCGCAGTGACCTGGCACGGGCATTAGCCATTCTTCTAACCAAAGATCCTGTTCTCAGCCAGGTCAAACTGACCGGGAAATTGACCGAGATAAAGGGCGACGTGACCCTGATCAGAAATAATAAGACCCAGAAACTAACCAAGGACATTGACATATTTGAAACCGACGTTATCAAAACCGGCAGTGACGGCAGGGCCAGATTGATGTTTCCTGATGGCAGCGGAAACCTGTTGGAAGGTAACTGCGAGATCGTCATCAAAAAGGCAGACGGTAAAAGCTACATCAAGCAGAACGGGACACCCGGAGTAGCCGTAGATTTCTTGAATATTGAACTCAAGAAGGGCACCCTGTTTGCTGCACTTTCAACCAAGACCGAGAACAAAACCGATACTGCTAAGACCAGCCTCTCTTCACGCCTGGCTTCCCGCGATCCCCTCAGGCAATTGGCAGCGGCAGCACAACCCTGGTACAAGACCGCACAAGAGAAAAAAGTAAGAATGAAAGTAGATATGCCCTGGGGCGTAGCTGCCGTAAGAGGTACCTTCATAAAAGTAAGCGTAAATCCAAATGGCACCTGTGAAGTATGCTGCCTGTCCGGTACTGCTGATACCAGCAGCAGCGCAGGAAATGTAGCAGTCAATGGCGGAGACAAAGCGGTCATTCCAAGTGAGAACAGCGCACCTCAAACGGGCGATATGAGCGCTGCAGACAAAGCGGACATGGAAAACGAAGAAGCATGGATCGTTAATACCGCATTGCAAATGGATGCCAGCCGGGCCGTCGAGGTCCTGGTGGAGGTCAATGCTGAAACCTCGGTGCAAACGGTAATTGACGCACTGAAAGATGCAGGGATAGATCTAAAGCCGGAAGTCATTGAACAACTTAAGCAGGACCTCGAGGATCTGGACGAAAAGACTCCCGATATTGCGTTAGACCCCGGTCCCAAAGACGGCGATAAAACTCCCGGCGTTGATCCAGGCGGCAGCGATGGCGGTATTAGCTATGTAGCCTATGATAAAGCAGGGACTTATGGGGGAGCAAGTGCTGCTGCCCCAGTGACCATCAGCGGGACAGCGATCATAAACGCTGCCGGAGTCACCCTGCAAAACATGATCATCAACGGCAACCTGACCCTGGCCGCAAGCATCGGTGAAGGCGAAGTGACCCTGCAAAACGTAAAGGTCCAGGGGACGACTACCATAAACGGCGGCGGAGCCTGTAGCGTTCACGTTATCGACTGTCAACTGTATACAGTTATTGTTGACAAGGAAAACAACAGCGTACGTATTGTAGCCAAAGGGACCACAACCATCGGACCACTGACTCTCAATTCCGGTGCCATACTGCAAGAGGACAGCGGTCTTACTGGCACAGGCTTCTCAGAAGTTTTGACTGGCTTGGTCGATTCCGGAGCCCAGATAACATTCAGCGGCAACTTTACCAGCATCAGCATTTCATCTCCAAATATAAATATCGCAGTCGAAAGCGGCTGCATCGGGCAAATAAATCTGGCATCTTCAGCTATCGGCACCAGCCTGAATCTGGCCGATGGAGTTTCCATAAGCAGTCTGGCGGTCAATGCCACCGGAGTGACGGTTGGCGGTTCGGGGGCAATATCCAGTTGGACGGTAGCACCTAACATAACGGCAGTGATCGGCGGCAATCCCGTCAGCGGCAGCGGCTCTTCCGGGATAAGCTACGGCGAGATCACTTCACTTCTTGATGATGCGACATTAACACAACTGACCTGCATAGAGGGCACCGCTAACGGTCACGGCAAGACCATCCTGGGCGGCGGCGTGTTCATCAAAAACAATACCTTGAATAAATGGGTCATGCCCAGATTTAGCCGGGCTGACAGCGCCATAAATGGCAAGACCTATGTTGATACCCGCAGTGATGATTGCCTGATTCCTTTTGCTGATGCCGCCGATTACAGTAACTGGGCAACGGATGACCTCTCCGGTTTGAACCTGCCCAACGGGCATGACTATACGCTCTACCTGAGGGTAAATATTGATGGAATAGGACCCCAGGAGGATCAGGATATAGTTGCCATAAATTATGAGACACTTTCTGGAATATCAACAGATATAAGTGTGTGGTCGGTGTCGGGCTCAGATTGTGGCTATGCCGATTTAAATATATTCATATTAAATCAAGACGAAGCCCCAATAACCGGTTTGGGCCCGGACCAGTTTACAATAGATGTGGAAGACGAGGAGGGAACCACAACTACCCTCAGCTTTACCCAGTTGCCGTTTGGTAGTTTTGATTACTTAGATGGTGCGTATTATGTCACTTATTTCGGCAGTGGTGAATATGTATTTTCCAACTTGATAGTAGGCGGCATACCTATAACGGCTCCAGAAAATGCGAACTCCATGTCTGCTGTCGTATACGGCGGCGCTGCCATAACCGGTCTGGTCACCGATGGCGACAACCAACCTTTGCCAGGCGTAAAGGTTGAAGCCTCCAACCTCTGGGCTCCATGGGAAGTAATAAATTATACCTTCACCAGTCTGAATACCGATGATAACGGTAATAACTATTCGCTCGGGGTACCCAACGGGTGTGACATAAGGGTGAAATTCGAGAAACCTAGCTATAGCTGCGATTATCTAGATCTAGCTGATAATCAATGTTTGTTTTCGGAAGAAGAACGTACACTCGAAAATACCATAATGCATTTAGATTCAGAGCTTCCAAATGGTATCCTAATCGACAAACCCTATGTGATTTCAGGTAGCTGCACTCTAACGGCTACGGGAGGCCCGCTGTCCGATGAAAGTTGGAAAGCCATTTATGAATTAATCAATACCCATTTCAATAGTACTGAAGATAATTGGATCAGTTTGAGTACTGATTATGAAAGTTATCTGTATCTTGATCAAATCAGTGTGACTGGGGAAACTATGACACTTGTTTTAGGCTATTATTGTGATGGATTCGTTGAAGGCCAGGCAGACATCCTCCAAGACT
>JBLMZJ010000121.1:0-46594 GCA_050258735.1 Deltaproteobacteria bacterium | reverse complement strand
GATCAACACGTCACTGCGGGTCTGGGTCTCACCGGGACGGGCATCGACGCCGATGAGAAGGATGTTGGCCGGCTTGCCCTGCTTTAGCCTGTCCTGAAGGCTGATAGGATAGAAACGATTAATTTGGGCGCTGAGGAATGTAAAGCTGATAATGAGCACCAGGACCAGACGCGGGTCAAAGAACCTCTTCAAGATAAAATCCTCCAGCGTATAGGCTATTATAAAGAATATGTGTCTGGAGAGAGTATAAGAACCTGAGCCGGACAGGTCATTGTTTTTCCGCTATAAAGGTTTAACTGGTACAATGCAAGAAGGAAGATATAATTGGGAGAAATATTAGCTGCTTAAGCGGTGAAAATAAGAGAGGGGCGCAGCATGCACCAACATAAGATCTGTATAAGATGCGGGAATCCGGTGCGGGTATCACGCGACAAATATGAATTCTATGATCGTATGCATTGGATTTGTTATCACCTGGAGTTTGAACATAGCGAATATGACCCGGACGAACCATGTGAGGATCCCAATTGTCCATGGAACCGCATACATGATGTGAAAAAAATGAGCTTGTGGGATCCCATATGGTCCATATCGGTCTATTCATCAGACCGGCGTTCCGTCTTCCGCATCCGGGTCCTGGAGCAATACCCTGGCGGAGAGATAGATTTGACTGCGGAAGTTGAGGATATGGGGATACACAAGCAGGTGGACTTCTCGGTTGGGGGCAGATCCTGGGAAGAGTTCATCGTGGCTTTCATCGAATTGGATAAACCCGAACCGCGGGAGGCGGTATTGCGCAGTATCAGCCCCGGGGTCATGGAGATGCGCATCGAAAAGCACCAGAACGGTCAGATGGTCTTAAGCTACTCACTCCAGGAAGAGTCCGGACCCAATGGCAGCCCCGGTTTTACCGTCACCAGCGGTTTCCAGATCGACCCCGCCGGATTCTCGCTGGCTATAAAGTCTTTTCTTGATCTTTAGACCATCCGAAAGCTGAGATGAGTAATGGGTATTGACTTCTTGGAAATTGATGAGGGGCATTTACCTGCTGTCCTTGAAATTTACCGGCACTATGTGCTGAATACTTCTTCAACCTTTCACACTGTGGTACCGACAGCGGATGAGATGCGTACCATGGTTTATTTTGATCATCCAGTATACCGCACCTTTGTTATGCTCAGTGACGATGAGATATGCGGCTATGTGATCCTGGACCAGCATAAGAAGCGGGAGGCCTATGACGGGACCGCTGAGGTCTCTGTTTACCTGCGTCCCGATCATGTCGGTCAGGGTATCGGCACCGCAGCTATCCAATATATTGAGGAATATGCCATAGACCAAGGACTCCATGCACTGGTAGCCACTATCAGCGGGGAAAACGGACGCAGCATCAAAGCGTTTGAACGCAATGGGTATGTAAAATGCGCTCACTACCGGGAGGTAGGGAAGAAATTCGAACGGTATATCGATGTTGTGGCCTATGAAAAGCTATTAGGATGAAATGGGGATGGCGCCAATGGAGAGAAATATAACTATACGCAATGGCACTCCGGAGGACTTTGAAAAGGTCATCGAGGTCATGCCCGGCTGGTGGAACGGCCGGGATCTGACTGGTATGGTCCTCAAATTATTCTTCGTCCACTTCCGCGATACCATATTCATCGCGGAAGCGAACGGTGAGATGGTGGGTTTCCTGATGGGGATATTATCCCAGTATCATCCCGATCAAGCCTATATCCAATTTATCGGGATCCGGCCCGGGTGGCGGAACCGGGGATTGGGACGCATGCTGGCCGGCCGGTTCTTTGATGTCTGCCGGAAGAATGGCCGCACCATAATCAAATCCAGCACCGCACCGATCAATACAGAGTCCATAGCATTCCATACCCGTCTCGGTTTTGATATTGAGCCGGGGGACGGCAAGGTATCCGGGTTCCCGGTGGTCATGGATTATCACCGCAAAAACGACCCCAAGGTCTCTTTCATCAAGGTATTGGAATAGTCATAGCGTTGACAGGGGTCAGTTTTCGATGAGCCAGGCCTCCGCGTCGCCCGCTTCGGTAAATATGCGGAAATGCTGTCCCCGGTTGGCCTCCAGGGCCATTTCACGGAAACGGCCTTGATTTACCAATTCAGCCGGAATCACCGCAGCCGCTTTTATACCGTAATTAACGAACTTCTGCAAGACCGCTCCAGCCAGTCCGGTTTTCAGGTCGAAGAAATCCTCGTGCAGATTTGACGCCCATAACAACAGCCGGTTGGTATCGTTCTCGCCGCAAAAAGACAACAGATCGACAGCATCGGTATCAGTCTTTATAAGCAGCGCGTTATATGGTCCCTCTACATATTTGACGCCATTGGTTTCGATGGTCCTGCACTTCATGCTGATACCTCCCGTAAAATGACTGCCCTGTTGTTTTACTCCCCGCCGCAGTCTGCGCACCCAGGTCAATTCACTTTCGCAGTACATGATGATATTTTCGTTGATCGCATCCCTTAAGTAGGCTTCGCGCGGGGTGCGTCCGGGCAGGTGTGATCCCCGGCGGATCTTCTCTTTCTCCATCAACATTTGCATCTCGACCGTGTTTTCATAGCTGGCCAGCAGAGTGTCCAGTTCAATTGGCTCCAGTTGATCGGCCAGGGCCAGCTTTATGAGAAAAGGCTTGCGAGTCTCGGGATATTCCGGTTCCGACATTATCCATCCCCGCAGTTCCCCCCGGCCTTTTTCCGTGATGGAATAGACTTTTTTGGCAGGCAGGTGCTCCTGCTCCTGCACCTCTTTACTGACCAGAGCCTCCTCCAGCAGTTGGACCAGGGTCTTATATATCTGATTATTGTTGCCCGACCAGTAAAAGATGGTCTGTTCTGAAAAGATTTTCTTCAGGTCATAACCTGCCAGGGGCTGCCAGCTTAGCAGACCCAATATGGCGTACTTGATAGTCATGTTATCCCTCCTTAGCAAATGTTATCTACAACATATGTTACGGATAACATATAGAATTGTCAAGGTTTATGCCAGCTTTTTTATCAGTCCGGTCATGTCAATGCCATGTAATGCTCCGGATAGCACGATACGCGCAAAAAATGATATCCTGCCGGACTTAAAGGATTTTTCCATGATTCAGTCGAAATTCATAACATGATACCACTGGCCAGGAAGAGATGACTCATGAGGGATTTATCGGGTCCATGTGACGGAACGAACCATGGATTTACGTATTATTATCATTCAAGGATTTTCAGGAGGATAAAACATGTTTGATACAATAAGGTTTGACCGGAAAAGGACCGGTAATATGTGGGTGTTGGCCTTCATTACCGTCTGGTGTTTGCTCAGTTTGATCCAGCCGGCCGCTGCTGCCGGGAATATCACCGTGATCGTTGACGGGATGCAGAAGAATTATGATCCTGCTCCGCAGATGATAAATAACCGGGTCCTGGTGCCCATGCGGGCGATCTTTGAGGAACTGGGAGCCGAGGTGAGGTGGGATGGGAGCACCCGTTCCGCTATGGCCTTTAAGGATGGCAAATATGTGTCGGTAAAGATCGGCAGCCGCATTGGGACTACGGCCGCCGCCAGCAAAGTAAACGGTGAGTACCAGCTCAGCAACATACAAAAAGTGCAATTGGATGTCGCTCCGGTCATATACAGGAACAGCACCATGCTTCCCCTGCGCTTCGTCAGTGAATCCCTGGGTTCCCGAGTGGACTGGTCGGGGGCCAGTCGCCAGGTATTGATAAGCACGCCTGAGATAAGCGATCTGACATCGAATACCAGTACTCCGGCTCCGCCGGTCACACCAACTACTCCAAGTATTCCGACTTCGCCGATTACATCGCCAGTAGCTTCAGCGGAAATGCGCGGAGCTTGGCTGTCATTCAACGACATGACCAACTTTGACACAGTCCGGATCGATGCTTTTCTTGACGCCGCTGCCGGGATGAAACTCAATACGGTCTTCGTCCATGCCCGGGCCTTCAGTGATGCCTTCTACAAATCAGCCCTGTTCCCCTGGTCGCATAGGCTGACCGGGGTACAGGGGCGGGCTCCGGCCATCGATCCGCTGCAGTACGTGATAGACGGCTGCCGCAAGCGGGGTCTGCGGGTGGAAGCCTGGATAAACCCCTATCGGATATCGACCAGCACGGAACTTACCAATACGCTGGCCCCAAACAACCCGGCTGTAAAATGGCTGAACGATCCCACCAAGGTGCTGAAATACCAGATCAATGGAGAGCAATGCCTGATCTATAATCCCGATTCTCCCGAGGTGAGAAACCTGATCACAGCCGGGATACTAGAGATATTGAACAAATATGACGTCGATGGTATCCATTTCGACGACTATTTCTATGTCACCGGTATCAAGGAGGCCTATGCCAACAGTTACAAGGAGGACGAGGTAAATAAACTGGTGCGGCAGGTCTATGCAGCCGTTAAGGGAGTCGATCCTGATCTTACCTTCGGCATCAGCCCGGCGGGCAATATCACCAACTGCAACGCAGCCGGCGCGGATGTACAGACCTGGCTATCCCAGGAGGGATATGTCGATTATGTATGTCCCCAGATCTACTGGACCAATCAGTATGTCAACAGCAGGTTCCAGTTCAACAATTGCCTGAACGACTGGGTGGCTCTTAAGAAGAGCTCGAAGGTAAAACTATATACCGGACTGGCTTTGTACCGGGTGGGAACCGAGTCATCGTCAGATCCCGGCTGGAAGAGCCGAAGCGACAACATGCTGACCCAGGTGCAGCAGATGCGCAGCACGGGAAAGTGCTCCGGTTTTGCCCTATTTGATATATCCGATCTGGTTTCGCCGGCAGCCCAAACCGAGCTCGGCAACCTGAAGACCAAGCTGTAGGGTAGCCGAAAGAGTTGTTTCCTTAAGGGATCTTAAGGTTGTTGCCTTAAAGATCTAAAACAAATCCCGATAAGATATGGTCGAAGTATAATTAGCTTTAAGGATTTTTATGAAAGGTGCAAATGCCTTAGAAAATAGTTGATGTCCTTTTGGTTAGCCCTTGACACTGCATAACGTCCCAACTGGCTAGAGCATTTTCTAAATATCATTGACCAGCTCGAACCGGTCGGCTGTAAAAAAGTATTTCCTCTGCGGTTTTATAAAAATAATTTAAGAAAAAAGACCCAATTTGTCGAAAATACTAATGAGGCAATATTTGCAGCTGGATGGGAGGATACCTTTTATGCACCGATTATCATCACTATTATCGTCCAACGAAGATTTCTTAATAAAACGGGTCCTTCAATACGCCAAGCTGCATAACTATGTGAAATATACCTCCACCCTGGAGGAGGCCTGGAAAGTTTCTATCGACGGGCTTTCCAGAGCACTGCAGGAAGCGGCGCTGCAAAGCTCAGAGGTGCCGGAACTGGATATTGACAAGAAATACGACAATGACCGTCTGGTGGCCTTCGGGGTTCTGGAGGCTCAGCGTCATCGGGACCGGGGGATCACCCTGGGAATGTTCCTCGGTCTGATGAAGTATTATCGACAGGCATTTCTGGACCTGGTCGAGGAACGGGGCGGAGACATCCTCCCTGAACAGGCGCCGTTATTCGTCAACCGGGTTTTTGACCAGATCGAGATAGCCTTTTGCACCGAATGGGCCAATGCCCAGGGGAACGACCTGATGAGCCAGCTCCAAACGACCAACCGCGGCATGACCAATGAGAAGAACAAGTACCTGACCATTTTTGAGAGCATCCCTACACCAGTGATCATCCTTGATGAGAACCACAGGATCAATAATATGAACCTGGCCGCGGTGGGATTTCTGACTGGAATGGATCTAAATCCGGGGTCGGCCTATTATTCAGAGGCATATCAGACGGCAAATATGATCAAGGTGCTGCCCTGGTTGGTCCAGGAGTTCAAACTCTTTGTGGAGAGTGATGAGGTTGAGATCACCTTGGAAAAGGATGTGGATCTGCCCAAACGGGGCCTTCACAATCTGGTTATAAAATTCCATCGCATGCTGGACGTTAGTGATAAATTCCGCGGTACCGTCATTATCTTTACCGATCTGACCGAACGCAAACTGGCTGAAGATCAACTGCGATACCTAAGCTTTCATGACAACATGACCGGTCTTTATAACCGTGCCTATTTTGAGCAGGAACTGTTGCGTATGGAGAGCGACCGCTTCAACCCGGTTGGTATAATCGTCTGTGATGTTGACGGGTTGAAGAAGGTCAATGACCAGCTGGGCCATCAGGCTGGGGACCTCCTGTTGGAGACGGTAGGGGCTATTCTTAGAAAGTCTTTTCGGGATAGTGATGTGGTAGCCCGTATCGGCGGGGACGAATTCGCTGCCATTCTGCCAGGCAGCGATGAGTCAGTTGTAGAGATGGTTTGCGGGAGGATCAAGCAGGAGCTGGCTTCCCACAATAGTGAAAAACCACATATACCCATAAGCATATCCATCGGTTATGCGGTAGGCGGAGCCCGGGAAACCGGCATAAATCAACTCTTTAAAAAGGCGGATGATGATATGTATATTAACAAGCCTCATAACCGTAATGCCTACGGCCTGTTGTATAAAGCGGCTCGGAACACGTATGGAGAGCGTTTCTTTAAGGAATAACAACAGATTTTTGAGATCAATTCAAACAATAAACGGGGTTTTGTGCCCCGTTTATTTTTCCTTCCCATATTTCTGGGTATCAATTAGAATGAATTAGAAGCCAAATCAGGGAAGAAATAACTGAGGGCGGGTGCTAAACATTGACTGAAAGACGAGCAGCCATCGTAACCGGAGCCACCCGGGGCATTGGTCGGGGGATTTTCGAACGATTGATAGGGGAAGGCATCTCTGTGGCAACTGTGTATCATCGTGATAAGAAAGCTGCATCGATCATCGAGAAAAAAGCCAGGCAGGCCGGGGTCGATTGCATGATTGAAAAAATAGATGTTACCGATGACGAAGGCATGGAGATTTTCGTGAAGCAGGCAGCGGAACGCTTTGGGCGGGTCGATTACCTGGTCAATAATGTGGGCGGCGACATCTTTAAGACAATCTATGATATGAGCATGGATGAGTGGTTTGCCTCACAGCACCTGATCCTTAATGCCCCGGTTTTTCTCTGCAAACAGGTTCTCCCTTATATGCGCCGTCAGCATTTTGGGCGGATCGTAAATCTGGGTGCTTCTTCCAAGAATTATATCCAGGGCACGCCGGGGTTGAGCCCCTTTGGTATACATAAGGCGGCCCTGACCGTTTTTACCCGGACCCTGGCCCTCGAGGAGATAGGACATGGTATCACCGTCAACATGGTTGCTCCCGGCAGTACC
The DNA here is from genome assembly GCA_050258735.1 of Deltaproteobacteria bacterium. Classification (GTDB taxonomy): domain Bacteria; phylum Bacillota; class Syntrophomonadia; order Syntrophomonadales; family Syntrophomonadaceae; genus Syntrophomonas_A. The sequence continues at coordinate 39,278 of JBLMZJ010000121.1, read as the reverse complement.
CGCGGCGCCGGCGGCAAGCCGGAAGAAGCAAGGCTGCCGGTATCTGGCATTCCTATCGGACGGAGGGTAGAGATCGCCGAGGTGGTAGAGCCGGTAATGTATTTTCTCTCAGATGCTGCCGCGGCAGTTACCGGTCAGGTGATCGGCGTAAACGGCGGTATGAGTACTTAGGAATACAATTTTTACGGGTTTATTTTATGGGGCAATCATTATTAATAATATCTTTTAATTACCACAAAATGTTGTTGCGAGTAGATAATAAATCAATTATTATTATATGCAGATTAATAGCTGGTGGATTAAGGGGAAACCTAAGGGTGGCCCCGAAGCAGACCAATATTTTATCGGTGGGGGGCCATGAACTGCCGTGGAAATATTGGACTTTTTTTTTCATAAACAGTCGGGATTGGAGTTGAAAACTGTGTCTCTGCCAGTTGAGGGAGATCCCAAACGTAAAAATGTAGTCAGTATCGAGGCACATAAGAAGCTGGATGACAAACAGCGGCGTCAGATGCAACATGAGATCAAGGTCTATATGGAGCAATACTTTAAACAAAAACTGGGTAAAGGCGTGGATTACACCAAGGTCGTGATCTGGGAAGATATGATGATCATCCGGGGCGAGAGGTTCCTTACTGAGCCGGAGATATATATCGTGGCCACACCGGCTGGTCGTGAGGTGGTACGAGCCGCCCGGATGCAGGTAGCCCAGCAGCACTCCGTAGATAATGTACCTTATTTTGAGGAAAAGCTGCAAGCCCGGGTCATCAACCAAACATATGATATCGTACCGGAAAACGATTTTTGGATCCATGTGATGATATTTGACCGTACATTGACCGAATAACGTATATAATTGTATAGTCCTGGTGGATCGGGAAGAAACCGCTGAGGTGGCTTCGAGGAAAACCAATATTTTATCGGTAGAGGATTGCAGCTATCGTTGAAATATTGGCTTTTTTATTCTTAGGGAATAAGAAATTTTCATAATCGCCGGAAGGTGGTTTTGAAATTCATTTTTGTTTTTTCTACCTTTAGACTAAAACCTTATTAACTTATACAACTGCATAGTCCTGGTGGATCGGGAAGAAACCGCTGAGGTGGCTTCGAGGAAGACCAGTACTCTTATGGATTTAGGCTTTATTTGACCGTAAGATTATTGGTCTTTTTCTTTTGACCAAATACGGGGAGAGGTGATGTGCAGAATAATGCCGGTTGGAGATCTTAGACAGAGCAGACAAACAAAAAAGATATTGGAGGTATTTTAGAATGGCAGACACTATGAAAGCATTGGTTTATCGTGGACCTGAAAAAATAGGGCTGGAGGATGTACCTGTACCTAAAATAATCGAACCGGATGATGCCATCGTACGGGTGACCACATCCACCATTTGCGGGACCGACATTCATATCTGGCATGGAGGCATGCCGGAAGTAGCACCAGGAAGGGTCATCGGCCACGAATTCGTCGGAGAAGTCGTGGAAGTAGGCCCGGCGGTTCGGAACAACAAAGTAGGAGATAAGGTTGCGGTATCTTGCGTGACCCAGTGCGGAGAATGCTTCTATTGTGTACGGGGAATGTATTCCCATTGCACCACCGGCAGCTGGATCTTCGGCTACATGATCGACGGCTGTCAGGCCGAATACGTCCGCGTTCCCCACGCCAATCTGGGCATGTTCACCATTCCGGATGGGTTGACTGAAGAAGACGTACTCTTTGTAGGCGACATCCTTTCCACCGGTTATTATGGTTCTGAAAACGCCCACATCGAGCCCGGCGATACGGTTGCGGTCATGGGCGGCGGCCCGGTAGGGATGTGCGCAATGGCTACCGCCAAGCTGTGGGGCCCTTCCGAAATTATCGCCGTTGATATCAATCAGGATCGCCTGGATTTTGCCGTCAAGAACGGTATTGCCGACGTAGGGATCAATCCCCTGAATGTGGCCAACGTTGGTGATGCTATTAGAGAGAGGACCGGGGGCCGGGGTGCTGATGCGACCATAGAAGCCAACGGATTCAAACCGACTTTTGATATGGCGATCGATGCCGTTAGACCCGGTGGTCATGTTTCCCTGATCGGAGTATTTGAAAAACCGCAGGAACTGGCCATGAATACCTTATGGATCAAAAACATCAGCATAAATATGGGTTTGGTCAATGCCAATCGCATACCTGAACTGATCAGACTCATTGCAGGCGGGAAGATCAATACCAATTTCCTCTGCACTCATCGTGCACCATTGAATGATATCGTCAAAGGCTATGATATCTTCGGCGGCAAGAAGGACAACTGCCTGAAATGGATCGTCACCCCGTATAAGAAATAATAAATCTGTCTCCTCTCCTGTATCACACAGGATTCATGTTCAAATAATTTGGCTTTTGCCGCCTGAGGCTACAGGCGGCGATTTTTTTGGTCATTATCCATCCGCCAGGGCAAGAACATCAGCTTTCGGGACACCGGATCTGTCGGCGATTTCTGCTATGGTGAGACCCTGCGCCAGAAAGCGTTTGACCATCACTGACAGCGGTTCGGAAATGTCGATTATAAAGCCGTCCGGGTCATAGATGCGAAATCCCTTCTGCCCCCAGGGGTGTTCGATGACGGGATGGATCACCTGATCGGGATGCGGACTGCACCTGGTCCAGGCCTCATCCAATTCGGCCGTTTCAAAATAAAGCTCCAGTACCGGAGGCATCGATTTGACTGGCCGTGGTGAGGAGCCTGCAAAGATGATGCCCAGAGCAGCGTCACGTTGCCAGATGGAAAAACCCCCTTGATAAATCACGTTGGGGCCGTTGTCCATAATAACCGCCTGGCCCAGTACCTCCTCATAGAACTTCCGTGACCTGGCTATATCCTCTACCATTATCACCGAAGAAGAGAAATCGATTCTCATATTTAACCCCCCTCCTGATCATTTCCCCCGGAATATCACCATTCCACGCCAGGGTCGTCGGCCATAGAGTTGACCGAGCCGGCCGGATACAGGATCGCGAGATGGTCAAGCCCCGGGTCCGGTTCGCTCTTAGTTGGGGCAGGGAAGATGAACCTGATCCTGAACTCGTCACTTACCACGTAACCTATCATTTGCTGGTCATCAAAGGAACGGGTGACGGCAGCCTTGCCATAAACCCGGATAAGGTCCGAGGGGCCGATCACATTGAGTTCTTTATCGTAAGACCTGATATCGAAAACCTGCATCCCCTTGTTATAGCCCAATACGATGCCATGGCCGGAGTAGGTGACAAAGGTGCCCTTGGCGGCGGGCAGATATTCGCTTTTGTCCGGTTGGCCCCAGGCCTTTAACACATCTTCGAGCACCGCGGTCTTAACTGCATAATCACAGCCGGGAACCTTGCCTTGACGGGCTTGCTTCTCGATGTCCTGCAGTAAGACTGTCGCCTTCTGTTGACGTTTCTTCTCTGGGTCACCCGGGGCCGAAGGTGTCTTTTCCTGAGTGACGGCATTATCACCGGTCTTGGAAGGCGCAGGCTGCTCCTTATTATTATTGCAGCCGGTCAAAGGGAGCGAGACAAACAAAATCAATAGTATCATTAGTGACAATTTGCGGAGATTCATGGCTGCTGCCTCCATTCTTAAAATAGGTTGGTCCTAAAAGAGAATACGAAAAAAACTACGGCCCGCTTGCTTCAGACCGGCAAAGGTGGCTAGTAATATGTGCCATCAATGTTATCATATGTTTATAGGCAGGCCAAGCTTTCCTGGGAATCTGACAGCTGGTTTGATAAACTGAAATTACCGGGTTCTTAAAGGAGATAGGGATAAGCAATGGGAATGCCGTGCGGAATGAAAAAAATCAGTCTGGGGCTGTTCATTTTGGCTATGATCTTTGCCTTGAGCGGGTGCGGAGTCGGCAGATCCGGTCAAGATCCAGCTCAGACCTCATCGTCAAACAATGCGAAGGCTGATCCCGGGGCTGATGCCAGGATAGGGAAGATCAGTACTCAGGAGCAACTGGACGAAGAAGAGCGGATCCTGATCTATCTGGAAAAGGCAGTGCCGGAGGTCAGGGAATTTCGGGAAAATGTAGAGAGCTATAACCAAAGCGGCAACGCCGGCTGTGGATTGATAATACGGATCGATGCTGCCCCCGACCCCCAATCATCAGACACGCTGACCCGCGATTACTATTGCATCTATGTGGGAAGTGACCTGGGTACCCACACCAGCCGCTGGAACAGCTTCTACGTGAAAAAGGACCTCACTGAGGTACTGGTGGAAAACCTGACTGGCGGCAGTCCGATGACTGTCGGGCAGTGGCGGCAAGTGCAGGCAAAACCCCCGGTGAATGAAAATTAATTAGCTTTCTGTTCTTTCTGTTTTTCGAAGTTTCCGGTAAGTGAGACGTTTACTCCGGCATAGTTAGAGATAAGGTCATTACTGGTGACCTGGACCCGCCCGTCCTTGAACAGGAAATCCATTTTCAGACCATCATCTGGATTGATAAAGACCGCTTTAGTTTGCGTGTCGTCGCTGAAAAAGGCCACCCCGTCGACCATACCGTTGTGGTCACGCCAATAGCCTTCGATGCGGAAACAGAAACAGTCGTCTGCCGCAACGGGGATGCTGAGCCAGGCGCCATAAGACTCTTCACGTAGGTCTTTCCACTGGTATTCTCCCATCTGGCCCTGATTCAGCCTGGTCAGGCCGTTTGCCGCCGGGGGGGCATTTACCGCCCACAAATTGAAGGGGTCGGGCGAACCGCCGTCCTTGTCCCGCCATACACCGGTGCAGCCGGCGCCGCTGACAAATCCCCCGAAGCTGCCGTTGAAGGATCCTTCGCTGTCATATTCCACTATCGCCAGGTAACCGCTCTGATAGAGCAAGGCATCTACCTTGATGGCGGTTTTAGCCCGGTCATAATAATACTGTCCGGTATAACGCGCTTCTTCCTTGCCGGTGGTGATAAGTAGGCTGCTCATGTATTCCGGGTCATCCAGACCGGGTATCTTGCCGGCAGCGGGTTTGAGATCCATATGGATATCGAATTTATCATGGCCTACGTGGATCGCCCCGGCCAGGTTGATGGTATCTGCCGAGACCAGATATTCTTTAAGATCGGGAGCTTTAGCCCGGTTGCCGGGCAGCCCTTTGCCCTGACCAACTCCGGCCGAAGCTGCCGGGCTTCCCGAGTCGGATCTGGTCTTATCGGAACCCCCGGGCAAACAACCGGCCACGGTTATTACCAATATGATCAGGAGATAATAGGCTAAGGTTCTTTTCATGCAGCTATCCTCCAAGTGATGCTTTACATATGTTACCATTATAATCCATCGCGGGCCGGTGAAGATATCGAAATAAGAGTGAAAATGTACTGGATTATGCCATTTTTCTGGTTTATATTTTTAGTAACCATAGTTCAACAAAATACAGCTAAAAGGAGTGGATGCCATGGACACCACCAAGAGCGTATTGGATGCCATGAAAAAAGCCGGCAAACCCCTGAAAGCAGGAGAGATCGCTGAGTTGACCGGGTTGGACAAAAAAGAGGTAGACAAGGTCATGACCCAGCTCAAGAAAGACGAGAAAATAAGCTCACCCAAGAAGTGCTACTGGGAACCCAAATAACCTAGAAACTAAAGGACCTGTTTAAAGAGGTCCTTTAGTTTTAAGGCAGGAGTCTCTCCCGTGCCGAAAACATTCTTTACATTTTTGTCAAAGCAATAAACAAACCAGCAAACTGAATTGTGATAAAATAGTAAAAATGGCAGGGGTTTAGATGAAGGCATATCGATGACGCCATAAAACCGGATGACTCAAGTATGGTCGCCTTAATAATATTTCTGGGATAATGAAGTAAGCTTGTTATAGATTCCAGGCAGAATGATACGAGGTGACAGTTTTGAATAGATCGTCGAAGGACAACTCCATCGTGGTGTTGTTGTCTTGCAGTGATTATGACTACGCCAGGGTCAAGGAGAAGATCGATCAGGGCATCAGCTTGCTGGGAGGCTGGCCGGCCCTGGTAAAACCGGGGGAAAGGGTCCTGCTCAAGCCCAACCTGCTGGCCCCTGAACCCCCGGAACGGGCAGTCACCACCCATCCGGCCGTTTTCAAAGCGGTAGCGGAGGGCCTGATCCAGCATGGCATAAAACCGGCATTTGGTGATTCTCCAGCGATCAGCACCCCGGAGAAAGCGGCTGCCAGAGCCGGATTGATGGCGGCGGCCGAAGAGCTGGGACTGCCACTGGCCGATTTCCGACAAGGTCAAAATATTAATTTCAAGGGTCATTTTCAGGAGCGTACCTATGTATTAGCCCGGGCGGTGACCGAATGTGATGCTATAATAAGCCTGCCCAAGATGAAGACCCATGGACTGACCCAACTGACCGGGGCGGTAAAGAACCAGTTCGGCTGCGTGGTCGGTTTCAATAAGGGGGCCTTTCATGCCAAACTCCCTCGTGTAGAGGACTTTGCCCGTATGCTGGTGGACCTCGATCTTTACCTGCACCCCCGGGTCTATGTCATGGACGGAATCGTTTTGATGGAAGGCAATGGCCCTCGCGGCGGCATCCCGCGTCGAGGAGGGATACTTATCATGTCAACGGACCCGGTAGCCCTGGATGCTACCATGTGCCGCCTGGCCGGAGTAGCGCCGGAGAAGGTGCCCACAGTCAAATACGGAGCCGAAGCCGGATTAGGATGGTTTACTGAAGACAAGATCACCGTGCTGGGTGACAGCCTCAAGGAGCTGAAACTGCCCGGGGGCATCCAGTTCAGGAGTTCGCGTTCCCTGCCCATACGCAGCACCTGGTGGAACAACGCGGTAAATCCCCGGCCGCAGATACAGGCTGAGTCTTGTATCAGCTGCGGTCTGTGTATAAATTCCTGCCCTTTACGGCCGACCGCTGTTAACTGGCCCGGGGACGCCGGAGAAAATGCTCCGGTCTATGACTACAACCGCTGTATAAGGTGTTACTGTTGTCAGGAGCTCTGCCCGGAAGGGGCCATCGATATCTATACCCCCTGGGCCGGCCGGACCTTGAAGCGGATGTCGCGGGGACGGTTGTCTTAGGATGCTAAGGCTACCTGGATCGTGGATAATTACCGGATAGAGGTGATTGAATTTGCCGGAGCAAGTAGTGGGGCCGGCCGGAGTTTATCGCAGCTTTGCCAGCTATTATGATGCCTATGTCGGAGACTTCCAGGGAGACTTCGATATATATCTGAGTCTGCTATATCCACGGGCCCGGCTGCTGGAGATCGGCTGCGGCACCGGGCGCCTGCTCAGACCGGCCCTTGAACGGGGACACCAGATCACGGGTGTCGATATTTCCGGCGACATGCTGGCCCGGGCGCAGGAGAAGTTGAGTGATTACATAGAACAAGGCAGGTTGAGGCTGCTCAGTCACGATCTGGTCCATGCGCCCATGGAGGATGTTTACGGGCCAGTTTGGGTCAGCTTTTATACCTTCAATTACATATTGGACAAAGAGGATGCATGCAATTTCCTGGGCAATCTTTACCAGTCAATGTGCAATGGAGCCGTGGTGGTAATAGATCTGTTCTGTCCCTCTGCGCTGCTGCATCCCGACCAGCAAGGTCAGTGGACCGAGCGGCAGATCAGCGTTGGGGAGCAAACCGTTATTCTCAAGGACTGCAGGACTTTGCAGGGGAGGATCGAAAAGAGGATCCAGGTCTATGAGAGTGCTGATGGCCGGGAAGAGATCGTGACCTTTCGACGTTTCTGGGACAAGCGGGAGATGGCGGAGATGCTCAGCCAAACCGGGTTTAGAAACATTATGGTCACCGATAGCTATGACTCGGAAGGATATCATCCTGTAGGCTTATTCGAAACCACCAACAGCGGTTTTGTGGTTAAGGCCTGCAGGTAATAGGAAAGGAAAGTGGAGAGGAATGTTCAACAGACAGGACCCCGGCGGCTATATAGATGTCTGCCCGGGTATCAGGCGAAAGACCCTGGTATATGGAGAAAACACTTTGATGACTGAGTTTACCCTGGCCGAGGGTGCGGATCTGCCCCTGCACGACCATCCCCAGGAACAGACTGGTTACCTGGTATCCGGGCACTTGATCCTTACTATTGGCGGCGAGGACTATGATGTAAGCCCGGGCAGCAGTTGGGCTATACCAGGGGGAGTCAGCCATAAGGCTAAAGCGCTGGAGAACTCAGTGGCGGTAGAGGTATTCTCGCCGGTCCGTTATGATTACTTGCCTTAACACCAATCAAGGCAATCAGGAAGGAGTATTATTGTGGAGATCCAACTGATCCGTCATGCCACCATGGTGATCAGGATAAAAGACCGGCAGCTGCTGTTAGATCCTATGTTCAGCCCACCGGGTACCCTTTCAGCTATTCTGGGAGTGAAAAATACTGCTGATAATCCGTTGACCGCACTGCCGGTCGAGATGTCTTCATTGCTGGACCCCTCGGCGGTGCTGCTCACCCATACCCATCGCGACCATTTTGATGCCGTGGCCATGGAGTCTTTACCTGGGACCATCCCCATCCTGTGCCAGCCTAATGATGTGGATAAACTAAGAGCTGCCGGGTTCAGCGAGCTTCTGCCGGTGGAAAACAGCATGGCGTGGCAGGGTATTACCATCCACCGGACCGGCGGCCAGCATGGTACCGGGGAAATCGGCAAAAGCATGGGCCCGGTCTCCGGGTTTATCATAGAGGCCGAGGGTGAGCCCCGTATCTACATAACCGGTGATACTATCTGGTGTACTGCGGTAGAGAAAGCCCTGGAAGAGTACCAACCGGATCTGGTTGTCTGCTTTGCCGGCGAGGCACGTTTCAGTACCGGTGACCCTATTACCATGAGCAAAGAAGATATAGTCCGCATTTGCCGTCTGGTTCCCCGGGCCCGGGTAGCAGCAGTTCATATGGAGGCCTGGAACCACTGCGGTCTCTCCCGGCAGGAACTTCGGGAGTACCTGAAAGCTGAGTCACTGGAGGACAGTGTCTATGTACCAGAGGACGGAGAAAAAATCGTTATTTAAAAGGATATGATCACAGGAGCGAAGCAGATGGCAAACATCAGTGACAACGCGCTAGCCTGGGAGTGGGCAAACAGCGGTGATATACAGTATATAACGGTGCCCAAATGGTCTCGGCAAGGGGTAAAGGCCGGATTTACCTCACGGCAGGGCGGCTGCAGCCAGCCCCCCTACCAGTCCCTTAACTTGGGTCTGCATGTGGGAGATCAGGCTGAACGTGTGCTGTTTAACCGGCGGGCTTTGGCCGGAGCATTCGGTTCCTCACTGGGTGATATGGTCTGTTGCCAGCAGGTGCATGGCTGTAAGGTCGCGTTGATCGACCGAGATATGGCCGGGCTGGGTAGTGAGGTATATGGCTCGGCCCTCCCGGGCCATGATGCCATGATATGCAATACCCCCGGGCTGCTGCTGGCTACCTTCTATGCCGACTGTTTTCCTATATTTTTCTTTGACCCGGTGCAGAGGGCGGTCGGCCTGGCTCACAGCGGGTGGAAGGGAGTCATGTGCCGCATCGCCGCCCGGACGGTTGAAGAGATGGAGCAGCATTTCAGCAGCCGGCCGGAAGATATACAGGTACTGATCGGACCGGGGATCCAGCGGTGTTGTTTCGAGATAGGGGACGAATTGTTCGATAAGGTTCGTCAAGAGTTTTCCTCAATACCTGATATCATATATAGCAACGATAATGGGTACCGCTGGGATCTGCCGGAGACCATCCGCCAGACCCTGTACCGTTCCGGCATCAGCGAGAATAACCTATTAAGCTGTGACCTGTGTACCTCCTGCCGCACCGATCTGTTCTTCTCCTACCGGCAAGAAGGGGGAGTAACCGGACGGATGGCAGCGGTGATCGGGCTGGAATAATTACTTAAATAACTGTCGGGGTGGTGAAGGGGAATATGTCAGATGGCATTGAAGCAATACTCTGGATAACAGGTTTTGTTGTAGGGATACCGCTTCTACTATTCGGCATTGCCAAATTGATGGGGGCGGCAGGGGATGGCATCAACCGCTTCCCGGTACATACCATAACCTTCAAAACCGGGGATTACCAGGACATCGAGCTGCGGCAGGGAGGTTTCTGGCATCGGTGGGCTGCCTATTTTATTGATGGTTTTATCGTAGGGATCATAAGCAAGGTTTTTTTGTTTGGTGGGTCTGGCGTGTATAATTGGGCGACGCTCGCACTCATGCTGGTCTATTCCGCAGGATTCGAGGGATCGGAGAAACAGGCAACTCCGGGCAAACTGACCATGAAGCTCCGGGTGATTCGGGCAGACGGTACAGATGTATCTTACTCCAGGGCTTTGGCCCGGAACACTGCCAAAATACTAGGGCCTATATTGGTTGCTGTCATGTTTGGTATAATCGGCGGCTTATTAAACATAGGGAAACCATCCTTGTACATGATGTTATATTTTCTGGTCTTTCTTATTGACTGTCTTTTCATTTTCTGGACCCCCAACAACCAGGCCTTACATGATATCATAGCGGGCTGTATGGTGGTAAGGGCCCCCACGACCGTTCCACAGAAACAAAACCTGCCGGAGGCCGGGAGTGAGCCGGCTGATGGTAACGAAGTAGTGCCTGGTTAGAAAAAATGGTGTATATTATAGCTGTCAGGGAGGTGTGATCATGATCGAAGCAGCCAGATCCTGGTTAGAAGACTACTCTCCGGTCAGAGTGAGGGACAATGCATCTCAGGTAATAAGGAAATTTGTCAGTACGTGTTTTTTCGGGGCCGGCTGGGTCAATACCGGTGATATTCCCTCCGATGTGGAGAATTGTATAATAGTTTATGCCCCCCATACCAGCAATATCGATTGGCTTTTGGGTGTGACCACCTTTATCGTCCGGGGTATCCCAGTAAAGATACTTATAAAGTCCGACTGGTTCTTTTTCCCGATAGGCCCCGTTTTAAGGGCTCTGGGAGGGGTGCCGGTGGAGCGGTCAAAGTCGCAGAACTTCGTCGATTATGTGGCTGATATCCTGGCCAAAAGTCGGGAAATGCGCATTATTTTCTGCCCGGAGGGGACACGTAAGGCTGCCGCTAGCTGGAAGACCGGATTCTACTTTGCGGCGCTCAAGGCCGGGGTACCGCTGGTACTGACCTCGCTCGACTATCAGAAGAAAATCGCCTGCATCGGTGCAACTTTCTACCCCACTGGTGATTATATCGCGGATATGACTCCGGTACAGGAATTCTACCGGGATGTCCATCCCCGCAATCCTGAGGGGTTCAACCCGGATTTTCTTCCCCACTAGATCTATTGTTTCAGAAACTAAAATGGGCGGTTCCGAAGGACCGCCCATTGCAGCTTATCAAAAAAGTAGGCAGATCGTTACTCTGCCGGCACCTCGACCGTTACCTTTTTCATGGTTTGCGGAGCATTGGGTTTGTCCATGTGATTTCGAGGCTGCGAAACGATGCGGTCCACTTCTTCCATACCTTCGGTCACCTTGCCGAAGGCGGCATAATCGCCGTCCAGATGCGGGGCAGCGGCCACCATAATGAAAAACTGGGAGCCAGCGGAGTTGGGGTTGGCGGTACGGGCCATGGAGATGACTCCACGACCATGCTTTAAGGGGTTATTGAAACCATTTGATGCAAACTCACCCTTGATGCTGTGCCCGGGTCCGCCTACTCCGGTCCCCTGCGGGCAACCGCCCTGGACCATAAACCCGGGGATGACCCGGTGAAAGATCAGACCATCATAAAAGCCCTGTTCCACCAGCTTAACGAAGTTATCTACGGTCTGCGGAGCCGCCTGCGGATCCAACTCGATCCTGATTACGGCATCGTTATCCATGGTTATAGTTACTATCGGGTTTTGACTCACTTGATTTCTCCTTTCCAATATGAGATACCTTATTATAACAGAATATTGCGGATTTCAAGCATCACCGGGGCATAATAAGAGGGATCGGGGAATAAATCCCCGGAGCAGATCGGAGGTCGAAGATGATAGAGAAGCAGGACCAATTTGAACTGGCTACTTTTGCCGGCGGGTGCTTTTGGTGCATGGTCGCTCCCTTTGAAGCTCTGGATGGTGTGATAAAAGTGATATCCGGATACACCGGGGGACATCGGGTTAATCCCACTTATTCCGAGGTCTGCTCTGGCATTACCGGACATTATGAGGCAGTACAGATAACCTTTGACCCGGACAGGGTCTCCTATGAGAAACTTCTGGAGACCTTTTGGCGGCAAGTCGATCCCACTGATGCGGGTGGGCAGTTTGCCGACCGCGGGTCTTCCTACCGGACCGCTGTTTTTTATCATAGTGATGAACAGCGTCAGGCTGCGGATCTTTCCCGCAACGTTTTGGAACACAGCGGGTTGTTTTCCAGCCGGATAATGACCGAGATCATACCGGCAGGACATTTTTATCCGGCCGAAGACTATCATCAGGGATACCATATCAAGAACCCGGCCCAGTACCGGATCTATCGGAGCGGCTCGGGTCGTCAGGCCTTTATCGACAATACCTGGTATGAGTTTGGTGAAGCCCTGCCGCTGGACCGGCCGGTAAAAAAATCGATATATAAAGATCAGGCGGAACTGGCCCAGCGGCTCACCAAGCTGCAGTATGATGTTACCCAGAACAATGCCACCGAGCCGCCTTTTCGCAATGAATACTGGAATAATGAGCGGGAGGGCATTTATGTGGACATAGTATCCGGTGAGCCGCTGTTCAGTTCACTGGATAAGTTTGAATCTGGCTGCGGCTGGCCTAGTTTCACCCAGCCTTTGAATGCCGGGAATTTGGAAGTCAAGCGTGATCTCAGCCACGGCATGTACCGCATTGAGGTGCGCAGCCGGGAGGCCGATTCGCATTTGGGTCACGTTTTTACCGACGGGCCGCAGCCTGGGGGTTTGCGTTACTGCATAAACTCAGCCGCTCTGCGGTTCATTCCCCGGGAAGAGATGGAAAAGGCCGGTTTCGGTAAGTATCTCAAGGTGTTTGAAAAACCATAAATGAACCATAGTGAGGCTGACAGGGCTGTCAGCAAAGGGGAGCGGATCGCAGCCATGATTGATAAGGCAAAGGTTCTTTTTATATGTAACGGCAATTCCGGACGGTCACAATTGGCGGAGGCACTGCTCAGGATGCTGGCCGGAGATCGCTATGAAGTATTCAGTGCGGGGGTCGTCCCCGGTGAGGTAAGCTCCTATGCTATCCGGGTAATGGGGGAGCTGGGGGTGGACATGTCCGGCCATTACGCCAAGAGCATAGATGGGTTCAAGGATGTCATATTTGACCGGGTGGTTACCGTCTGCGATAAAGCCCGGGAGACCTGCCCCTATTTTCCGGGGAAAGAGGTCATGCATCACAGTTTCAGTTCAGCGGCAACAGAAGGCACCGAGGAAGAGATACTGGCTTCATTCCGGGCCGTCCGTGATGAAATAAGGAATTGGCTGGAACACAACTTTTAGATCCAGGACGGGAAGAATGGTATAACAGAGCGGAGTATTATGCGGGAGGGTTGATACCTGATGGGGAAGGTGAAACAATGGGCCGGGCGGCTTAAGGCGGAGATCTATGCCTTGTACCTGGCCTGCCGTGATCCGCGCACGCCCTGGTATGCCAAGGGATTCGCCGCCTTAATAGTGGCTTATGCCCTGAGTCCGATCGACCTTATCCCCGATTTTATCCCGGTGTTGGGCTACCTCGATGATCTCATCCTGATTCCCGCCGGCCTCTGGCTGGCCATCCGGATGATCCCTGCCGAAGTCATGCAGGAATCACGGGTCCGGGCCCGGTCTATCTCCGAACGCCCCAGCAGTTGGGCGGGGATAGCGATGGTGATCCTGATCTGGTTACTGCTGATTTCCTTAATAGTATATCTGGTTCGAACTTGACCGATTGCATAAATGGTTTTCACCTTAGACCGCAACAACCGCCGATTTAACCGGTGGTTGTTGCGTTTTCTGAATGGGCTGCTAGTGCGTAGTGTGTTTAAGATGTGCAATAGGCTTATTGAGCAATCAGTTCGAAAGCGAGTTTACTATATAATAATTACCTGCAGGAGTATGGTTAATTAGGTAGAATGTATCTTTGATGGATGAAGAAATACAAAGATTCTTTTTAGTTTGGGGGATAACAAATGAAATGGAAGTTTAGTAAAGTAGGCCTTCTTGTGATCCTGATAATAATAGGCCTTGCCATACCAATTAACGCGGCACAAACAGTACAGGTAATCAATGATGGATCACAACTTACGGTTAAGGTGAATGGAACCCAGGTCAATTTTGACCAGCCCCCCACCATATTTGACGGGCATACAATGGTTCCATTCAGGGTTATTTCAGAGGCATTAGGTGCAACGGTGGAGTGGAATTCGACAAGCAACAAGGTCACAATCTGCGGAAACAAGAAGGTTGAACTTACGATTGGGTCAACTAAAGCCATGGTAAACGGTAACGAAGTTGTTCTTGACACTCCAGCTGCAATAATCGGAGGGCGAACAATGGTGCCGCTTCGGTTTGTAGGTGAAGCATTAGGTGCGGAAGTAATATATATCCCTTCTGTACAAACGGGTCAACCAACCATATCAAAAGGCTTACTTCCGAATGAAGAAAAGATTCAAAAGTCGCTGACTCCGGAGGATATTAACAGGCTTCAGAGTTATCCTAATACATATATACAAGGCAGTACTGGTAATATAGAAACATTCCATGGTAAATTTGGCGATTTGGGAAATAGATTTGCACCAATTGATTCCTATTTGAAGATTGTTTATAAGTTAAACGATCTCTCGTCAGTTGATTATACAATGCTTAAAAATGCTGCATATATTCAAGAATACAAACGTAATTGTTATAGCGTTTTGGGAGAAAGTGAATTGACTAAGTGTAATATTGAAACATATATCTCCGATGCAATAGCGAACAAACTTAAAATAAAAGCCTATTTTCTCGTGTCCAAGGATACGATTTGTGAATATACGGGGGGATTAGTTAGTGTTAGAATCAAATACATCTTTTATCAGGACTCGGGAAGCAAAATAGAAGAAAAAGGTTCAACCCTCCGAAAATGGTATTGGCAGGATATACAGTACAATTTAAATACCTGTGCAAATCATGCGGGGGTTTATGATTCTAGTTTACGAACACCAGATTGGTATAGGTCCAATGTTGATGTTATACAATTATTTGGGAATGTGAAAAAACTAAACAACCCCCAGCCATATAATTTTTGATTAGGATGAGCTACCGCTAAATAAGACACTGGAGCTTCCCACGGAAACCATGGTTATGATGGGCATTAAACAAAGAACCTGTTGGAACTCCGGGGTCGATGAACCAAAACGGTTCAAAGCCTTCCGGCGCAACAGGTTCTGCATAGATTCACCATGGCTTCGTCTCAAAGGGCAATATTTGCCCAAGAGGGAAACGGTGAACCTTATAGTGGAAGTAGCCTTCCCAAGGGGTCAGTGCTGCGCATAATGCGCCCGCTGATCTGAACGTCCGAAACGGCTCGAGTCTGACTCCTTCCACAATGCCATTATAACATAGTAGATTATCGCTAGTATGTCGCGAATTCCACGGATTGATCGAAATAACGTTGGCTAGTTTAATTGCAGGGTCTAGTCCAAAACCGCTTCATTACAATTTTCCTTGACTTTCCCGGTATGGAGTTATACAAATAAGATAATAATAGTAATAGTTATCGTTATTGACATAGGGGGTCAATCATTTCATGCAAGAGAGAGCCAAAACCTTTAACATACAAAAACCAAGATGTGCCAGTCGTTTTAAGGCAATCGTGCCCCTGCTGCTCCTGGTCCTGCTGCTGGGCGGCTGCAGTCGGCAGGCGGCGGTCCCTTCGCATAACGAGTCCGAAAAACCTGGAGAAAAGGTGATCGTCGCCTCATTCTATCCCGTCTATATCCTGACCCGCAATGTCTGTGAGGGCGTACCCGGGATCAAAGTGGTCAACATGACCAGACCGCAGACCGGCTGCCTGCACGATTATCAGCTCAGCCCCGAGGATATCAAAACCCTGGAAGAGGCCAGCTATTTTGTGGTCAACGGAGGGGGGGCCGAAGCCTTTATGGACAAGGTCATCCACCAGCAGCCTGACCTGAAAATAATCGAGGCGGCCCGGGGGATCAAGCTCATCAAAGGGTCCGGGAACCAGGGCGACAATCCGCATGTATGGGTCAGTCCCAGTCTGTATATAAAAGAGATCGAGAATGTAAGCGAGCAGTTGGCTCAGGCAGATCCCCCAAATGCTGACCAATACCGCAGCAATGGGCAGGCCTATATCACCAAGGTGAAGGTACTCCGGGATGAGATGCACCAGGAACTGGACGGCTTGAAGGATCGTAATATCGTGACCTTCCACGAGGCCTTTCCTTACTTCGCCCAGGAATTTGACCTGAAAATAGTTGCCGTCATCGAGCGGGAACCGGGTTCTGCACCTTCCGCGGCTGAACTGGCCAAGACCATAACAATAGTTAAAAGATCCGGTACCCGGGCACTCTTTGCCGAGCCGCAATACCTGGCGAGTGCGGCCCGCTCCATAGCTGATGAGACAGGAGCCAGGGTTTATAGTCTGGATCCCGGGGTGACCGGACCGGACCAGCCGGATGCCTATATAAAGATCATGACGCAGAATCTGCGGACACTGAAAGAGGCGTTAAAGTAGTGACCGGAGAAGTTAAAAACGGATACAATAAACGCCAGGCCTGCGGGCTCTGCTGTACGACCATCGAGGACCTGGGGGTGGTCCGGGGCAAAACCGTGATCCTGGATCATGTCGATCTCCACATCCACTGCGGCGAGCTGACCGCCCTGATCGGCCCCAACGGAGCCGGCAAGAGCACGCTTCTCAAGGCTATCCTGGGCGATATAAGCCATAGTGGACGGCTCAGTTATCTCAATGCCATCGGCGGTGACAGCGTGAAGCCGGTCATCGGCTATGTCCCGCAGCAGCTGGAGTTTGATCCGGGTTCGCCCCTTTGCGTTTCAGATCTCTTTGCAGCAGCCAGGCGCCGCAGGCCGGTATGGCTGGGAGCCGGCAAAAAAATGCAAAGACATGCCGCCTATCAACTGGCCCGGGTACAGGCGGAACACTTGCTGTTCCGGCGTTTGGGGGATCTCTCCGGCGGGGAACTGCAGCGGGTCCTGCTGGCCCTGGCCCTTGACCCCATGCCTGACCTCCTGCTGCTGGATGAACCGGTCTCCGGCGTCGATCAGCGCGGGCTCGAACTGTTCTATGATCTGGTATCGAATCTGCGCATGCAGAACGACCTTTCCATCATCCTGGTTTCCCATGACCTGGGCCTGGTGGCCCGGTATGCGGACCGGGTGGTTTTTCTCAACCGCTCCATCCGGTTGGTGGGTACACCGCACGCGGTATTCACTGATCCTGAGGTGATCAAGAGCTTCGGGCTGGTTTCCCTGGAGGGTATTGCCCCCCGCCCGGAACCGGTAGCCCAGAAGATAGATTGGGGGGTAGGCCATGGAAACCGTCATTAATGCACTGCAATGGCTGCTGCCCTTTGAATGGATGCAGTATCATTTCATGCAAAATGCCCTGCTGGGAGTGATCCTGGTCTGCCCGCTGTTTGGGTTGATGGGTACTATGGTGGTCAATAACCGTATGGCCTTTTTCTCCGATGCCATCGGGCATTCGGCCCTGACTGGCATCGCCCTGGGTGTGCTGCTGGGTATGCGCGATCCCCTGGGGGCTATGATCGCATTTTCTATACTGCTGGCTCTGGGCATCTCCCTGATCAAACAGAGTGCCCGCAGTTCACCCGATACTATCATAGGGGTGTTTTCATCCACCGCGGTAGCATTAGGAATCGTTATACTATCCCGGGGCGGCGGTTTTGCCCGTTACTCCAATTTCCTGATTGGCGATCTGCTTTCTATCCAGGAACGCGAGATCATGCTGCTGCTAGCGGTTCTGGCCGTGGTATCGATCTTTTGGCTATTGTTCTTCAACGGTCTGCTGCTGGTCAGTGTCAACTCTACCCTGGCGCGCAGCCGCGGCAGGCAGGTGCGGGCGTTGGAGATCGCCTTCAGCTTGCTCCTGGCGTTGGTCGTTACGGTGTCTATCCAGTGGGTGGGGATACTGATCATCAGTTCATTGCTGGTACTGCCGGCCGCCGCCGCCCGAAATCTGGCATCCAGCATGCGGCAGTATCATGTGCTGTCATTAATTATTGCTATAGTCTCCGGTATCACCGGGTTGATCCTGTCCTATTACTGGGGAACTGCCAGCGGAGCCACTATCGTTCTCTGTGCGGCAGTCATCTTCTTTTTAAGTGTTTTGGGTCGTCAACTGCAGCCCAACTAGCGAGCGATGGCAGCAAATAAGGAAGTGTTGGATATGAGCAGGGAAAATTCATCGAGCCGCACCATTCGCAACAGCAAGCAACGGCAGGCCATCCTGGATCTGCTGGCGGCCAGTCCTGAACATATGAGTGCGGAGGAAATCTACCAGAAGGCCCGGATGAGTCAGCCCAATATCAGCCTGGGCACGGTTTACCGCAACCTGGACACCCTCAGTGAACAAGGTATGATAATTCGATCCAGTTTTGCCGATGGCAAAGCACGTTACGAAATGGCCGGGGTGGACCACCACCATCACCTTATCTGTCTGCAGTGCGGGGAGATAAGGGACCTGGTGCAGTGCCCGATGGCCCCGGCCCTGGAGACGGCCCTGCAGGAAGCCGATTTTGAGGTAGTACAGCACCAGTTCGAGGTCTACGGTTATTGCAGCAAATGCCAGCACCGGAGCATTGACAAGTAACCGAAGCTTTAAAGCAGCCTGACTATATCCTGATAGCTGGCATAAAGCATCAGGACCATGAGAAAAGCCAGGCCCAGCCAATGCAGCACGGCCTCTTTCTCCGGGTCGAGGGCTCGGCGGCGGAAAGCCTCAATGGCGGCCAGCAGTATGCGTCCTCCGTCCAGGAAAGGAATGGGCAGGAGGTTGAAGATGCCCAGGTTGATGGATAGAAAAGCCGTGAATCCTAAGAGTTCCAGCCAGCCGAAAGCCAGCCTGTCTCCCACCATACCGGCCAGACCGATCGGTCCCGCCATACTGCCCATAGATTCGGCACCGGTAACTAATCCCGCCAGACCGGAAATAATGGCCAGACATGACCGGAAGGTCTGCGTGAATCCGATGGCCAATGCCTGCGGCAGGTCTTTTCTCTCATAGGACAACTCGGGTTCCACTCCCATCACTGTCCGACCGGAGTTTTCATCCCGAGTGGGGGTCAGGCGGCAGGAGATGGTTTTGTCACCCCGCTGCAACACCAGAGAACAGGAGCTTTCCGGAGCCACCGACCCAAGCAGGCGGGTCAGATCGGTCCATTTATTTACCGGGTGCTGGTTTACCGACAAAACGATATCGCCCGTGTGGATACCGGCCTCACCGGCCGGCATTTTATCTATTACCCGGCCAATGACCGGCTGGTTGGAATAGTGTGGCATGCCCACACCGCAATAGATGCCAATGAATATCAGCAGAGCCAGGCCGAGATTCATCAAGGGGCCGCCCAGAGCGACCGTTATCTTCTTTCCCGGAGTATAGCTGGCAGTTGAGTTATCATTCGTTTCAGGGAGATCCAGCAGCACATAGCCGCCCAGAGGAAGGATGCGCAGGGAATAGACTGTTTCCCGGCGGCGGAGGGCAAACAGCCTCCAGCCGAATCCGATCGAGAATTCCTGCACCGGAACGTCTGCCTGCCGGGCTGCCAGATAATGCCCCCATTCATGAGCCAGCACAATGACATTTATGATCAGGATGGTTATCAAAACTGTTGTGAGGATGCCCATAGCGTTCTCCTATCCTATGTACATGGTAATCGGAGTATCGCCGATTACCGGGAAACCGTTGGTGATCAGGGATGTTTGCCGCTGCAGCAGCGTCAGGTCATCCACCGGCCAGTAGATGCAAAAGGCCTTACCTATCAGGCGGTCCTGGGTCAGCCAGGCCGGCCAATATCTGCTGTCGTAGCTGGCATTGCGGTTGTCTCCCATGACCAGCAGGCTGTTTTCCGGAACAGTTACCGGGCCGAAATCCTGGCTCATAGGCTGGGCGATATAGGGCTCCTGGATCTCCTTATCATTGATATAAAGCTTACTGTCCTTGATTTCGATCTTATCCCCTGGCAGACCGATAACACGCTTTACATAATCATATTTGGCGTTCAGCACTTCCGGCGGCTTGAAGACCACGATATCGCCCCGGGTCGGTTTCTTGAAATAATAGATGAACTTGTTGACCAGCAAACGATCGCCCAGCTTTATGGTAGGTAGCATGGACCCGGTCGGTACGACACGGCCTTCGATAATGAAGGTCCGGAGCAGCATAGCCAGAATGAAGGCGATTATGACGATGGATATGAGTTCTTTGGCCCACTCCAGGAATTGTTTCATGATCTGGCTCCTTTCAAGATCGAAATACTTATGATATCTGCTGCCGGCAGCACTGGATGGTATGCTACCTGTTCTACGGCGATAGAGAGAGGGGGCGCCTGGTGCCTGGCCAGGACCTCGGCTGCGGGTATGATACTCCCGGCGGCAGGGCAGGCCAAAAATAACATGGTAATATAGGCAGCAATAGCAGCTATGGTCCCCCGCAAGACCGAAACAGTAGCGTTTCGCCGGTTCTGATGCGACATCTGGTAGACCAGGCGCTCCAATTGGAATGACCGTTCTGGCGGCAGGGTGCCGGCTTCCGCCCAATCCCGCAGGGCCTGATCAATATGGTTGTCTTTCTCAAGGTTAGAGTCCTGCATCGATTTGACCTGCTCCTTTCTTTTCTTTATCGTCCAGCATCTCTTTTAAACGTTTATGCGCCGTATGGAGGCGTGATTTTACTGTTCCCGGCGGGATATTCAAAGCCCGGGCGGTCTCCTCCAGGGAAAGATCTCCGAGGTAGCGGAGGGCGATCACTTTGCGAAACTCGGGGCCCAGCTCTCCCACCAGCTGCCAGATCATGGCCGCGTCCGGCGATGGTCCATCCTGCATCATTACCGGCAAGGCCTGGGGGTCTACCGGGATCACCCGCTCTCGCCGGTGCAGCAGGTTGATACTGCAATTTACAGCGATCTTCTTCATCCAGGCAGGAAAAGCGGCATCCGAACCCCGCAGGGTCTTCCGGCTGCGCCAGGCTTGTTCGACCGATTGCTGCAGAGCGTCCCAGGCATCATTTTCACTGCCCAGTATAGCCAGGGCTACGCGAAAGAGCTTGCCTTCTTCTTTATGCAGCAGTTCTAAAAACCTCGTGTCATTCAAGGAGGATACCTCATTATCGTTTCTCAACAGAGTATTTGCAACATGCATCGTTCTCTTGCCGCCCTGATTATAATGACAAAGTCAGGGGGCAAAAGGTTCATCGTTCTTCTAAAAAATATAATAATATCATGATACATCAATTATTCAAGCAGTAATATGCTGCAGACGGCCTTGCAACCGGTCGGGGGACGGCTCTTCGATGTCAGATCATAGTCATTTTTCAGGCTGCAGAGTATAATTAGTATAATTTGGACGTAGTTATAAGTAATTTCTAATAAAGCTGTTGGGAAGGAGCAAACCATGAGATTATATCTGGCGATCGTGACGGTTATTATCGCCGTCTCCGCAATCCTGGATCACGAGTGGTTCATGCAGATGGTGACCAAACCAGGAGAGTTGGCGGGGTGGCTGGCAGCAGTGCTCTTTGGCGCATCGATCCTCTACTTTTTCCTGCTGGGAGCCCGTGTGATCTGTGGACGTTCCCAGAAGCTTTATGCCATCGGCAAAGCTGAATCGGCGTTTTTTGGAACGATAGCACTGGCTGCGCTGATCTTGGCCTTTGTAAAGGGATATATCGACGGCAGCGGAGCCCTGGCCGGAGCCATCCTTCTCATCGCTCTTTTTACCGTTCTGCTCTTCATCTTCTGGCGCAGCCTGGTAGGCATGGCGGATCGGGTCCGTTTCGGAGACGCACAGTATGCCCTCGCCAACCTGGAGTTCTTCCCTATCGTGATCCTGGCCCTGGCTGGCACCTTGGCCCTGGGCATGAGCGACCAGGAGACCTTCAGAAATATGGGGGCTCCTTCATTGATCTTCATAATCGCTGCCCTGACTTATGTTTTCAGTATAATGCTCTACTGGATATACTGGACGGTCAAAGCCCTGATACGCTGGCCCATGTTCAGCAGTAAAAAGTATGAATATACCGATACAAGTTTCATTTATCACGGGACGGTAAGGGATCTGGTTCTGAACTGGCGGGATATCCAGAGTGTAGAGGTGATCAATGCTGAACTGGGTGTAGGCCCGGTGCCGCCCAAACCGGGTTTTCCGACTCATGCCCCCGCTCTGCTCATCACCGCCAGCGGACGGCCCCGGCCTGAACTCATCATGGACCCCGATCCAAACGGATTGGGGCAAAAGATAATGGAGGAAAAGGCTCAACGGATCTAGTCATGATATCCCGAGCCAACAGAAGACACTGAAGGTTTAGTCACGAAAAGCTAAGCTTGAATACAGTGAATGATCTCATCCGGGCTATCGACCACGTAGTCCGGATTTACTTTCTTGACGTTTTCGATATCATCATAACCCCAACTCACCCAGATGACCTTGACTCCATTTTTCTTACAGGCCACGATGTCCCGCACCTCGTCCCCCACATAGATCATCTCTGATTTCTGGAGCTTGTTGGCCTTGAGGAACTTTTTGATGTCCTTGTCCTTGCCGAAAATGTTGTTGGAACAGTGCATGTCGTCGATGAAATCGATCCCGTTGCGGCTCATGAACTCCCTGATGTTATGTTCCGAATTGGTGGAAATGACTCCTAGCCTGAAGCCCCGCTCGTGCAGGTCGATCAAAAGATCCTTCATGCCCGTATAAAAATGCAGGTCCTTCAGCGATTGCCGGTAGAGCCTGTAAATATCCAGAGCGGCGAGGGGGAACATGTACAACCTGAAACTGAGGAACTTGCAGCGCTCGGCAATGGTCATACCCTTCAGCATAAATAGATCCTCGGGCAGGATCTGTTTGGACCGGTATTTGGCCGCCATCTGATTATAGCCCGTAATGATGATATCCAGCGAATCGACCAGGGTGCCGTCAAAGTCAAAAACGATATATTTTATGATAAGAAGCACCTTCCTCATTATTATGATAAACCACAGCCCAATAAAGGGTTATTGTGCTGATAGTATAGTTTCTACCGAATATAAGGTGAATTATCAAAATTGCGGCTGTCGAAATGAATTTTGATTAAAGAAATGCAAATGATCTGGCCTCAGTATAACATTGATAAATTTTTTTTGATTAAGATGAGTAAAGATTATCCCACCGAGTAAACCGACCGGTCCATGGCCTCGATGGTTTCCTTCATGTTTTCCCAGCATTGCTTCATAATCTGGGGTATATCTTCCATGGTCAGCCGGTCGGTCATTATGGGAGGCAGGACCCTGATATCTGCAATACCGCTTTTCAGGCGGTGCAGGTCCATGTTTCGCACATAACTGCTGACGCAGATGGGGATGATGGGCACCCCGGCTTCAATGGCCATTTGAAAGGCGCCTTTCTTGAAGGGCAGCAGGTTTCTTCCCCGGTTGCGGGTGCCTTCGGCAAATACCCAGATGGAGGTGTTCTTAGTGGTCAGGGCTTGGGTTGAGGCCTTGACGGTAGCATGTGAGCGCTTACGGTTTTCCCTATCGATCAGCACATTGCCCGCCAGCCAGTACAATTGTCCAAAAAAGGGCAGCCAACGCAGGCTCTTTTTGCCCACGGTAACCGTGCGTTTGGCGACTACCCGTCCACAGATGAACAGATCGAAATTATGTTGGTGGTTTACTACATATACACAGGGCCCGATGTTTTTTAGACTGCCATAGTTGTGCCTCCTGATTTTTATGCCCAGTATGGCCGCCCCGCCCCAGGAATAGATGCGGGCAAACCACCGAGTATTATCGGGATGAAATGGTCTGGCCAGGCAAACCAGGATGCCCACCGCACCAACTAGAAATAGATAGATGGCAATTAGAAAACACCTTAAGTAGTAAAGCATAAGTCCAATCCTTCCAAAAAACTTACAATAACTGTTGGTCTAGTAATTAAAACTATATGTAGCCTAACATATCGCCTGGTAAAGTCAATATAATAACTGAGGATTGGTACAGCTCACCGGGGGCAGCCTTGACGGCTCTCACTGGTTGTAATGTTATTGATGTATAAGGACAGCCACGCTTCCTTTTTTATGTCCCGTTTCCACGTACCTGTGCGCTTCCGCCATTTGCTCCAATGAGTATGTTCTGTCAATGATGGCCCGCAGCTTTCCTGATTCTATCAGTCGATTCAGAAAAGCCAGGTCCTCTTTTTTCTCGGCAGGCTTACGTAAACCGGTGGCCATGAACACAGCCTTTATGCTTCTGAACCATGAGGTCCATAACATATTCAGCATGATATTCAATGAAGGAACGGTATTAAGATATATCCCATCCGTCGCTAGTATTTTTCTGCATCCGGAAAACGAGTTTTTTGAAACGGCGTCAAAAACAATGTCGTACTTTTCACCGGATTTCGTATAGTCTTCCTTGGTGTAGTCGATGGCTCTATCAGCTCCAATAGACTTAACCAGCTTTAAATTGGTGGGACCGCAGACTGCAGTGACATCAGCCCCGAAATATTTCGCAAGCTGCACCGCATACACGCCGATCCCCCCAGAAGCGCCGATAATTAGAATTTTTTGGCCTGTTTTAATTTTCCCGCCGTCTCTAAGAAAAGGCAACGCGGTAAGCGAACCTTCGCTGATGGCCGCGGCCTCTGCAAATGTGACACTTGCCGGTATAATGGCAAGCGCTTCTTTTTCCTGCAGTACGATGTATTCAGCATTAGTGCCCATATTAATGCCGGAGGACCCGTAAATTGCATCACCTGCTTTAAATAACGTTACACGGCTGCCTGCCTTTTCTATAACTCCAGACAGAACGTCTCCGGGGATTTTTCCAGGGCGGGTCAGTCCCGTAAAAAAGCGCGAAATAAAAGGGTCGCCTTTTCGAAAAGCACAGTCCGGTGGAGCCGCTACCGTTGCCTCAATTCTTACCAGCACCTCGTTATCACCGGGTATGGGTTTCTCTGCTTCAACCAACTGGAGAACCTCCGGAGGCCCGTATTTCTTGCATACAATTGCTTTCAAACTTAATCCCCCTTGGTTTCTATCTGGTAATCTTATTTGTTTTATCTCCCATTATCAGGCCCAGATAGACTAGAGTACCGTGGATGTGCAATATAGTCATGATAATCATGGCTAAATATAGCCTAATCGGGATTCACCATTATTAATGGTACGAAGGTTATATTTGCCGGCCCTGGAAGCTATATGTAGCCTAACATATCGCCGGGTAAAGTCAATACAACTGTCGGCGACCGGTGCAGGGAGGCAAACCCGTCATTGCGAGCTTGTCATTGCGAGTAGCGCAGTGACGCGGCAATTTATCATAACCATCCCGGTCTTCATTTATTTTGCGGGTTGTTTAACTCCTCCTCGCTAATATCCCCAGAGTATCACTATCCGCAGTAAATGTATCACCCTGTAGGTTATTGAAGATCCCATCAATGACAAAACCGCATTCTGCAAAGAGTTTGGCCAGCTGCTCCAGACTGAAATGATGGTTATAAAAGCGGGTGACCCTGATTTCTCCTTCTTCGTCAATGATCGTATACTGGACTGTTTCCACCAATGGATCGCTGCAGACGAAAGTATTACAGATCTCCATATGCGGTTTGGGACTCCAAAAACCGCCTTCGTAAATACTGACCGCGGTATTTTCTTCAATACTTCTATTGGCAGTGATCACGTCCAGAATGAAGACCCCATCCCGCTTCAGAGCCTTATGCACAGCCTTCAGAAGGAGCCTTTGCTCATCTGGCTTTAACACACAGAAGTCATAGTAAATCAGAGTAACCACATCAAAGGTATTGTCCATATCCAACTCCAGATAATTCATATTTAAGAAATTGACGTAGTCATAACCGGATTTGATGGTGGCCTCGGCATAGTTCAAGGATCTGGCTGACATATCGATACCGGTGACCCGGGCACCGGTTTGGGCAAATCTTTTTACATAGAGCCCGGGCCCGCAGCCCAGATCAAGCACGGTTGTACTGCCGTCCATACCGGTTTCCTTAATGATAAAAGCTGCTTCGGCATCTATGGTTTCATGTGTCCTGCTGGCAGCTTCCACCTCAGGGTCAAGATGCAGGGCGAGCATCTGAGCGGATATATGGTCATCGTCCCAAAAACGGTGAGTACTTTTGGTATACAGAGCAGGCCTGGCTATGGAATCTCTAAGCTTACTTAAGTCGAGCTTGTTGTTATTGATAATTCTCATTCTGCACATCTCCTTCATAATTAATGGGCTTACAGCTTTGAGGTAAAGTAAAAATAGGTGAAATAAAAAACGCCCCAGAATTCTGAGACGTTACCTACCTTTCTGCTCAGAATACTTAAAACAACACATCACAAATAAACCACATTAAATTGGCTGCTAACGGGTTTATTCAAATTCACATCGTTGTTTTAAATATCCTGCTCCAACTCATTCAATTATTACAATGAATCGGACCAACCAACTCCTTACCTTTACCTCATAATCAAAATAACATAAGGGCTGAAAAGGGTCAATTAAGCAAGGCCGCAGGTCCAGCTAATTATATAGGTTAAAAACAGAGGTAGATTGATTAAAGCCTACCAGGCGATGATGGACTGCGAAAACAGTTAGTTATTGTTTGATGCTGTTTATATATAGCCAGGTGTAATAATTTGGTTATGGCGTAATGCATGTTGCCAAATCAGTCTATTGCTCTAGCTCCCCCAATAATGGCTTTAGAGTGAAATAGTCTAGTGCTTGATTGATATCATGAATATCATACATTTTGTTCTCTAAAAAGAACTGAATTACTAAATCAAATATATTGCTATCTGACAATGAGTAACCAGCAGCCCTTAATAGGTCATCTGCATCACTTTTATCGAGTTCAAGAACCATGGCCAAAGCAACAACAGTATTTTTACTGGGATGGTATTTAGGGTTGGATCGTATTTTGGAAAAGTGCCTGCGATCAATTCCAGCCTTTTGATAAATTTCAGTGTCTATAACACCCTTTTTGTCAATTAAACCAAATAAGATCTGGCTAAATAACGGCTTTTGATTATTTTTGATAAAATCCTCTATTTCCGGGTATGGGTTATGCCCTATCATCGTACTAAAGACAGCTTCAAACTGCTTAGATTGTTCACGATGAAAATCTATATATTCCTGCAATTCAAATAGACATTTATGATCAAGCATACGAAGATCCTCCCAAAATGTCGCTTAGCAGGCGACCAATTAGATGTAAAATTTTATTATTATTGTAGCATGAAGAAATACGAAAGATGATAAGAGCATAACACCTCTAAAGGAGAATAGTGAAGGTGCAAAATAGATTCATTGGAGATATTGGTGACTTTGGCAAATACGGTTTACTTAGATATCTATGTAAATCTGGGCTTAACCTGGGGATTAACTGGTATCTTACCGATGATGGTGTTGATAATGCAGGCAATCTTACCGATTATTTGTTAAATCAATATGAGGGATATACGCAATGTGACCAGGAATTGTATCAAGAGCTAAATAATATTGTACATATCGAAAAAGAACGTAGTGTTGACAGGGTAGAGAGAGGCAAGTTGTTTCCAAAAGGTACAGAATTTTACTCGAAATTGCTGAAGTCTGATAAACTATATAGAGACAAATGGTTCCAAGAAAGCTTAAATAAGCTCTCAAATTGTGATTTGCTTTTTTTAGATCCAGACAACAATATCTTGATGAACACTGATGGTTATAACTATCAAGTTGATGGTTCAAAATACACTTTCCCCCTTGAAATTGAGGAATACTATTCAAAAGGACAAAGCCTAATCATCTATAATCATGCAAATAGGCAGCCATTAGTTGATTATTTTCGAAGGTTTGATTTCCCCAATAACAATCCAGTCTTTGGAGACGCCCGAGCATATATAATGAAATATAACCGTCAACAAATCAGGTATTACTTATTAGTAGTAAGACCTGAGCATATTAGATCAATTGAAGAATGTGTGAAGCATATGCTTTCCGGACCGTGGGGTAGGCAATGGAAGTGGCCTAAGCCTCATTTCGAGAAGTTGGAACTGAGGTAAAAACATAAATGGGGGTTTTGATGGAATGGTTACATTATATGAAATTGCTGAAGTCTTAGTAAATAAGACGAAGGAACGGAAAATAATAACCTACGGAGAATTAAGTAATGAACTTGATAAACGTATTATTGCCAGAGGGTTGCCTGTGCGGTTGACTCAGATTAACGATTATGCAGAAATACATAACATTCCATTGTTATCTGCAATCGTAGTGAATAGTAGAAATAGAGAACCTGGGAATGGTTTCTTTGAAAAATATGCGCCTCATATGCAGCCAAATCAATGGCACAGATTTTGGCAAGAGGAACTCGAAGAGATTTGGAATTATGAAGAATGGGATAAATTTTTAAACCGATTAAGGGCCTCAGGTAATTGAAATAATCCTTAATACCTATAGAGAATCATTAATAGAATTTAATCCGCACTTAGAAACATTCGGGAGGTACGCCATATGTGGGCTTTAATAAGCTTTATTGGCTTGTTTATGACTATTGTTGCTTTTGTTGGCATGATAGTAATGGTTATTAAACGTAAACCATCATGGAAAAAATGGTTGGCTGCAGCAATTGGAGCATTTCTAATATTGTTTATGTCTGTTTTCTTCTCAGTAGAACAACAAGAAAAACAGGCTATATTGGTTAATGATGTTACCAAGATTCCCTTGCCTCTTTCATCTCCAGAGATTGGTTATGCTCGTTTAGTGATCCCTGATGTTGGGACCCTTGATATCCCTGATACTATGCAACCTCAGACTAAAGATAGCAAGCAAGCTGTTAAAGCAGTTGGTGAAATCATGAAACTTCCAATGAACAGTGACGGTTTTGTTGTTATGCAAAAAGGGCTGGATCACTATTCTCGAATTATGGTGGATGTATATAAAGGAACTCCGGGAGATTATGCAAAGCTTTATGTAAACTATATTGCAACAAAAGATGAAATCGATACTATATCGGAAACTAATAAAAAAGCTGCTACTAAGGATTTACAATTGACAGGATCGAGATTGCTGGATTGGTATACGCCAAAAGTTGAAAACATAAATGGGATGACTGCGCTTGTGTTTAATTACCGCAGACAGATGGGAAATAACCCTCCAGTGGTAGTTTGGGAATATAGATTTTCAAACTATGACAGGTTAGTGGTCTTGATTCAGAGTTACCGAGAATCAGAGAAAGAGTTATGGGATGAATCCTTTAAGAAGAGTTTAAAAAGTTTTCGTATTACCAATATCATAACAGAATAGTACTTATGCCCATATCGTCGGTTATTCTGGCCGCCAACCGGGTGACTTTCTTAGCCCCGACAACCTCGTACAATCCATATAACCTAGATTAGAGAGTGATACAGGATGAAAAACGCTTTAACTTCAGTGATATTAGGGCTTGGTGCAGATGTTTGCGGCTTTGCGGCTGCAAAGGATCTGGCCGATGCTCCGGAAGGATTTCGTCCGAAAGATGTTTTTATAAAATGCCAATCCATTTAAGCCAACTAGATACTTCAAATATAATAAATTATATTGTTTACCTATTGGAAATTAGGGAGGCGTACATATATGCAAGGTATAAGAAAGATTGAAGGGGAACGGGTTTACCTGGCCCCTATGAACGTCGAGGACGCTCCGCTGTATGTCCGCTGGCTGAATGATCCGGAGATTTCTGTCTATCTCAACGCCTTCAGTGTTAATATCGGTCTGGAACGGGAAAGGGAGTTTTTGGCCCAGTCTCTTAAGGAGCAGCGGCCGGAGTTTGGGATTAGGCTGGTCGAGGATGACCGGCTGATCGGCAACTGCGGGATAGTCAATATCGACAATATCAACCGCAAGGCGGAGATAGGTATATTCATCGGCGAGCGAGATCTGCTTGGCCAGGGTTATGGCCGGGAAGCGGTCATGCTGCTGCTGGATTATGGCTTCAATATCTTAAATCTGAACAATATCTATTTGCGTCCCTACTCCTTCAACACCCGAGCCATCCGCTGTTATGAAGCCTGCGGTTTCAAGGTGGCCGGACGGCTGCGGGAGGCCAAGATTATAAACGGCGAGAAATATGACGAGGTTTGGCTGGACATCCTGGCCAGTGAATTCCCGGGGGCAGGGCTACATGAGAAGCTGAATGACCTGCTGGGGGATAAGGAATAGTCGAGCTGGAAATAAGAGTCGGAGTAATCCGGCTCTTTTATATACGCAACTTTTAGCATTAACAGGTTATGCGCAACGAAGCCGTTATGTCATTGCGAACGATAGCGAAGCAATCTATGGCAATGAGGATTTAGATTGCCGCGCTGCGCTCGCAATGAAAAGGTGATGACTGAGCTTGCAATGGCAAGGCGATTTATTTTCCACCGACACCGTAAAATGGAGGCTTGGAAAGCTATGAAACCACGCATATTCACGACCTCATTCGCTAGCGTCTATCCGTTGTACATCAAAAAAGCCGAGCGCAAGGGACGGACGAAAGCAGAAGTCGATACCGTAATTTATTGGCTCACGGGCTATGATGAGCAGGGTTTGCAGTTACAAATCGAAAAGGGCGTTGACTTTGAGACATTATTCTCCGAAGCTCCGCAAATGAACCCTAACGCCGCGAAAATAACGGGCGTAATCTGCGGCGTTCGCGTGGAGCAAATCGACGACCCGCTTATGCAGAAAATCCGCTGGCTTGATAAACTCGTTGACGAATTGGCAAAGGGCAAACCGATGGAGAAAATATTAAGAACGCAAATAACCCGCAGAGGGAATTAGCGTATGAAAAATGCCATCTTCTGTTTCACAGTCGTTGGTGATCAGCTAACTAAGACTACCCATCATGAATAGGCTTATAATTAAAAGAGAACTATCTCAATGGGAAGGTAGTTAATTGCAGCAGAGGGGGAGTAAATAGAACGACTCCTGCTTGCAGGAAAAGTGACATAGAAAGGGGATTAACACATGGGAAATGACCGGCGGATTGCAGTTTTGATCGATGCTGACAATGTATCGGACAAATATATAGGATACATATTTGATGAAATATCTAATCACGGGACCGCCACCTACAAGAGGATTTACGGGGATTGGACCAAACCGCAATTATCATCGTGGAAGACAGTGCTGCTTAATTATTCTATTAGCCCGATCCAGCAATATGCCTATACTACAGGTAAAAATTCCACCGATGCCGCGTTGATAATCGATGCTATGGATATTCTCTATTCAAACAGTGTGGATGGTTTTTGCATCGTTTCTAGTGATAGTGATTTTACCAAGCTGGCTGCCCGTTTGCGGGAAGCGGGCATGTTTGTTATGGGTATGGGTGAAAAGAAAACGCCGGCGCCGTTCATAGCAGCCTGTGAGATGTTTAAATATCTGGAGGTTTTATCAGCCAACACTGCCAATCAAGAAGAAACCAGTGTTGAAGAAAAACCGGAAAAACATGTGGCCCCTAAAGAGAGCATGGCCAGTAAAGAAGATTTAATAGCATCATTAAAAACCATAATAACGAAGACATCAGATGAGGATGGCTGGGCGTTTTTAGGCCAGGTGGGCAAACGGCTCAATAAACGCTACCCGGATTTTGATACCAGGAACTATGGCTACGCCAAACTGACTCCGCTGATATCGTCATTAAAAGAATTTGAGATCCAATCTAGAAAAACCAGCAATCCCAATATAACTCATAAATATGTCAGGAATAAATGATTTGTAAGTTGGCGAAAGCACCGACGATACGCTAGACTGGATATATCACCAGTAAATTTTAAGGGAAAAGGAGTGTTGGTAATGGCTCATACTCTACCGGATCTACCTTATGCCTATGATGCGCTGGAGCCCTTTTATGATCAGGAAACCGTAAAACTGCACCATGATATGCACCACAAGGCCTATATCGATG
The DNA here is from genome assembly GCA_050258735.1 of Deltaproteobacteria bacterium. Lineage (GTDB taxonomy): Bacteria > Bacillota > Syntrophomonadia > Syntrophomonadales > Syntrophomonadaceae > Syntrophomonas_A. The sequence continues at coordinate 7,223 of JBLMZJ010000121.1, read as the reverse complement.
GCCTGAACGCCGCGGAGGGCAAATTGGCGGAAGCCATAGAAAAAGGCGATTTTGCTCTCATCAAACACATCGAACGGGAACTGGCCTTCCACGGATCCGGCCATATCCTGCACACCATGTTCTGGGAGAACATGAAACCGGGTGGCGGAGGCCCGGCCAATGGGGCGGTAGCGGCCTTGATCGACCGTGAATTCGGTTCCTTTGAAAGCTTTAAAAAGTTGTTTACGGCTTCCGCAGTAGCGGTGGAAGGTTCAGGATGGGCCATATTGGCCTGTAATCCGGTCTTCGAAAAGCTGGTGGTGCTGCAGGCGGAAAAGCACCAGGACCTGACTCAGTGGGGAGCGGTCCCGCTGCTGATCGTGGATGTATGGGAGCACGCTTATTACCTCAAGTACCAAAACAAGCGGGCGGCCTGGATCGAAGCCTGGTGGAACCTGGTCAACTGGGATGATGTAAACCGGCGGGTAGCCTTAATGCAGAACAGATAATTCTTTATGAGCGGCAGTACTGGTCGGGTTAGCAACCATCAGGCAAGAAAAAGATTGCCGCGTCGCTTCGCTCCTCGCAATGACAAGTATGCGAGTTTTTCGGAGAATGACACTTTAATAAGATAAAAAACCGGCAGGGCGGTAACCCTGCCGGTTTTATAAGGGAAGGACTATTTCAAATTCATAGTCCAGTTGCCGTTCATCACGAAGGTAGGCCAGGAGATATCGACGTCATAGGCATCGGCCTTTGTGGCAAACTCCAGTGTAACGACGGCAGTATCACCGTTGAATTTTGCCGTATACTTTTTGATGTCCGGACCGTTCAGGTCAAAACAACTGATCTTGATGTTTTCATCCGCTCCGGTGTTGAGCGCAAAGGTCAACTCCGCCGAGGTTGGAGAAAGCCGTTTGATGTTCTTGAATACTGCCTTCTGAGCGAACAGATCTACTTCATGATCAAGGGCTCTTTCTCCTTCCTTGGGGATATTGACGGTAATGTGAGCAACGTCCGACTTTTCATATGTCGCCAGCAGGGCAGGCACATTGACCGTTAGTTTGCTGTCTATCGAGGCGTCGGTATCAAAGGTAGTTATGGGCCAGGCCTTAGGGTTGGCCGGTTTCGTCAACTGGTGCCGGGCTCCAGCTTGATCCGTAGCATAGATAGGCTCTGGCCGGGGTGCGCCCCCGGAACCTACCATGCCGTCCTTGCCCAGATTTTCGAAGTTGTTTGTGGTCGACATGGTTTTTGGCTTACCAAAAGCGTCCAGTTTCATATCTTGGTTCTTAAAAGCTGCAATGAGCTGAACCGCTTGTTTACCGTTTTTCTCGATGCTGTTGGCGCCGACCGTTACCAGGTCGATCTTATTGGCGGTGGCATCGCTGGCGGCCAGCTTCGGGGAATTCCCCAGGCTCTTGGCTTCGTCAAGCGAGACCGTATAGGTTTTCCCGCCTATCTGCAGGTCAAAGGCCTGGAACGGTTTGATATCGTAGTTCTGTTCTTTAGCATTCATAAACGACAGGAAATATTTATTATCGCCATCCTGACCGATGCCGCCCATGGTGTATTCAGTACCGGGTTGGTTTTTCGGGATTATCTTAATGTTTTCCAGGGCAGAGGCGTCCGCCGCAGTGAGGTTCATGTCTATCCTGCCTTCCGCCACCATCATGCTATCTATTGTCAGGTCCTTGCTTAGTGCCTGAGGATCCTTCAGGTAATAGGCTTTGCCTTCGACCATAGTTTCATATACCGGGGTCTTGTTGAAGAAGCTCTTGAAGGCCTGGGATATCTCATCGGCATAAACGGTATTGATGCAAACGAACAACAGCAATACTGCGGCCACATAGGGCAGGCGATGGCGCAGTTTCGCCTTGCCGTTGTGTTTGGCCAATTTTTGCATAGCCTTATTGTTTATTGACTCCAAATCGCAGTCAACTCCTTTCATAAGGTCATCTATCACATTATCTATCAAGTCATCGTCAAGACTGCCCAGCATCGAGATCAGTTTGTCTTCATTCATGCTGTAACCCCTCCTTTATGATCTTCCTTCCTCGCAGCAGCCTGTTGTCTATGGCAGTCCGGGAAAGATTGAAGGCCCTCGCCAGATCGTTGATCTTCTCACCCAGAACGAACCTGCGGATAAATATCTCCCGGTCGGGCTCCTGAAAGGAATCGATTATTTCCATCACCTGTTCCTGATCCTGTCTGAGCAGAACCAATTTCTCCAGATTGTTATCGTCCTTCAGTTCGACATCTTCGATATTCACTACCTTTTTAAAACCCTTTTTGCGGCGGTAGGTAAGCGCCTTATATTTGGTAAGTATCAACAGCCAGGTCCTGAAATTGGCCTTTTCTCCATCAAACTCGCCTATCTTGATCCAGGCATCGAGAAAGACGTCAGCTACGCATTCCTCGATGTCTTCCTTGCTGTGAGACTTTGATAAAATATTATGAGCCAGGCAGTAGATCGTCTTCGAATACCGGGCGATCATATACTCATAGGCGGCAGAATCTTGATTTCTTATACCCCGGACTAGTTCAACCTGCGAGAATTCCAATCTTTCACCCCCTCTCCGATCCCTTTCACCTATTACTACGCATCAGTGCGGGAATATCTCTTATGTAGTAAAAATGAGTCGGGCGGCCATGCATATGATGCTTGAGCTGCCTGGTAAATGTTTCATCCTTATCATATCGCCTGCCATTGTTATTTAACAGGAATTTAAAACCTGCCCCCCTGGGCGGCAACACCCTTGACCCATATAGTCAAATTTGACTATAATAATTTTAGCAATCAGTATGATGTTTAACGTGAAACATATTGTGGGAAGGAGAATCGATTTGTCGGAAGGCAATAACCGGAGACTAGTAGTCGGCGGGCTTCTATTGGGGATACTGATGGCCTCGATGGATAACACCATCGTAGCCACTGCCATGGGAACGATAGTATCTGAGCTGGGGGGGATGGACAAATTCGTCTGGGTGACCTCGGCGTATATGATAGCCAGTGTCGCGGGTATGCCCATTTGGGGAAAACTCTCCGATATGTATGGCCGTAAGCTTTTTTACCTGAGCGGGCTGTTGTTGTTCATTGCCGGTTCAATGCTCTGCGGCACGGCTCAGGACATGACCCAGCTTATTCTGTACCGGGGCCTGCAAGGACTGGGCGGGGGGGCCTTGATGCCCATTGCTTTCACTATCATCTTTGATATCTTTCCGCCTGCCGAAAGGGGCAGGGTTTCCGGCCTGTTCGGAGCTGTTTTCGGCCTTTCGGCTATTTTTGGGCCGCTGCTGGGAGCTTATCTGACCGATTATGCCAACTGGCGCTGGGTATTCTATGTTAATATGCCGCTGGGCTTTATTTCTCTATTACTGCTCTTCAAGTTCTACCATGAGTCTCTGAAGCACCGTGCCCAGAAAATAGATTGGTTGGGGTCGGTGCTGTTGGTGGCTTCGGTACTGAGCCTGATGCTGGCTCTGCAATTGGGAGCCAAGGGGCATACCTGGGAGTCGCCGAGGCTGATCGTTTTACTGGGTTCCTTCATCCTTTGTTTGATCCTATTTCTATGGGTGGAAAGGCGGGTGACCGACCCGGTCATTCAGCTGGGACTGTTCAAGGACCGGCTCTTTGCCTTCAGTCAGGGTACGGCTTTGCTTTATGGTGCGGTCTTTATCCTCTGCACGGTGTATATCCCGATCTATGTGCAGGGGGTATTCGGCGGCAGCGCCACCGGAGCCGGATTTATTCTGATGCCCATGATGCTGGGTTCGGTGGCTGGCAGCCAGGTGGGCGGGGCCAATACCAGGAGGGCTTCTTACCGCAATATCATGCTAATATCCGGCTTGCTGTTATTGCTGGGGGTAACTCTTTTAGGCAGCCTGTCAGCGGCTACCCCGCGGTGGATGGTCACTATCTACATGATCATCACCGGAATGGGGGTGGGGGTGTCATTCCCGGTGCTGGCAATGTCCTCGGTGCACGATCTGGATTTCAACCTGCGGGGTTCGGCCAACGCTCAAGTCGCTTTTTTCCGCACCATTGGCATGACTCTGGGCATCTCCATATTCGGCAGTGTGCAAAGCCATCTCTTTATCTCCGGCATGAAAAATGCTTTCCCGGGGGTGCATGTTTTGAACTCGGTCAATGACAGCCGCTTTCTGCTGCAGCCGGCGGTCAGAGCGCAGATCCCGCCCAATGTACTGGAAAAACTTACGGCCATTCTGGCCGCCTCGATAGACAAGGTGTTTCAATACTCGCTGATAACTGTCCTGCTGGCCTTGATCTGTATAATCCTGATGGGAAATGCGCGTTTGCAGGTCGGGACCGGGCCGGTCCCGTCACATAGGGGAGGTGAAGATAACGATGTCTATGAAGCTGATAGTCCTGGGAGTCTTGATGGAGGGGGAGAAGCATCCCTATGAGATCCAGCAGATAGTAAAAGAACGGGAGATGGACCGTTATATTAAGTTTCAGAAGGGTTCCCTCTATTATGCGGTGGAACAACTAGAAAAGAAAGGTCTGATTGAGGTGGCCAGTACGGTGCGGGACGGCAAGCGGCCGGATCGTACAGTTTATCGTATCACCGATCGTGGAAGAGCGGAATTTCAAAACCTCTTAGTGGAGCAGTACCTGCGTACCGATTACTTCTATGACCCCATATATGCTGCCATGGCCTTTACTTGCCATGCAAATCAGGAAGATATCGTGCGGGCACTGGCCCAACGGGTGCAGGATCAGGAAACCAGGGTGCAAGTCCTTCAAAGGGTTTATGAAAACCATATCGCCGATAACATTTCCCGGGTGAACCTGTACATTCTCTTCGCCGCTTTGGAACAATCCAAAACCCAATTGAAATGGCTGAAGATGCTCTACCAGGATGCCCTGGACGGCCGGTTGGGCGAAGTAGGCAGACCGATAGGTTATGAATAATAAGATTATGTACCTGCTTAGTACTTCTTCACTATAATACTTTTCAGATAGCAAAGGATAAGACCTTCAAGCCAACACGCCACTTCTAAAATAACCTATGCAGTTTAACAACTTTTTCCGAAGACTGTACTTTAGTACAGTGTTTTTTGGTGGAATTGGATTTATAATTAATTATTGGTTAATTTTATTTCCTGATTAAATATACGTATCCTTTTCGATTTATTGCTCTTTGTCTCCCAGCTCAAAATACAAAATAAACCGCAGTGCGTTTTTATAGAATTGCTGAATTAAAGGTGGTGTTTTCAAGTGGATGAATACTACATCGGGACTATACAGCTTTTCCCCTATAAACCTGGTACAGGAGACTGGTTGCCCTGTGACGGCAGCCTTTTAAGGGCTGACGATGGTGTCAGTGAAGGCTTATTTGCAGTCCTTGGAAATAGGTTTGGGGGAAGCGGTATTGTCTTTGGGTTGCCGGATCTAAGGGCGGCATCGCCCAACGACAAAATAAAATATTACATATTACGAAACTGGCAATATCCCAATAATTAACAGATCAAGGGGGGCAGTTAATGTCATATTTGCTTGGTTTAATCAAGGTTTTTCCATTTAACGACCAACCCGATCATCCCGATTTGACCTTATGTGATGGACGTTTGTTAAAGGTTAATGACAATCCGGCGCTGTTTTCGTTGATTGGAACCAAATTCGGTGGGGGTAGTTATGAATTTAGAATACCTGATTTAAGGGGAGCCGAGCCAGATCGAGGGGGTAACTGTAAGTACTATATTTGTGTTAGGGGATACTTTGAGGAAGCTGAATTCTATACCGGGCAAATAGAATTATTTCCCGACCTTGATAGAAGTTTCCCACCTGGGTGGATGCCGTGTAATGGACAAAGTTTGAACAAAGACGAATATAGGCCAATCTTCGAGATAATCAAATATACTTTTGGCGGAGATGGTCAAAATCTCTTTAACTTGCCCAACCTCCAGGGGACCCAGCCCATTCCCAAAACCAACTACTACATATTTGTAGGGCCCGGTTATACGGGGCTCGGTAAAAACCAAATGAACCCGTGAAATAGGCTCAGAAGGGACGGTTTTAGAACATGAGCGATGATATAGCTTTAAACAAACCGGTGACTGCCAGCTCGTATCTTCTGCCATATAGCCCGAAGTGGGTGGTGGATGGTGAGAAAAATGTGGCGGTCCGGCGCTGGGTGACCACAAAACTCCCGGCTAGTATGACCGTTGATCTGGGTGAATACTACTGGATTGACCATATTATTCTGACCCACATGGGCTGGATCGATGAGTCCTGGGCCAGCCGGTACAATGTGCAAAAATATGCTGTCTTAGGTAGCACCGATAACACCCAGTGGACCCAACTTTTTAGTATTTCCGGGAGTACCAGCAAATCTGATGATAAAACTTTTAAAGCTCAACCAGCCCGCTGGGTTCGCTTCAATGTGGATGGGGGAGAAGGGCTGACCATCAACCCAGACGTGGCTTCCCTAGTTGCAATGGAAGTATACGAAAACCCAGCAAATCCATATCTGAGTGGTCTTGTCATTAGCAGCGGCACCTTGATTCCGGCCTTTGCCAAAAAGACCTTTGATTATAGCGCTACAGTTGAATACTCCGTCAATACCCTGTCCGTCACACCCACCGCGTCAAGTACCAAGTCGGTAATAACCGTAGATGATAAACCTTTAGTGAATGGTTCATATTTAGTTACTTTGAAAGTTGGACCAAACACCGTTACCGTAAAAGTTAAAGCAGGACAAATTGAGCAGAGCTATATTATTAACGTTACTAGAATGGTTGAAAAAGTTGTGTATTTAACCGGGCTAGAAATAAAAAATTCGGGTGGTCCGGTCGAATTGCAGCCTATTTTTCAACAAGAGATTTTGAAATATGATATTGACGATAATAGTTCAGTAAAAGTTAAGCCTTCTTGTGAAGAGGGCAATCTAATAAAGGTAAACGGGACGGCAGTAAACAGTGGTGTCTGGTCACAAGCGATCGAAACTGATATTTTTGTTGAGGTAAGCCCTTCGGCTGGTGGTTCAACAACCCAATACACGATTTCACGTCAGCATAGTGCTATAGGTCCTTATTTAACCGGATTAGAAATGGCGGATTCAAAAGGAACCGATGTTTTAGCCCCTCCTTTTGATCCGACTACTCTGAATTATAGCGCTGAGGCCAATGACTGGGTAAGGTTCAGGCCTTATTGTGATGCTGGAAATGTTATAACAGTAAACGGCAAGCAAATCGCCAGCGGGGCCTGGTCAGAACAAATA